>JBIICO010000242.1:0-5012 GCA_044238855.1 Caulobacter sp.
TACCGAGATCCGCGCCCTCTACGTGAAGATGGCCGAGGCGCGCCGCCTGGATCTGCCGCCGCTGCCGGCGGGGTGATCGCATTGCTCCGGGCGCGAGGACGACGAGCGGGATGGCGGCGGGCGCACTCCGGCGATCGCCGTTCGTCCGCATTGCAAAAAGCTAACTTGTCGGCGCACCCTGACCTCTCCAATAAGCGCGTCCGGATAACACCGCGCTCTGGAGGGGGCTTTTCATGACCAAGCGTTTTGCCGCCATCGGAGCCGTCGCCGTCGGCCTGCTGGCGAGCGCCGCGCCCGCCCATGCGGACGGGGTCAAGATCTTCAAGGACTGGACGGGGCTCTGCGACAACGTCGCGGCCTGCGTGGCCTACGGCTTCCAGGGCGCCGATGACGAGCTGGGCTATCTGACGATCGTCCGCAAGGCCGGCCCGGCCGAGCCGCTGCGGGTGGTGTTCGTGGTTTCGCCCGGCGACAGCGACGGCGGCCCGCTGGGCGACGCCACCTGGACCCCGATGCTCGACGGCGAGCCCGTGACCGGTTTCGCGACCTTGCAGGCCAGGGAGGATCCCAACGGCTACTGGCGTGGCGAGCTCGTCGGCGCGCCGGCGCAGGCCCTGATCGACGCCGTGCGCAACGGCAATCAGCTGACCCTCAACGCCGGCGACTTCGCCGTCGCCCGTTACTCGCTGTCCGGCCTGACCGCCACGATGCTGTGGTTCGACGAGACCCAGGGCCGCGTCGGCACGACCTCGGCCGTGCTGCGTCGCGGGCCGAAGACGGCGCCCGTCGCCCCCGCCGCGCCGGCGATCTATCGCGGGCAAGAGATCACCCAGACGGGCCTGCCGACCAGCCTGCCGAAGGCCATCGCCGCTCGTACCGACGTGAAGGCCTGCGAGGGCGATGTAAACGCCGCCGAAGACCTGACGGTGGCGCGCCTGTCGCCCGGGACCCTGCTGTGGGCCATCCCGTGCTCACGCGGCGCCTACAACACCATCTACGCCATGCTGCTCAGCGACGAGACCGGCGGCCAGGCGCGGCATGCGGTCTTCCCGAACACCCCCGGCGCCGGCCAGGACCAGTCGGGAGAGCTGATGAACGTCGCCTACGACCCGAAGACCCGTACGCTGAGCAACTTCGACAAGGCGCGCGGCATCGGCGACTGCGGCGCCCAGAGCGAGTGGGTCTGGACCGGGAGCGAATTCAAGCTCAGCCGGCAGGCGATCATGCCCGAGTGTCGCGGCGTGTCGTTCGAGGAATGGCCGACGGTCTGGGTGTCGGTGGTGAAGTAATCCTCCCTCCCCGCATGGGGAGGGTGGTCCCGCAGGGACCGGGTGGGGCAAAGGTGATCAGAGGTCGGCGCTGACGAGCGGCCAACCAGCTCCCCACCCGTCTCCTCCTTCGCCTTCGGCTACGGAGGATCCACCCTCGCCATGCGGGGAGGGAGGACGCGGTTCTCCGACTCTGTTAGCCAGCCGCATGCCCCGCGCCCTTCAGCTTGGCCTGTTCTACTGCGCCGTGTTCCTCGGGACGGGCGTCAGCCTGCCGTACATTCCGGTGTGGTTCCGCGGCCAAGGCCTGAGCGGGGCTGAGATCGGGGTAATCCTGTCGGCGCCGATGCTGGCGCGGATCGTGGTGACGCCGATGATGGCCGTCTGGGCCGACGGGTTCGCGCTGCGCCGCACGCCGATCATGCTGTTCGCGATCGGCGCCGGGCTGGCCTACGGGGCGCTCGGCGTCGTCACCGGCTTCTGGGCCTGGCTGGTGTTCTGGCTGATCGCCTCGGCCTTCCTCGCCACCGTCATCCCGCTGGCCGACGTGCTTTCGATGCGCAAGGCGCGGATCGAGGGGTTCAACTACGGCCATGCGCGGGGCCTGGGATCGGTGGCCTTCGTGGCCGCCAATGTCGGCATGGGCGCGTTGCTGACCTGGGTGAAGCCGGACCTGATCCAAGTCTGGACCGCCGGCGCGGCGCTGTTGTCAGCCCTGGCCGCGCGCCTGCTGTTGCCGCCGGACCCGGTGCATGAGGGCGGCGAGAAGCCCGGTCGCATCGACCGCTGGCGTGGCATCGGCGACCTGCTGCGCAGCCGGCCGTTCACGCTGCTGGTGATGACCAGCGCCGCGCTCCAGGCCACGCACGCCTTCTACTACGCCTTCTCGGCCCTGCTCTGGAAGGCGCAGGGCATCCCCAACACCACCGTCGGCCTGCTTTGGGCGACCGGCGTGGCGGTGGAGGTGGCCTTCATGTGGTTCACCGAGCCGTTGCGCCGCCGCATCGGGCCGGAGCGGCTGATCCTGATCGGCGGGATCGCCGCCGTCGTGCGCTGGACCGCCTTCGCCTTCGCGCCGCCGCTGTGGGCGCTGTTTCCGCTCCAGGCCCTGCACGCGCTCAGCTTCGCGGCCGTGTTCATGTCGACGCTCCAGCTGATCGAGCGCAGCGCGCCGGCGCACAACGCCTCGGCCGCGCAGACCATCAGCTCGGCGATGTCGGGCGGCCTGGTCATCGGACTGGCCACCATCGCCAGCGGCGCGCTGTTCGACAGGTTCGGCGCCCTCGGCTATCTCGGTATGACGCTGCTGGCCCTGCTCGGGCTGGTCGGCGCTTGGCGCTTGTGGGTCGAGGGCAGGGTACGGGGATGAAGCGACACGGAGTGGCCGCCGCGCTGCTGATCCTGCTGCTGGCCGCCTGCGGTCCGCGCGAGAGCACGCCCGACAAGCTGTCGCGCGACCTCGGGGGGCTGCGGGGGCGACTGCTGGTCCCCGTGTCGGATGGTTACGTCCGCAACGGCGTCGGCTCGACCATCCGGCTGAAGGACGGGCGGCTGATGCATCTGGTCACCCGCCACAAGCCGCGCGACCACATCTCCTATGACCACTGGCCGGCGGACGTCTCGGTTCTCTATTCCAGCGACCAGGGACGGACCTGGACGGCGCCGAAGGTCCTGTTCCCGGGCCGGGGCCAGTCCAGCGCCCAGCCGGGGATCACCCGGATGAAGAACGGCGAGCTGGGCGTCAGCTACAGCCGCATCTTCGGCCCGGCCAGGGCCCACAAGGTGTTCCGCTGGTCGGCGGACGAAGGCAGGACCTGGTCGGACGAGGTCCCGCTGGGTCCCGCCGACGGATACTGGACCAGCGCCCATGACCGCCTGGTCACCCTGTCGACCGGCCGCCTGGTCACGCCGCTCCACATGAAGCTGAACGTCAGCCCGATGAAGGTCGCCACCCGCGTGGCGTGGTCGGACGACAACGGCCGCACCTGGACGGTCTCGCCCCGGGCGGTGAACGTCGACGCCATCATCCCGGCCTTCAAGGCCAAGCCGACAAGCGACTCCGATCCCAGCTTCTGGGAAGCCAGCATCGCCGAGCGCAAGGACGGTTCCCTGCTGATGCTCGGCCGGACGGTGGCCGGCGGCCTCTACTCGACCGTCTCGACCGACGGCGGCGAAAGCTGGACGGCGCCCAAGCCGACCAGCCTGGTCACCGGGGCCTCGCCCGGGCGGCTGGAGCGGCTGCCGGGACCGGACGGCACGCTGGTGGTGATCTGGAACCGCTGCTGCCTGAATCCGGAAAGCGCGCTGCTCGGCCGGCGTCTGACCCTCTCCTCGGCCATCAGCCGCGACGGCGGCGAGACCTGGGAAGGCTACCGCGACCTGGAGGCCATCGCCCCGGCCGGCCGGGTCGAGTACGCCTCGATCCACGTCTCCGACGGCCTGGCCTTCGTGACATACCGCGTGCAGGGCAAGGCATTGCCGCCGTTCGGCACGCAGGAATATCTCGCCGTCCTGCCGCTCGACTGGTTCAGCGCCGAGGTTCGCTGGCATCGGCCGGAGAGCGCGGTTCACCAGCCCGACAAAGCGGCCTTGCCTTCCCCGGCGTCTGCTCCGTGACTGTCGCTCCCAACGAGAATTGGGAGAGACGCCAATGCGGGCGCTGGAACTGACGGACGGCTTCGGCCTCGAGCATCTGAAAGTGGTGGAGCGGCCCGATCCTGTTCCCGGCCACGGTGAAGTCCTGGTGCGGATGAAGGCGGTGTCGCTGAACTTCCGCGACCTGCTGATGGTCCAGGGCGCCTACAGCCGCGCCGCGGCGGCGCTGCCGATCATCCCGTTCTCGGACGGCTGCGGCGTGGTCGAGGGCGTCGGCCCGGGTGTGACCCGCGTGAAGGTCGGCGACCGCGTCTCGACGCTGTTCTTCCAGAACTGGAACGGCGGCCGCGCGACGATGGAGTCGCAGATGTCGTCGCTGGGCCAGCCGATCCCCGGCGCCGGCCGAGAGCTGGCGGTGTTCAGCGAGCAGGGCGTTTCCAAGGTCCCCGACTTCCTGACAGATCATCAGGTGGCGACGCTGCCCTGCGCCGGCCTGACCGCCTGGCGGTCCATGTTCCGCGACGCCGACCTCCAGGCGGGCGACACCGTGGTGCTGCAGGGCACCGGCGGGGTCTCGGTCTTCGGCCTGCAGTTCGCCAAGGCGGCGGGCTTCCGGACCGTGATCACCTCGTCCTCGGACGAGAAGCTGGAACGCACGAAGGCGCTGGGCGCCAACCACACCCACAACTATCGCTCGGACGCGGAGTGGTCGAAGACCGTCCGCGCGGCGACAGCCGGCCGGGGCGCGGACTTCGTCATGGAGGTCGGCGGCGCCAAGACCCTTCAGGAAAGCCTGAAGTCGGTCCGCATCGGCGGCCATATCTCCATCATCGGCATTCTGTCGGGCCCGGCCGAGCCGCTGCAGTTCGGATGGCTGATCGCCACCAGCGCCCGCCTGCAAGGCGTGTCGGTCGGCAGCCGTGAGATGTTCGAGGACATGTGCCGCGCCATCGAGCTGCACAAGATCGAGCCGGTCGTCGACAAGGTCTTCCCGATGGCCGAAACCGTGAAGGCCTTCGAAGCCATGCAAGCCGGCGAGCACTTCGGCAAGATCGTGGTGGATCTGACGGCGTAGCAGTCCTCCCTCCCCGCATGGGGAGGGCGCCCCCGAAGGGGGCGGGTGGGGCAAGGTGATGGAAGGTCGGCGCT
>JBIICO010000243.1:0-5006 GCA_044238855.1 Caulobacter sp.
ACAAGCGCGCGGTCGAAGAGAAGGAAATGGGTCCGGTCATCAAGACCGTGATGACCCGCTGCATCCAGTGCACGCGCTGCGTCCGCTTCATCACCGAAGTGGCCGGCGTGCCGGATATCGGCCTTATCTCCCGCGGCGAAGACGTTGAAATCACGACTTATCTCGGCAAGGCGGTCGGTTCGGAACTGTCGGGCAACGTCAACGACCTGTGCCCGGTCGGCGCCCTGACCCACAAGCCGTGGACGTTCCAGTACCGGCCCTGGGAGCTGAAGAAGACCCAGAGCATCGACGTGATGGACGCGCTCGGCGCCGCCATCCGCGTCGACAGCCGCGGCGCCCAGGTGCTGCGGGCCCTGCCGCGGGTCAACGAGGACATCAACGAGGAGTGGCTGAGCGACAAGAGCCGCTACGCCGTCGACGGCCTCGGCCGCCAGCGCCTCGACCGCCCCTATGTCCGCACGAACGGCAAGCTCGCCCCGGCCACCTGGGGCGAGGCGTTCGACGCCATCGCCGCGAGGGTCTCGGCCGCCTCGGCCGAGAAGATCGGCCTGATCGCCGGCGACCTTCAGGACGCCGAGTCGATGAAGGCGGCGCTGGACCTGTTCCGCGCGCTGGGCGTGCAGAACACCGACTGCCGCCAGGACGGCGTGGCGCTGGGCTCCGGCCCGCGCGAGAGCTGGCTGTTCAACAGCACGCTCGCGGGTATCGAGGACGCCGATGTCGTCCTGCTGGTCGGGACCAACCCGCGCCTCGAGGCGCCGGTGTTCAACACCCGGCTGCGCAAGCAGTGGGTGGCGGGCAAGACCCGCATCGGTGTGATCGGCGACAACGCCGACCTGACCTACGGCTTCGACTACCTGGGCGCCGGCGCGCAGACGCTGGCGGGCCTCGATAAGTCCAAGACCGACTTCGTGAAGGCCTTCAAGGCCGCTGAACGTCCCGCGATCATCGTGGGGCAGGGCGCCCTGACCGGCGCGAACGGCGGCGCGGCGCTGAAGGCGCTGGCGGCCTTCGCCAAGAGCGCCAACGTCGTGCGTGAAGGCTGGAACGGCTGGAACGTGCTGCACACCGCCGCCGCGCGCGTCGGCGGTCTGGACCTCGGCTTCCTGCCGGGCGAGGGCGGCAAGACCGCGCTCGAGATGGTCAAGCCGGGCGCGCTGGACGTGCTGTTCCTGCTCGGCGCCGACGAGATCGAGGCCTCGGCCTCTGGCGCCTTCACCGTCTATCTGGGCAGCCACGGCGACCGCGGCGCGCACAAGGCGGACGTGATCCTGCCGGGCGCCGCCTACACCGAGAAGAACGGCCTGTACGTGAACACCGAGGGCCGGGTTCAGATGGGCGAGCGCGCCGTGTTCCCGAAGGGCGAAGCCCGCGAGGACTGGGCCATCCTGCGCGCCCTCAGCGACCGCCTCGGCCACAAGCTGCCCTACGACAGCCTGGACCAGCTGCGCGCGAAGCTCTTCGCCGACCATCCGACCTTCGGCCGCATCGACTACGCTCCGGGCTCGGCGCCGACCGTGTTCGACCTGTCGGGCCTGGGCTCGGCCGGCGAGCTGGGCGAGGGCGCCTTCACCAGCGTCGTCGACGCCTTCCACCTGACCAACCCGATCGCGCGCGCCAGCGTGACGATGGCCGAATGCGCGGCCGTCGCTTCCGGCGCCGCGAAGATGGCTGCGGAGTAGCCCGTGCCCGAGACCGTTTCTCCCTGGGTCTGGTTTGGCCTCGCCGTCGGTCAGATCCTTCTGATCGTCGTCGTCCTGCTGATCGCCATCGCCTTCCTGCTGCTGGCGGACCGGAAGATCTGGGCCGGCGTGCAGATGCGGAAGGGCCCGAACGTCGTGGGCCCGTTCGGCCTGCTGCAGTCGTTCGCCGACCTGCTGAAGTTCGTGCTGAAGGAGCTGGTCGTCCCGGCCGGCGCCGACAAGGCCGTCTTCCTTCTGGCCCCGGTCATCACCGTCACCCTGGCCCTGGCGGGCTGGGGCGTGGTGCCGCTCGCGCCCGGCTGGGCGATCTCCGACATCAACGTCGGCATCCTCTACCTGCTGGCGATGAGCTCGCTCGGCGTCTACGGCATCATCATGGGCGGCTGGGCTTCGAACTCGAAGTACCCGTTCCTCGGCGCGCTCCGTTCGGCGGCGCAGATGGTGTCCTACGAGGTCTCGATCGGCTTCGTGATCATCACCGTCGTGCTGCTCGCGGGCAGCATGAACCTGGGCGAGATCGTCGCCAAACAGGACGGCGGCTTCTGGAACTGGAACGTGCTGGGCGGCGGGCTGAAGAACCTGCCGCTGGCGCTGGTCATGATCCCGATGATGGTGGTGTTCTACATCTCGGCCCTGGCCGAGACGAACCGGCCGCCGTTCGACCTTCCGGAAGCGGAGTCGGAACTCGTGGCCGGCTACCAGGTCGAGTACAGCTCGACCCCGTACCTGCTGTTCATGCTCGGTGAGTACGTCGCCATCGTCCTGATGTGCGCGATGATCTCGATCCTGTTCTTCGGGGGCTGGACCTCGCCGATCCCGCTGCCGATCGACGGCTGGCCCGCGACGGCCCAGAGCATCGTCTACTTCCTGATCTTCTCGGTGAAGGTCGTCTTCTGGTTCTTCATGTTCGCGATGGCGAAGGCGATCGTGCCCCGCTACCGCTACGACCAGCTGATGCGCCTGGGCTGGAAGGTGTTCCTGCCGACCTCGCTGGTCGGGGTGATCCTCGTCGCCGCCTGGCGCGTGTTCGGGAGCGGGTTCTGATGCGCCGCTTCGCGCCCCTGTTCCTGCTCGCCGCGCTGGCGGCCTGCGCCACGACCGAGAGCGGGCTGCAGACCTATTCGCTCGGCCGCGGCCTGGTGAGCTACGACGCCATGGTGCGCGCCAAGTCCGACTGCGCCGCCGCCGGCGGTGAAGTGCGTCCCAAGGGCATCAAGGGCGAAGACACCGCCCAGCTGTCCAACTACCTCTGCTACATTCCGAAGAAGGGCTCCACTCAATGATGCAGCGCATCAGCCAGGCCCTGAAGGGCGCTGCCCTCATGGACTTCGCCGGCGCCTTCGTGCTGGCCATGAAGTACATGGCGGCCCCGAAGAAGACCGTCATCTACCCGAACGAGCGCAACCCGCAGTCGCCGCGCTTCCGGGGAGAGCATGCCCTGCGCCGCTATCCCTCGGGGGAAGAGCGCTGCATCGCCTGCAAGCTGTGCGAGGCCATCTGCCCGGCCCAGGCGATCTACATCGAGGCCGAGCCCCGCGCCGACGGCAGCCGCCGCACGACCCGCTACGACATCGACATGGTGAAGTGCATCTACTGCGGCCTGTGCCAGGAGGCCTGCCCGGTGGACGCCATCGTCGAGGGGCCGAACACCGAGTTCGCGACCGAGACGCGCGAGGAACTCTACTACGACAAGGAGCGGCTGCTGGATAACGGCGACCGCTGGGAGCGCGAGATCGCGAAGAATCTGGAACTGGACGCGGCCTACCGGTAAGGGGAGGCCGCGATTCAAACGGGGTCGGTGAGCGTGTTTTCACCGCCTCTTTCGCAAGACTAGACAAGGGAGCAGCGGCCACGATGGCTCTGCACGAAATAGCCTTTTACGTGTTGGCGACGGTGACGGTCCTGGCGGGCCTCGCCGTGGTCTTCGCGCGCAACCCGGTGCACTCGGTGCTGTTCCTGATCTCCGCCTTCTTCTCGGCGGCGGGTCTGTTCGTGCTGATGGGGGCCGAGTTCCTCGCCATGCTGCTGATCGTCGTCTACGTCGGCGCGGTGGCGGTGCTGTTCCTGTTCGTCGTCATGATGCTGGACGTCGACTTCACCCAGCTGCGCGAGGGCTTCGCGCGCTACCTGCCGTTCGGCGGCCTGGTGGCGGGGGTGCTGGCGATCGAGATGATCATGGTCGGCGCGACGGTCGCCGGCCACGGCGCGGCGGGCAAGAACGCCCTGCCGCAAGCCTCGACCGAAGGGTTCACCAACGCCGAGAGCATCGGCCGGGTGCTCTACACCGACTACGTCTACTTCTTCCAGGCGGCCGGACTGGTGCTGCTGGTGGCCATGATCGGCGCGATCGTCCTGACGCTGCGCCACAAGCCGCACATCAAGCGCCAGAGCGTCTCGGCCCAGACGGCGCGCACGCCGAAGACGGGCATGACAATCGTCGACATCAAGCCGGGCGAGGGGATTTCGGAATGATCGGGCTCCCCCACTATCTGACCGTGGCGGCGCTGCTGTTCACGATCGGCGTCTTCGGGATCTTCGTGAACCGCAAGAACGTCATCATCATCCTGATGAGCATCGAGCTCATCCTGCTGGCGGTGAACATCAACCTGGTGGCCTTCAGCGCCTTCCTGCACGACGTGGTCGGGCAGATCTTCGCGATGTTCGTGCTGACCGTCGCCGCGGCCGAGGCCGCCGTCGGCCTGGCGATCCTGGTCACCTTCTTCCGTAACCGCGGCGACATCGCCGTGGACGACGCTTCGATGATGAAGGGCTGATCGTGGAGCTGCTCGTCACCCTTCTCGTCTTCGCGCCGCTGACCGGGGCCCTGATCGCGGGCCTGTTCGGCCGCAAGATCGGCGACATCCCGTCCCAGGCGGTCACCACCGGCCTGCTGCTGCTCGCCTGCGCGCTCAGCTGGTACACCTTCATCCAGTGGACCTGGGGCCATATGGAGGCCTTCACGGTCCACCTGGCGCCGTTCATCAACATCGGCGAGTTCCAGTCGGCCTGGTCGATCCGCATCGACGCCCTGTCTGCGACCATGCTGGTCGTGGTCACCACGGTGTCGTCGCTGGTCCACCTCTACAGCTGGGGCTACATGGCCGAGGACGACAGCCGTCCGCGGTTCTTCGCCTACCTGTCGCTGTTCACGTTCGCCATGCTGGCGCTGGTCACCGCCGCCGACTTCATGCAGCTGTTCTTCGGCTGGGAAGGCGTGGGGCTGGCCAGCTACCTGCTGATCGGCTTCTGGTTCAAGAAGCCCACGGCCAACGCCGCATCGATCAAGGCCTTCGTGGTCAACCG
>JBIICO010000054.1:0-16750 GCA_044238855.1 Caulobacter sp.
GCCAAGGTGCCCGGCGCCGACAACGTGGTCTTCTCCGCCCACTGCCATAACGACCTGGGCCTGGCCGTCGCCAACTCGATCGCCGCCATCCAGGGCGGCGCGCGCCAGGTCGAGTGCGCCGTGAACGGCATCGGCGAGCGGGCCGGCAACGCGGCCCTGGAAGAGATCGTCATGGCCCTGAAGGTCCGCGGCGAGGACCTGGGCTTCGGCACCGGCGTCGAGCCGATCCACATCACCCGCGCCAGCCGCTACGTCTCGGCCATCACCGGCTTCCCGGTGCAGTTCAACAAGGCCATCGTCGGCAAGAACGCCTTCGCGCACGAGAGCGGCATCCACCAGGACGGCATGCTCAAGAACGCCGAGACCTACGAGATCATGCGCCCCGAGGACGTCGGCCAGGGCGCGACCAACCTGGTGATGGGCAAGCACTCCGGCCGCCACGCCTTCCGCGAAAAGCTGAAGGCGCTGGGCTACGACCTGGGCCAGAACGCCCTGAACGAGGCCTTCGTCCGCTTCAAGGAACTGGCCGACAAGAAGAAGCACGTCTTCGACGACGACATCATCGCCCTGGTCGACGACGCCCTGGCGCGCGGCTCGGAGCGCATCCGCGTCGTGCACCTGAAGGTCATCGCCGGCACCGAAGGCCAGTCGGCCGAGCTGACGCTCGAGGTCGACGGCGTCGAGAAGAGCGCCGACGCCAGCGGCGACGGCCCGGTCGACGCCGTTTTCAACGCCATCCACGAGATCGTGCCGCACTCGGCCGCCCTGCGCCTGTTCCAGGTGCACGCGGTGACCGAGGGCACCGACGCCCAGGCCCAGGTGTCGGTCCGGCTCGAGGACGACGGCCGTATCGCCACCGGCGCCGCGGCCGACACCGACACCCTGACCGCCAGCGCCAAGGCTTACGTCAACGCGCTCAACAACCTCTTCTCCCGCAAGGAAAAGAGCCGGCCCGAGACGGCGATCGCGAGCGGCTTCTAGGCCGCCCGCTTCCAGCCTGCGTCCGGCAGCTTGCGAACGGCGATCTCGGCGGCCAGGTGCGCGCCCTCCTGAATGCCGAAGCCGGCCTCGGCCAGCAGGCCGCAGAGCCGCAGCCGCTCGTTCGGATCGCTCATGCGGCCGGCGTCGATCACGGCCAGGCCGCCCGGCCGCAGCATCGCGCGGGTGCGGCCGGCGATGCGGGCGGCCGCTTCGGCGCGGTCGCAGCCGGCCACCAGCAGCAGGTCGCACAGCTCGTCGGCGGCGGGACAGGTCGCGCAGCGCGCGGCCTCGACGCGCGGATAGCCGCGCCGCCACAGGCCGCTCATCGCCTCGCCGGCGTCGGGACCGGCCACGGCGATCGTACTGGCGGGGTCGGCCTGGGCCAGGTCGAGCATGCGGTCGAGCTGGGCGTCGAAAGGCCTCGCGGGCGCGCCGGTCAACAGACGGGCGGCGATGCAGGCCAGGGGAACGGACATCGAGATGACCTTCGAAAGCACGGCGAACACTGCGCCGCTGAACAGGGCGAAATCTGCGCCCGGCCCGCATAAGGGTTCGATGTGGATCGTCGGCCCGGCGCATCAGGATCGGGGACGCGCATGACCGTCGACGACCCCGCTGCGAGCCTGCCGGAGCGCTGGCGGGAGATCGGAGCCCGGACGCGCGCCAGCGGCTTCGACATGCCCTCTGAGGCGGGCGCGGCCTCGCTGCTGCGGATGCTGGCGGCGAGCAAGCCGGGCGGCCGGCTGATCGAGCTGGGGACAGGGACAGGCCTCGCCACCGCCTGCCTGCTGGACGGCATGGACGTCTCGGCGACGCTGGTCAGCATCGACAACGACGACGGCCCTCAGTCCATCGCCCGGGCGGTTCTGGGCGAAGACCCGCGCGTGACCTTCGTGCTCGGCGACGGGCTGGCGTGGATCGAGCGGCAGGCGGGGGCGTCCTTCGACCTCGTCTTCGCAGACGCCTGGCCTGGCAAGTACGAGGGTCTCGACAATGCGCTGCGCCTGTTGAAGCCGGGCGGCCTGTACGTCGTCGACGACATGCTGCTGCAGCCCAACTGGCCGGACGGACACCAGAGCCGGGTTGACGCCCTGGCCGCCGATCTGGGAAGTCGGCCGCAGCTGGCGGTCGCGACTCTGCATTGGGCGTCGGGCCTGATCGTCGCGGCGCGGCGGTAGGCCCCGATGCTCTGGATCCCAGTCACCGTCTTCGCCGCCGCCACGCAGGTTGCGCGCAACGCCGCCCAGCGCAGCCTGATGACCGGCGCGGGTCCGTGGGGCGCGACGCTGGTGCGGTTCCTGTTCGGCCTGCCGTTCAGCATCGCCTTCGTCCTGATCGCCCTGCCGTTCATGAGCATCGATCCGCGCCTGTCGGCGGCCTACCTCGGTTGGGCGGCGCTGGGCGGGGCGATGCAGATCGGCGCCACCGCCGCCTTGCTGGTCTCGATGCAGCGGTCCAGCTTCGCTCTGGGGGCGGCCTTCCAGCAGAGCGGCCTGCCGTTCGCGGCGATCCTGGGCCTGCTGTTCTTCGGCGACTCGCTGGAGCCGCACGCCTGGGCGGGCGTCCTGCTGGCCACGGCGGGCCTGCTGGTGCTGTCCTGGCCGAAGAAGAGCGTCGGCGCTCACGGCTGGACGGCGGCCGGCCTGGGCACGCTGTCGGGCTTCTGCTTCGCGATCAGCGCCAACGCCTTCCGTCAGGCCTCGCACAGCCTCGACGCGGCCCATCCGATTCTGTCCGCCCTCGTGACGGTGGTCGTGGTGCAGGCGCTGCAGTCGGCGGCGCTGACTCTCTGGCTGGCGATGCGCGACAGGGCGTCGCTGGGCGCGGCGGTGCGTTCGTGGCGGGTTTCGCTCGGCGCGGGATTCTTCGGAGCGGCCGCCTCGGCCGGCTGGTTCGTGGCTCTGGCCCTTGCGCCGGCAGGGCTTGTGCGCGCCGTGGGGGTCGTGGAAATGCCCATCGCCGCCCTCGCGGGACGACGCCTGTTCGCCGAACGGGTGAGTCCGTTGCAGTGGATCGCGGGAGCTGTGACGGCCGCCGGAGTGGCCCTCGCGGCGCTTGGTTGAGGCCCGGTCTTAATAGACCTTGAATTCAACACGTTCGCGGTGCAAACGGCGTGACGTCAGCTTGTTCAGCCACTCGGCGATGCTGCGCCTGGGGGGCGCGCTCGCGGCGTAGGGGTCGGGCAGCGGCTCCCTTGCCTCGCCAGTTCCCCGACGCTCCAAATTATCCAAGGCCCTGAATGTTCGGTTCTCTTTTCGGCGCCATCTCCAACGATATCGCCATCGATCTCGGCACCGCCAACACGCTCATCTACATGAAGGGCAAGGGCATCGTGCTGAACGAGCCGTCGGTGGTCGCGCTCAGAAACGTCGGTGGACGGAAGGTCGTCCACGCCGTCGGTATAGAAGCCAAGCAGATGCTCGGCCGCACGCCCGGGCACATGGAAGCCATCCGCCCGATGCGCGACGGCGTCATCGCCGACTTCGAAGTCGCCGAAGAGATGATCAAGTACTTCATCCGCAAGGTTCACAACCGCAAGGGCTTCGTGAACCCGAAGGTGATCGTGTGCGTGCCGTCCGGCGCCACCGCCGTTGAACGCCGCGCGATCAACGATTCCTGCCTCAACGCCTCGGCCCGTCGCGTCGGCCTGATCGACGAGCCGATGGCCGCCGCGATCGGCGCCGGCCTGCCGATCCACGAGCCGACCGGCTCGATGGTCGTCGACATCGGCGGCGGCACCACCGAGGTGGCCGTTCTGTCGCTGTCGGGCATCGTCTATTCGCGTTCTGTCCGCGTCGGCGGCGACAAGATGGACGAGGCGATCATCAGCTACATGCGTCGCCACCATAATCTTCTGATCGGCGAGACCACCGCCGAGCGCATCAAGAAGGAAATCGGCACCGCCCGCGCGCCGGCCGACGGCGAAGGCCTGTCGATCGACGTCAAGGGCCGCGACCTGATGCAGGGCGTGCCCCGGGAAGTCCGAATCTCCGAAAAGCAGGCGTCCGACGCTCTGCACGAGCCGGTCAGCCAGATCGTCGAGGCCGTGAAGGTCGCGCTGGAAGCCACGCCGCCGGAACTGGCGTCCGACATCGCCGACAAGGGCATCATGCTGACGGGCGGCGGCGCGTTGCTGCGTGGCCTCGACGCCGAGATCCGCGACCACACCGGCCTGCCGGTCACGGTCGCCGACGACCCCCTTTCGTGCGTCGCCCTCGGCTGTGGCAAGGTTCTTGAACACCCGAAGTGGATGAAGGGCGTTCTCGAGAGCACCCTCGCGTAACATACACAGCACGTGAGTCGGGGCGGGGCCCTGACGGAGGCGACGGGTGGCTCTGCGCCAGGATTCTTTCGGCGAGCTGAAGGTCCCACTGACCTGGATGGCGGTGGTGGCCCTGCTCGTCTGCATCGTCGTCGGTGTCTCATTCCTGCTCAGTGACCGTCGCGAGACGTTCCAGACCGAGGCGTACGGCGTCGCGCGGCAGGCCGCCGACACCGTCTCCGAGCCGGTCGGCGGCGTCGTGTCCAAGCCCGGCGAGTGGACCGGCGACTTCGTCGGCTTCATGGGCAGCTACTTCTTCACGGCGGGCGAGAACCGTCGCCTGAAGCAGCGTCTCGTCGTGCTGCAGCAGCAGGCCGACGAGGCCGTGCGGCTGAAGGACGAGAACGAGCGCCTGCGCGCCGTGCTCGGCGTGCGCACCGATCCGCCGATCGACATGGTCACCGCCCGCGTCGTCACCGACAGCCGCGGCCCGCTGGCCAACTACCGACTGGCCAACGCCGGTTCGAAGGACGGCGTGATGGTCGGCTTCCCCGTGCTCAGCGAGCGCGGGCTGGTCGGCCGCGTGGTCGGGGTCAGCAACGGGGCCAGCAAGATTCTGCTGCTCACCGACGCCGCCTCGCGCACGCCGGTGATGGTCGACCGCACCAACGCCCGCGCCATCCTGACCGGCGACGGCGGTCCCAATCCCAAGCTCGAGTACCTGCGCGGCCGCGAGCCGCTGAAGGACGGCGACCGCGTGCTGACCAGCGGCGACGGCGGCGTGCTGCCCCGCGGCCTGCCGGTCGGCCGGGCGGTGAAGGGCCTCGACGGCCGCTGGCGCGTGGTGCTCGACGCCGACTCGGACTCCATCGACTGGGTGCGGATCATGAAGTTCCGCGACTACGCCCAGCTGGTGGATCGCAAGGCGCTGGAACAGACCCAGCTGCCGGCGGTGATCACCGAGAACCCCGACGACCGGATCGTGAAGACGCCGGCTCCGACGCCGACGCCCGCGCTGACGGCTCCCTCTGCCACGACGCCGCCAGCGCCCCGTCCGGCCACGCCGCCGACGACCGCCGCCCGGCCGCCCGCGGCCGGCGCGCCGCTGCCGAAATCGACGACCCCCGCGCCTCGTCCCGCGCCCAGCCAGCCGGCCGCGCCGCCGCCGACGAGGCCGCAATGAGCTTCTCCGCCGCGCGGCCTCTGGACCCGTGGCGCTGGATCGGCGTGCCGGCGCTGCTCTGCGCGGGCGGCGTCATCCTGTTCGCCGCGCCGCTCCGCGCTTGGGGGCTGCAGCTTCCCGAGCCGGTCTTTCCGATGGTCTGCGCGTTCGGCTGGGCGGTCATCCGCCCGTCGATCATCGCCCCGATCGTGCTGCTGGTGTTGGGCTGCTTCCTCGACTTCTACTGGGGCGGCGCGCTCGGCCTGTGGGGCGTGTCGCTGCTAATCGCCTACGCCGGCACCCTGTTCATGCGGAACATGATGACCGGCCAGAGCCGCCCGATGATGTGGGCCTGGTACGCGGGCATGTGCGCGGTCTGCCTGGTCACCGGCTACCTGATCACCATGCTGGACGTGAAGTCGGCCCCGAACCTGATCGGGCTGGCGCTGCAGTTTCTGGCGACGGCGCTGCTCTACCCGTTCGCCCACCGGCTGATCGATCGCTTCGACGACGCGGACGTGCGTTTCCGATGAGCGAGCCGACGATCTTCTTCACCGAGGTGAACGAACGGCAGGGCGCTTTCACCCGCCGGGTGTTCCTGCTCGGCGGGATCACGGGCCTCGGCCTTACCGCGCTCGGCGGCCGGCTTGCGCAGCTGCAGGTGCTGGAGGCCCAGCGCTACCAGAAACTGGCCCAGTCCAACCAGTTCAACTTCCGGCTGGTGCCGCCGCCGCGCGGCCTGATCCTCGACCGCAACGGCGTCACCCTGGCGTCGAACCGTCCCAACTTCCGCCTGCTGGTCTCGCGCGAGACCGACATGGACGTCGAGAAGACGGTCAGCGACCTGGCCCAGCTGGTGCCCATCGACGAGAAACGCCACGAGCGCCTGGTCAAGGACATCAAGCGCGCGCCGAAGAAGGCGCCCGTCCAGGTGATGGAAGACATGAGCTGGGAGGAGTTCTCCCGCATCAACGTCCGCGCGCCGGAGCTGCCGGGCGTCACCGCCGACATGGGCGAGGTGCGGGTCTATCCGTTCGGCGGCGCCTTCGCCCACGTCATCGGCTATGTGGCCAAGGTCAACGACCGCGACATCAAGGCCGTGGTCGACAAGGGCCTGACCGTCGACCCGCTGCTCTACAACCCCGGCTTCCGCATCGGCCGGCAGGGGGTGGAGAAGGCGTTCGACCTGGACCTGCGTGGCAAGGCCGGCGCCCGGAAGCAGGAAGTCGACGCCCAGGGCCGCGTCGTTCGCGATGACCCCGAGGGCGACATCCCGGCCACGCCCGGCAAGCAGATCCAGCTGACCCTCGACGCCGACATCCAGCAGCGGGCGCTGGAGGTGATGGGCGAGGAGAGCGGCGCCATCG
Organism: Caulobacter sp.; assembly: GCA_044238855.1. Lineage (GTDB taxonomy): Bacteria > Pseudomonadota > Alphaproteobacteria > Caulobacterales > Caulobacteraceae > Caulobacter. The sequence continues at coordinate 6,773 of JBIICO010000054.1, forward strand.
TGCTCATGGACTGCCGCAACGGCGACCTGCTGTGCATGACCTCGGCGCCCAGCTTCGACGCCAACCGGTTCGTGAAGGGCCTGTCGGGGCCCGAGTACAAGGCGCTGAGCGAGTACGAGCGCAAGCCGCTGCTCGACAAGGTGATGAGCGGCACCTATCCGCCCGGCTCGACCTTCAAGCCGGTCGTGGGCATGGCCGCGCTGGCGGCCGGCATCGATCCGAATATTCGCATCAACTGCCCGGGCAGCTGGTACTTCGGTGGCCGCACGTGGCGTTGCTGGGGCAGCCATGGCTCCCAGAACATGCACGACGCCATCAAGAACTCGTGCGACATCTACTTCTACCAGACCGCGCTGAAGATCGGCCCCGACGCGATCGCCGTCGCCGCGCGCGCTTTCGGTTTCGGCAGCGTGTTCGACATCGGCATCCCCGGCCAGAAGAAGGGGATCGTCCCGGATCGCGCCTGGAAGAAGCGCGCCTTCGTCAAGAATAAGGCCAACCAGATCTGGTTTCCGGGTGAGACGCCCAGCTACGGCATCGGCCAGGGCGCGCTGACTGTGAACCCGCTCCAGCTGGCGACGATGACCGCGCGGCTGGCCAACGGAAAGAAGGCGCTGAATCCGCGCCTCATCAAGTCCATCGGCGGCGTGGACCAGCCGCACGGCGACGCGGTGCCCGATCTGCCGTATCCGGCTGAAATGCTGGAATACGTCCGCGGCGGCATGATCGCCGTGGCCAACGAGGCGGGCGGCACCGCCTTCCGCCAGAGCCAGCTGGGCCTGGGCGACATCCGCATGGCCGGCAAGACCGGCACGGCCCAGGTGCGGGCCTTCCGCGCCGGGGAGTCGCGCAAGGGCGCCGGCTTCCGCTGGGGGCTGCGCGACCACAACTGGTACATCGCCTTCGCCCCCATCGATGCGCCGCGCTACGCCGTGGCGGTGCTGATCGAGCACGGCGGCGCGGGGGGCGCGACGGTGGCCGCGCCACGCGCGCGGGAGGTGATGCGCATGGCCCTGCTCAAGGACCCCGAGATCCGCGCCCGTATCGAGCAGCCCCTGCCGCTGCCCGAGGTCGACCCCAACGCGCCCGTCGAGGGCATCGCGCCGGAAGCGCCCGTCGAGGGCGCCGTTCCGCCGCCGCCGACCCCCGGCCCGGAGGCTCCGCAATGACCGCCAGCGCCCTGACCCGTCCCGGTGAACGCGATCGGCTGATCGTCAAGTTCGCCGAGATCGACTGGACCTTCTGCCTGCTGCTCTGCGCCATCGCCGGCGCCGGCGCGCTGATCATGTTCTCGGCCGCCGAGCTCAGCTGGACGCCCTGGGCGGCGCCGCACCTGATCCGCTTCGGCATCTTCTTCGTGATGATGATCGTGCTGGCGATGTGTCCGCTGCAGTGGTGGTTCCAGGCGGCCTATCCGGTCTACGTCGTGGCGCTGATCCTGCTGATAGGGGTCGAGGTGGCCGGCGACGTCTCTAAGGGCGCCCAGCGCTGGCTGGAGATCGGCCCGCTCAGGTTCCAGCCCTCGGAGATCATGAAGGTCGGCGTCGTGCTGGCGCTGGCCCGGTTCTATCACGGCATGTCCGCCGAGAGCGCCCGGATGAGCTGGTGGCTGCTGATCCCGGCCTTCCTGATCGCCGCCCCCACGCTGCTGGTCGCGCACCAGCCGGACCTCGGCACGTCGCTGCTGATCCTGTTCACCGGCGTGGCGATCATGATGATGGCCGGCCTGGCCTGGCAGTTCATCGCCGCCGGCATCGGCGCCGTCGCCGTCATCGCGCCGGCCATGTATTTCTTCGTGCTGCACGACTATCAGCGGAAGCGGGTCGACGTGCTGTTCAACCCCGAGGCCGACCCGTCCGGCTCCGGCTACCACATCCTGCAGTCCAAGATCGCGCTCGGCGCCGGCGGACTGCTGGGCAAGGGCTTCGGCCTGGGCAGCCAGAGCCAGCTGAACTTCCTGCCCGAGAAGCACACCGACTTCATCTTCGCCGCCCTGGCGGAGGAGTTCGGCTTCGCCGGCTGCATCATCATCCTGGCGATCTACGGGGCGGTCATCTTCATGGCCCTGCGCATCGCCTCGATCAGCCACAGCCACTTCGGTCGCCTGGCCTCGGCCGGGGTGACGGCGACGTTCGCCCTCTATGTGCTGATCAACGGCGCGATGGTCATGGGCCTGGCGCCGGTCGTGGGCGTGCCCATGCCGATGCTCAGCTACGGCGGCACGGTCATGCTGACGGTGATGATCGGCTTCGGCCTGGTGCAGTCGACCCGCGTCCACCGCTACTCCGAGGTGACGAGCGGCCGGGGCGCGCTTCTCTAGCGGTTCTCGTTTCGCGGGTCCGTCGCTGGACTCCCCGCCAAAGCCGAGTCACGCTCGCTCGCGATCATGGGGGAATGATCATGAGACGAAGCGCCATCATCGTCGGCGTCATCGCCATGGCCGTCGCGGGCCAGGCGGCGGCGTTCGGCACGGTCCGGTTCCTGGGCCAGAACGCCGAGCACGAGCGGATCACCCGCCGGGCCCTGCAGTGCACCCCGACCGCGCCGCAACACTGCCTGTCGCCGCGTAGCCTGGACGAGCTGGCCGGGCGGTCCGGCACCTTCGGCGCCGTGGGCCACCCCGACAATCCCCGCAGCGGCCTGATGTCCGAGGCCAAGGCCCATTGCGACCGCGGCGACTGGCTGCCGACCGACGGCTATCCGCAGTCCCAGGCCGTGGCCCGAGCCAACATCGAGGCCTGCCGCGCCTGGATGATCGCCAACATGGACAAGGCGGTGGCCCAGGCCGCCGGCATGCTCGACGCCGACGGCGCGGTGGAGCCCAGGCAGGTGCGCCTCGACTGCGACTTCGGCGACCCCAAGGAGAGCGCCAAGTGCCGGACGCTCGAGGCGTTCGGGGCGACGCTTCACGCGTCGCAGGACTTCTACTCCCACAGCAACTGGGTCGACCGGGCCCGGCCGGGCGGGACGGGGATCACCAACCCGCCGGGGCTGGGCGCCAGCGGCCCCGCGCCCTGGCTGTCGCTGCGCGGGACGCCGGCGTTTCCGGCCGGGCTGATCACCGGCTGCTACGAGGGCTTCCCGGAGTCGGCCTTCTGCAAGGGCCGGGTGAGGCACGACGTGCTGAACAAGGACACCGGCGAGATCGATCCCGGCATCGGGCGCGGCTCTACCTCGCGCGGCGAGATCAATGACAACTTCCGCCGCGCCGTCGAGGCCGCCGTGGCCGACACCGAGGACAAGTGGCTGCTGCTGCGCGAGCGGCTGATCGGCCGCTACGGCCCGGAGAAGGGCGGCCGCATGTTCTGCGCGCTCCAGAAGGACGCGCCCGCCAAGCAGTGCGTCTAGAGCGCGCCCGGTTCAGATGGAATCATCGGACCGGATCAACGCGCTCCAGATCCAGCCTAAAGCCGCGCGGCCTCGTCGGTCGCGCGGATCAGACCGTCGATGATGCCGGGCTCGGTGCTGGCGTGGCCCGCGTCCCAGACGATGTCGAACTTCGCCTCGGGCCAGGCCTTGTGCAGGGCCCAGGCGCTTTCCAGCGGCGTGACCACGTCGAAGCGGCCCTGGACGATCCAGCCCGGAATCTTCCGGATCTTCTCGATGTTCTTCAGGATCCACCCGTCCTCGGCGAAGAAGCCGCGGTTGGCGAAGAAGTGGCATTCGATCCGCGCGAAGGCGATGGCGAAATCGATCTCGTTGAACTTCGGCGGCCGCGCTTCCGGCCCCCGGATCGAGATGGTGTCGCCTTCCCACTGGCTCCAGGCGGCGGCCGCCTCGGCCTGGACCTTGCGGTCCGTGTGGGTCAGGCGGCGATGGTAGGCGCTGATCATGTCGGCGCGCTCGCCGGCCGGGATCGGCGCCTTGAACCGCTCCCAGGCGTCCGGGAACAGATAGCTGGCGCCGTCCTGGTAGAACCACTTCAGCTCGCGCTGGGTCAGCAGGAAGATGCCGCGCAGCACCAACCCCTCGACGCGGTCCGGGTGGGCGATGGCGTAGGCGAGGGCGAGCGTGGAACCCCAGCTGCCGCCGAACACCACCCACTTCTCGACACCCAGGTGCTTGCGCAGCCGCTCGATGTCCTCGATCAGCGACCAGGTCGTGTTGTCCTCGAGGCTGGCGTTGGGCCGGCTGCGGCCGCAGCCGCGCTGGTCGAACAGCACCACCCTGTATTTGTCGTGGTCGAAGAACCGCCGCATGGTCGGGTTCACCGCCCCGCCCGGGCCGCCGTGCAGCACGATGGCGGCCTTGCCCTTCGGGTTGCCGCACTCCTCGTAGTAGATTTCGTGCGGGCCGCCGGTGGCCAGCCAGCCGACGTTGTACGGATCGATCTCCGCGTAGAGGTTCCGGCGGCCGGAGGCATGTCCGAGACTGGCAGAATGGGCTGAACGGTCCATGAGGATGTTCTACCGCCCGAGCGGGGCGGCGCCCACCTGCAAAGCGTCGAGGCCGGGACAGCTTCGCCAAGCTTGGCTGTCCCTCGCGATCCTTCGGAGGCCGTCCCCGGTCAGAGCGGGAACCGGCGATCCAGCCAGTCGAGGATGAAGCGGTTCACCTGTTCCGGCTCCTCCTGCTGGGTCCAGTGGCCTGAGCCGGTGACCAGCTGCTTCTCCAGATCGGGGATCAGCCGTTCCATGCCGTCGGCGGAGGAGGGCGGCAGCACCGCGTCCTTCTCGGCCATGATCATCAGGCTGGGCTGCTTCACCCGGTGCTCCAGGTGTTCGGCGGCATGCCAGTTGCGGGTGAAGTTGCGGTACCAGTTGATGCCGCCGGTGAAGCCGCTGCGCTCGAAGGTCTCCACGAAGGCGTCCATCTCCTCGTCGGTCAGCAGCCTGGGCCGCGGATCGACCGCCGGGTCGTAGGCCTGGAGGAGGTCGACCAGGGCGAAGGCGCTCGGGTCGCCTTCCTTGCGCTCGGTCGCGAAGCCGGCGCTGGGTTCGGCGGCCGGCAGGTCCAGCGGCCGCTTCATGAAGAACTCCATCGCCTTGCGGACGTCGCCGTCCAGCACGGCGTCGGCCTCGCCCGGGGTCTGGAAGTGGACGATGTACATCCGCTCGCCCAGCCGCTTGCGCATGATTTCGATGGGATCGATCGGCGCGCGCTCGTTGAAGGGGGTGTTCAGGCCGATGACGCCGGCCACCCGGTCGGGATGGCGCATGCCCATGTACCAGACGACGAAGCCGCCCCAGTCGTGACCGACGAAGATCGCCTTATCGATGCCCTTGTGGTCCAGCAGGGCCACCAGGTCGGCGCAGAGGTTCTCCAGGGCGTAGCTTTCGACCGCCTCGGGCGCGTCGGTCAGGCCATAGCCGCGCTGGTCCGGCGCGATCACCCAGCGGTCGGCCTCGGACAGCGCCTTGATCTGGTGCCGCCAGGAGAAGGCCAGTTCCGGGAAACCGTGGCAGAACACCAGCGGCACGCCTTCGCCCTCGGGCCCCGCCTCGTAATAGGCCATGCGGATGCCGTTGACGTCGGCGTAGCGCACGGGCGGCATCATGGCTTGGATGGCGGACATGGACGTTTCCCTGATGTTGTTTTGGCTACGGTGAACGGTGGTCGTCGGGGAAGGCAAGGCCCATCGCTCTCCCTCCCCCTTGTGGGGAGGGTGGATCGGCGAGCGCAGCGAGACGAGACGGGTGGGGTAGCTGACCATCCGAGGTCGACGCCAAGCGAGCGTCCTCACTCGCCCCACCCCGGTCCGCTGCGCGGACCTGTCCCTCCCCATAAAGGGGAGGGAGGTGCTTTCCCTTGGCGTTTTGGAGGCCTAAACCGCCTGCACCTTGACCATTTCCTCCGACACGCCCGCCAAACCGCCCGCCACACCGTGGGGGCTCGTCCTGTTGCTCGGCGCGCTGACCGCCTTCGCGCCGATGTCGATCGACATGTATCTCGGCGCGCTGCCGGACATCGGGAAGGCGCTGAACGCCTCGCCCAACGCGACCCAGCAGACGGTCTCGACCTTCCTGCTGGGCATGGCGATCGGCCAGCTGCTCTACGGCCCGGCCTCGGACCGGTTCGGGCGGCGGGCGCCGATCATGGTCGGCATCGCCGTCTACGTCGCCGCTTCGGTCTGGTGCGCGCTGGCCACCTCGATCGAAGGCCTGCAGCTGGCCCGCTTCGTCCAGGCGCTGGGCGGCTGCGCCGGGGCGGTCGTCGCCCGCGCCGTGGTGCGCGACCAGTTCAATCACACAGAGACGGCCCGCGTGCTGTCGCTGCTGACCCTGGTGATGGGCATCGCGCCGATCGTCGCCCCGATGATGGGCAGCTGGGTGCTGGCCTTCGCCGGCTGGCGGGCGATCTTCTGGATCCTGGCCGTGTTCGGCCTCTGCTGCGGGCTGGCGGTGCTGCTGCGCCTCAAGGAGTCGCGCTCCGAGGAGACCGCCGCCCAGGCCCGGTCAGAGAACCCGCTGCGCGCCTTCGCGGTGCTGCTGAGCAACCGCCGCCTGCTCGGCTACGCCCTGGCCGGGGCGCTGAACGGGGCGGTGCTGTTCACCTACATCTCCAGTTCGTCCGATCTGGTCATCAACATCTACGGCTTCTCGCCCCAGGCCTTCGGATGGGTGTTCGGCCTCAACGCCGTGGGCGTGATCGGCGCCAGCCAGGTCAACCGCATGCTGCTGCGCCGCGCCACGCCCGACCAGGTGCTGGGCAAGGCCAGCCTGGCGGCGGTCGGCTTCGGCTTGATCCTGGTGCTGGCCGCGGCGACGCGTGTCGGCGGCTACTGGACCATCCTGCCGCTGCTGTTCTGCTGCCTGGCCAGCTACGGCCTGATGGCCGGCAACACCATGGCCGGAGCGCTCAGCGTCGACCCGCGCCGGGCGGGCTCCATCTCGGCCCTGATGGGCGGGCTGTCGTTCGGCGCCGGGGCGATCGCCTCGTGGGCGGGCGGCGCGCTGCACGACGGGGTCAGCGCCCTGCCGATGTCCGGCGTGATGCTGGCCTGCCTGGTGGGATCGTCAGCCGCGCTATATCTGCTGGCGCTGCCGAAGAGGGCTCAGGCCGACGCCTGACCCCACTTCCGCGCCGACCAGGCGAGCACGACCCAGCCGATCATGAAGCTCAGGCCGCCGATCGGCGTCACCGCGCCCAGGATGCGCGGGGCGCCCAGCGCCATGGCGTAGAGCGAGCCCGAGAACAGCAGCGTCCCGACGAGGAAGAAGGCCGGTGCGTGCCGGGCCAGCCGCGCGCCGTTGGCGACGAACACCGCCGCGGCGACCGCCGCCAGCGCGTGCGCGAACTGGTACTGCGAGCCGGTCTTCAGCCACTCCCTGGCCGCCGGATCGGCGACGCCGTGGGCTCCGAACGCGCCGAACGCCACGCCGAGAAAGCCGCTGATCGCAGCCAGCATCATCCAGGTCCGCACGCTTCCCCTCCGTCACCGTTGCATTGGTAGGTTGTCATCGTTCAGTTTAGGCGTCGTAGGCCTGAAACGCTCGTCTGAGAAGCGTCGGGTCTCGAGGAAACGAGCGCCACATACCCCCCTCGCGGGCGCTCCAGGAGGACAGGCGTATGGCGCTGACCAAGGGCGACGATTATCCGATTCACCAGACGGCCGAGCCCATCGCCTATTCGGGCACGGACCGGAACTTCTATGACCGGTACTTCTTCAACGGCTATCACCCGACCGAGGGCGAGGACTTCTTCGCCGTCGCCTTCGGGGTCTATCCGCACCTGAACGTGGCCGACGCCTCCTTCGTGGTCGTGCGCAACGGCGTGGAGACCGCGCTGCACGCCAGCCGCTGGCTGGAGGACCGCCTGGATCTGACCGTGGGACCGGTGAAGATCGAGATTCTCGAGCCGCTGCAGAAGCTGAAGGTCACCGTCGACTCGGCCGAGCACGGGCTGAAGGCCGAGGTGGTCTTCGACGGCCGCGCCTTCCCGATCGAGGAGCCGCGCTTCGTCCGTCGCAACGGCACCCGCACCTTCATGGACTACACCCGCCTGACCCAGAACGGCCGCTACACCGGCTGGATCGAGCTGGACGGCGAGCGGCGCTCGATCGACGGCTTCGTCGGCACCCGCGACCGCAGCTGGGGCGTGCGCCCGGTCGGCGCCGCCGACAGCCAGGCCACCGTCCCGACCGTCCCGCCGCAGTTCTACTGGCTGTGGTCGCCGAGCAGCTTCGACGACGGCAGCTTCTTCTTCCACAGTAACGAGGACGCCGTCGGCCGCGCCTGGAACACCCGCGCCGTCTGGTGCCAGGACGGCGACGGCGAGGCCGACTTCCACCACCTGAACGGCGAGGCCGACGTGCGCTGGAAACAGGGCACCCGCCACGCCCAGTCCGCGACGGTCAAGCTCAGCGACGACTTCGGCAAGCCGGCCGGCTCGGTCGAGTTCGCGCCGCTGTACGAGTTCCAGATGATGGGCCTCGGCTACACCCATCCCAAGTGGGGACACGGTCATCTGCACGGCGAGCTGACCGTCGAGCGCGAGGACATCGTGCTGAAGGACGTCAATCCGCAGCTGCCCTTCAACCTGCACGTCCAGGCGCTGTCGGAGGTCACCTTCACCGACGCCGATGGCAAGGTCCGCAAGGGGCGTGGCGTGTTCGAACAGCTGGTCATCGGCCCGCATGCGCCGTCCGGCTTCAAAGCGATGCTGGACTTCGCCGAATGAGCCTGCAGGATCAGCTGGAGGCCTATCTGACCCGCGTCTGGGACAAGCCGACGCGGGTCACCGAGCTGTCGCGCATTCCCGGCGGGGCCAGCCGCGAGACCTACCGGTTCGACGTCGACGCGGGCGGGGAGGTCAAGCATCTGATCCTGCGCCGGGACCCGGTCGGCAGCCTGATCGACACCGAGCGCAAGCTGGAGTTCGAGGCGATCCGCTCGTTCCACGGGACAGGCCTGCCGGCGCCCGAGGCCGTGGCCCTGGAGGAGGACGGCGCCGAATTGGAGCGGCCGTTCTTCATCATGGGCCGGATCGACGGCGGCAAGGCCCAGAGCCCTTTCACCGTCGCGCCCTATGGGGACCATGCCGAGACGATCGGCGAGCAATTCTATCGCCACCTGGGGACCATCGCGAAGGCTGACCCCGCCGGCCTGCCGATCGCCAAGGTGATCGACACCCCGGCGCCGGACGGCTGCTGGAAGCGCGAGCTCGACTACTGGGAGGGCGTGATCGACGCGGACGAGGAGCATCCGCAGCCGATCGTGCGCGCCTGCATCCGCCGCCTGCGGGCCAGCCCGCCGCCGCCGGCCCAGAAGTTGTCGGTGGTCCACGGCGACTACCGCACCGGCAACTTCCTGCATGACGGCGCGGGCAAGGTGATCGCCCTGCTGGATTGGGAGATGGCCCATATCGGCGATCCGCTGGAGGACCTCGGCTGGGCCATGGAGCCGCTGTGGTGCTACGGGGAGACCGAGCGCGTCTCGGGCATGCTGCCGCGCGCCCAGGCCATCGCCATCTGGGAGAAGAGCAGCGGCCTGACGGTCGATCCGAAGGCCTTCGCCTGGTGGGAGCTGTTCGCTTCGGTGAAGGGCCAGGCGATCTGGATCTCCTCGGCCAAGGAGTATCGCGCCGGCGGCTTCAAGGACCCGGTGCTCGGCCTCTCCGGCTGGTACACCGCCCGCCGCCAGGACGTGATCCTGGCCGATCGCCTCGCCGCCCTGGAGGCGCTCGCATGACCCCGACCGTTCCCGAACTGCTGATGGGCAACTTCCTGTCGCTCACGGAGCCGCCGCCGGCCGAGTCCGCGGGCGACTACATGCAGGCCAAGGTCGGCGTCAGCGGCATGATCTCGCTGCTCTGCGCCCAGGAAGCCGAGCGGGGCATCGAGGCGCGCGGCTGGGAGAACGCAGCCATCAGCGCCCTGTTGAAGGCCAACGCAGGCAAGTACGGCGCCGCGTTCGCGGACGCCGCCGAAGGCGAGGCCGCCGACCTCTCGCTCGCCGCGATGGATCGCGCCAACGCCGCCCTGCGCCGGGCGCTGATCGACCTGCACATCGCCGTCGAAGCGGCGCGTGACGCGGACCT
>JBIICO010000060.1:0-15694 GCA_044238855.1 Caulobacter sp.
GCCGAGCACGCCGCCCAGCGCCTGCTCCGACGGGTCGCGCGCCTGGGCGGCGAACCACTTGTCGAGCACCAGCGGCTCGGACTTCCATTTGGCGTGGAAGTCGGCCAGCGCCTGGTCGCGGGTCTCGCCGCCCAGCTCGATCAGCGCGTTCAGGCCGCCGATGGCGTCGGTCATGTTGGTCGCGGTCTCGAAGTGACGGGCGGCCAGGTCGCGGTTGCCGGAATGCGGGTCGACCGCCAGCAGCTCCAGCGTGGCGTTGCGCAGCGCCCGCCGACCGGCCGAGGCGGCGTCCGGCGAGAAGGCGGCGCCGTCCGACAGACCGGTGTGCTGGCGGCGAAGGTCGTCGCCCAGGTGTACCGCCAGCCGCGCCCGCAGCGCGTTCCGCGCCGCATGGATCGCCGCCGGATCGGCCGGCGACATGGCCATCGACAGGTCCGGCTCGCTCGGCAGCGTCAGGATCAGGGCCTTGAAGGCCGGCTCGGCGGCCTGGTCGGCCAGCGCCCGGCCGACGGCCTCGGCGTAGCGCTCCTCGGCGACCTCGTCCGGCGTCCCGGCGGCGCGGGCCAGGATCAGGTCGCGGGCCAGGCCCTGGCCGGCTTCCCAGCGGTTGAACAGGTCCGGGTCGGCGGCGAGCAGGACGTAGCGGTCCTTGGGCTCGCTGTCGGTGGTCAGGTTCACCGGCGCGGAGAAGCCGCGCAGCGGCGACAGCACCGGCCGCTCGGGCGCCGGCAGACGCACCGTGGTCTCGGCATCCTCGAGGATGACCAGCGTCTCCTCGCCCATCGGCCGGCCGTCGTCATGCAGCAGGCCGATGCGGACCGGCAGGGGCAGGGGCTTCTTGTCCGGCTGGCCGGGTGTCGGCGCCGTGCTCTGGCGCAGGGTGATGGCCACCTCGCCCTTGCCGGCGTCCCAGTCGGTTGTCAGGTCGACGGTCGGCGTGCCGGCCTGTTCATACCAGCCGAAGAAGGCGGTCATGTCGCGGCCCGACACGTCGGCGAAGCACTGGATGAAGGCCTCGACCGTGGTCGCCTCGCCGTCGTGGCGGTCGAAGTAGAGGTCCATGCCGGCGCGGAAGAGCTCCGCGCCCAGCAGGGTCTTGAGCATGCGGATGACCTCGCTGCCCTTCTCGTAGATCGTCGCGGTGTAGAAGTTGTCGATCTTGATGTAGCTCGACGGCCGCACCGGGTGGGCGAGCGGACCGGCGTCCTCGGGGAACTGCCGGGCGCGCAGGGCCTTCACGTCCTTGATGCGCTGCACCGCCTCGCCGCGCATGTCGGCGCTGAACGACTGGTCGCGGAAGACGGTCAGCCCCTCCTTCAGGCACAGCTGGAACCAGTCGCGGCAGGTGATCCGGTCGCCGGTCCAGTTGTGGAAATACTCGTGGGCCACGACGCTCTCGATGCGTTCGTAGTCGAGGTCGGTGGCCGTCTCCGCGTCGGCCAGCAGGACCGAGGCGTTGAAGATGTTGAGGCCCTTGTTCTCCATCGCCCCGAAGTTGAAGTCGCGCACCGCGACGATCATGAACAGGTCGAGGTCGTACTCGCGGCCGAACGCCTCCTCGTCCCACTTCATCGAGCGCTTCAGCGCGTCCATCGCGTACTCGGCGCGAGGCGACATGCCGGGGTCGACGTAGATGCGCAGGTCGATCGTGCGGCCGCTCATGGTGACGAAGCTGTCGACCAGCTCGTCCAGCTCGCCCGCCACCATCGCGAACAGGTAGCAGGGCTTGGGGAAGGGGTCGTTCCAGACGGCGTAGTGGCGGCCGTTCGGCGCCTCGCCGGCTTCCATCAGGTTGCCGTTGGCCAGCAGGCGGTGGAACGCCCTGTCCGCCTCCATCCGGACCGTGTACCGGGCCAGGACGTCGGGCCGGTCGAGGAACCAGGTGATCCGCCGGAAGCCCTCGGCCTCGCACTGGGTGCAGAAGCGGCCGCCGGAGATGTAGAGGCCCATCAGCGCGCTGTTGGCCGACGGGTCGATCTCGACCTCGGTCTCGAGCGCGAAGGTCGCCGGCAGGTTCGCGAGCGTCAGCGTCTCGGCGGTTTCGACATAGGGATGCCCGGCGCCGTCGACGGCGACGGCGACGGTCTTGAGTCCCTCGCCGTCGAGCACCAGCGGCTCGGCATGGTCGCCGTTGCGCCGGACCGTCAGCTTCGCCTTCACCCGCGTGGCGGCGGGCTCGAGCTGGAAGTCGAGGAAGACCTCGTCGATCAGATAGGCGGGCGGCCGGTACTCGGTCAGGCGGACGGGCTGGGGCGTTTCGGTGCGCATGGGGAAAATGTAGTCGCCCCGGCGGTCATTGCGAAGCCGTGCTTCGATTGACCGGCGACGGTTTACGGATGACGTTGTTCTCGGGGGAGGCGGCGTCTTGGTGAAACGCTTCGGATCGACGCTCGCGCGCTGGACGCGCGTGTCCGCGCGCGCCTCGGCGCCGGCGGATCGGCGGCGGCGACGCTGGCCGTCCTATCTGGCGTTGGCGCTGGTCGCGCTGACGCTGCTTGTGGACCTGTTCGGCTCCTTCGGGATCGACGACCGGGCCGACACCGCCACCGAGCACGCGGCGGGTATCCTCTCTGGCCCGTTCTATGGGGGCGCCGATCGCGTCGGCCAGGACAATATCGTCATCGTCCTGATCAGCGACGAGTCGATGCAGCGGTTCAGGGAGAGCGCCTGGCCGATGTCCTACCAGCGTGTGGGCCAGATCGTGGACAGCATCGCCGTCACCCAGCCGAAGGCGATCTTCCTCGACTTCTATTTCCAGCGGCCCCAGCTCCTGGACGAGGCCGCCGGCGAGGTGAACGAGGCGGGCATGGCGTTCATGCGCCGCCGCATCCTGGCGGCCGGACGCTCCGGCATACCGACCTTCGTCGGTCCCGTGGGCGAGGCCGACGGTCTGCGTCCGCTTCGCGACCTGCCGCAGCTCGGCGTGGTGTCACGGGACCCGCGCCCCTTCGCCTACACCAGTCATGATCCCGAAGGTCGCGAGATGGCCGCCATCGGCCTCTACCGGGTGTGGGCTGCCGAGCATCCCCGGCGCGGCGGCCTGTCCCCGGTGCTGGGGCAGACCCTGGCGCTGGACTGGGGCTTCGGCGCCTCCGGCTGGATGTCGCATCGCATGCCACGTGAAGACGCCCGTCGGTGCCGGGGGGGCGACGCCGGCGAGCGCGCGGCCAGCCTGACGCGGCTTTTCACGCGCTTCGGCGCGCCGGCGCTGTTCAAGGAGACCAGGGAACAGATCTACTTCGCCTGTCCCTACTTCGACACCGTGCCGGCCGAGTGGCTGTCGACCGCCGATCCGGAGCTTCGACAGGACCTGCGCGAGCGGCTGAAGGGCAAGATCGTCCTCGTCGGAGTGGACATCGGCTATCTGTCCGACAAGGTTTCCACGCCGCTGCTCGGCCGGGTTCCCGGCGTGGTCAGCCACGCCATGGCCCTCGACAACCTTATGGAGGCCGGTCCGGGCGCGTCGCGCTACCCGCGCCAAGTGCTCTTCGGCTGGGACCAGGGCGACATCCTCGAACTCGTGCTCATCGCGCTGGGCGTCGTGCTGATCCTCCAGCTGCGCCGCAGGTATGGGCTGCGGGACGACGAGGCGCTCGGCTTCCGCATGCAACTGCTCGTCTGGGGGCTAATCGCCGTTCTAGGCGTCGGGATCGCTTGTTTATTGTGGTGGCCGATGTTCAAACTTCTGGGTGCGGTGCCCGTCGGGCTCGCGGCGCTGGCGATCACCGAGGATTTGCGGACGATCGGCGTCGTGGGGGGCGACCGCTCAGGGGAGAAATCGGGGGCTTAGGCATGAGGCTGGCTGCGATTGCGGCGGTCACCACGACGGTGGCCGTGTTCACCATGTTCGACGGCGCGCAGGCCCAGGGCGGGCGCTGTCTGAAGTTCACCTACCGGACAGCGGACCTCCCGGCTCCGAGCCTGGAAATCCACAGGGGCGACGGCGAGTACCTCGAGGACGCGCCGGCCTCGCGGCTGGGCGCCTCATTCACGCTGATCGAGTGTGGCGACCCGACCTACTACGGCTTTTTCTACAAGGGTTCGTGGAAGCTGGTCCCGAAGATCTCCACGATGAACCTGCCGAAGGTCTCGCCCGGCTGTTACTGCCCGGCGCCCGGCGGCAACCCGGCGCTGTCGGCGCGCGCCGCGCAGCTGGCCGGTCCCGCCCAGCAATGCCCGATCCAGCAATGCGCCGCCAACTGATGGCCGCCGCTCCGAAACGACACCGGCTGGCGACGGTCGGCCTGGCCGTGGTTTTCGCCGCCATGGCGGCCGGCGGACCGGCCATGACCGCCGAGCCGAAGAAGCCGAAGGGCGAGGGGCTCGCCGGCCTCATTCCTGGCCTCAACCGCAAGCCCAAGCTGCCCGAACTGCGGGTCATCAAGCGGTTCGCCGACCCGGCCTATCCGGCGCACGATCCCAACTACGTCGCCAAGTCGATGCCCACCGCGCTGTTCGGCGGCGCCGGGCCGCTGCAAGCGAAGTGGCGGGACTCGGTCGGCAGCATCCAGGCGACCATGGACCGCATCGTGGCGGCCGGCCCGCGCCCGCAGCAGCGTGTCACCGTGATCATCTCGTCCAGCCACCTGTCGAACGCCGCCGCGCTCGACAGCGGCTACATCATCGTGACGTCGACGCTGCTCGATCACATCGAGACGCTGTCGATGAACAACAACGAGGTCGCCAACGACTACCTCGTCTTCATCCTGGCGCACGAGTACGCCCACGTGCTGATGAAGCATCAGCAGCAGAACGAGAAGGCGCGGGCCAACTACGAGAACCTCGGCAACGCGGTCAGGCTGGCCGGCACGGTCTACGTCATCTCCAAGGCGGCCAAGGCGGACAAGGCCCCGAGCCGCGCGGCGCACGACAAGGAGATGTTCGAGGCCCTCGGCGTGCTGATCGCCACCGAGTGCGCCAGCGACCTGCTGCAGTCCGAAACCGGCCGCGCCTTTCTGCCGGGGTTCGCCAAGGAGACCGAGCGGGACGCCGACATGCTGGCCGCCGACCTCAGCCGGCGGGTGGGCCGCAACCCGGTTCTGGGCGCCGGCAGCCTGGCGGCGACCCAGGCCGACAACAAGCGACGCATCCAGCAGAGCTCCAAGGCGATGCGCGACGCCCAGAAGCTGGCGGGCGACACCGCCAAGGCCATCGCGCCTCTGCTGCCGCTGGCCGCCGCCACCGGCGACCTGGACGAGATCAAGAACGCGCTGATGTGGCTGGTGGCGCTGAACGCCCTCAACCTGACCATGACCTGGCTCGACGATCGGGCGCAGCTGAACAACATCGGGCTGCACGACGATCCCGCCGACCGCCTGGCGCTGGTCAAGGAGTACGTCTCGGTCTTTCCCAAGGAAACCGACATCACCGAGCAGGCTCCTCTCAAGACCGACTTCAAGAAGATGGGCCTTGAGCTGAAGGCCAAGCGCGCGACCGACGACGCCCGCCGATCGCTTGAGGTCGGCGACGTCGAGGGCGCCCGGGACTCGATCAACCAGGCCCTGGCCTCGCCGATCGGCAAGTCGGGCGAGGTGCAGGAGGTGGCCGCCGCCGTGGCCATGGCCGAGCGCAAGTACGACGTGGCGATCACCGCGCTGCGCGAGGTGATCAAGACCTATCCCAACGAGGACATCTACCTGCGCCTGGCCAAGGCCTACCGGCTGAAGCAGGACAAGGCCGGCGCGCTGAAGGCGCTGTCGGAAGGGGCCACGAAGACCGGCAACCCTGGGCCATTCCTGGTGATGAAGCTGGAAATCCACCGCGAGGCCAACGACGAGCCTCAGGTCCAGAAGGCGCTGGCGGAATGCAAGGCGCTGAACCAGCCGCGCTTCACGCGGGTCTGCGAGGAGGTCGCCAAGCCGCCCCCGCCGCCGCCCGAAGCGACGCCGGCCCCCGGCCAGACGGCCCAGAAGCCGGGGTCGACGCCGGGCACGATGGTCGACGGTTTCCTCAAGAAGGTCGGCGTGCTGCCGCCCGAGCCGCCGCCCCCTCCGCCTCCGGCGGCGCCGAAACCCAAGCCCAAGCCGAAGCCGCGGCGGCGGACTACTCCACGCCGCTCACATCGCCTTCGACCCACACCGTCTTGACGTTGACGAACTCCAGCAGGCCATAGCGGGCGCATTCGCGGCCGTGGCCGCTGTGCTTGACGCCGCCGAAGGGCAGGCGCGGGTCGGAGCGGACGTTGGCGTTGACGAAAGCCATGCCGGCTTCGAGTTCCTCGGCGGCGATACGGGTCCCGTGGGCGATGTCGGCGGTGATGACCCCGGACCCGAGGCCGTAGTCGTTGTCGTTGGCGATGCGGATGGCGTCGGCCTCGTTCTTCGCGCGGATCACGGCGGCGACCGGGCCGAACACCTCCTCGTCGTGGGCGGGCTGGCCGGGCTTGACGTCCGCGAGGACCGTGGCCGGGTACCAGGCGCCCGGGGTGTCTGGGATCTCGCCGCCGAGCAGCAGGCGGGCGCCGGCATTGAGGCTCTTGTCGACCTGGCGGTGAATCTCGTCGCGGGCCGTCTCGCTGACCAGCGGGCCGAACCGCGCGGTCTCGGCCTTCGGATCGGCCAGCTCGAACTTGCGCATCTCGCGCACCAGGGCCTCCTCGAAGGCCTCCGCGACGCTCTCGACGACCACGAACCGCTTGCCGGCGATGCAGCTCTGGCCGGCGTTGACCATCCGGGCGGTGGCCGCGACCCGCGCGGCCAGGTCGATGTCGGCGTCGGCCAGGATGACGTAGGCGTCGCTGCCGCCCAGCTCCAGCACCACCTTCTTCAACGCCGCGCCGGCCGCCGCCGCGACCTTGCGGCCCGCGCCCACGCTGCCGGTCAGGGTCACGGCGGCGATGTCCCGGCTCTGGATCAGCGCCTCGACGTCGCCGCTCGGGATCAGGGCCGTGCGGAACAGGTTCTCCGGGAAGCCCGCCTCGCGGAACACGCCCTCGATGGCCAGGGCGCAGCCGGGCACGTTGCTGGCGTGCTTCAGCACCGCGCCGTTGCCCGCCATCAGCGCCGGGGCCGCGAAGCGGAAGACCTGCCAGAACGGGAAGTTCCACGGCATCACCGCCAGCACCACGCCCAGCGGGTTGAAGGTCGTGAACGCCCGCGGCCCGCCGACATCGACCGTCTCGTCCTTCAGGAAGCCCGCCGCGTGGTCCGCGAAGAAGTCGCAGGCCGTGGCGCACTTCTCGACCTCGGCCCGGCCGTCGGTCAGGGTCTTGCCCATCTCGGCCGTCATCAGGGCCGCGTACTCGTCCTTGCGGGCCCGCAGAACGGTGGCGGCCTTCTTCATGCGGACAGCGCGGTCCGCGTACGGGACTTTCCGCCAGCCCTCGAAAGCCTTGCGGGCCAGAGCGGCCAGCGCCAGCGCCTCGTCCCGCGTGTGACCGTCGTACGCCTTGCCGTTCTCGCCGGTGGCCGGATCGACGGTCTGGAAGCGGGGTTTGGCGGACATGGGCGCGACTCCTTTGACGGTGCGCGCACAACGCTCCCGGAGGCCGGGGCGTTCAAGTCACGTTTGGATCAGGCCGCGTCGCTGGCTTTGCCGGTGGGCATTTCGGCGGCGGACGGCACTTCGAGCACATAGCGCTCGACCGCGGCGGCGCGGCGGGCCATCTCGATCAGCACGGGCGGCGCGTCCTCGGGGGACTCGGCGACCAGCGCGATCAGGTCCCGGGCGATCTGGTGCAGGCGCGGGGCGCTGGCGATCAGCCGCGCCTGGCGCTCGATCTTGTTCGGGTCGCGGTCGTACTCGGCGCCCGGCGTGCGCCAGCCGCCCCAGTCGGCCGGATCGGTCACCACCACCGGATAGGTGCCGGGGAAGGGGTGGTGATTGCAGTCGGTTTCCTGCTGCCACTTGTTCTTGGCGCGCATCAGCCGCCAGGACTCGCCGCCGACGCCGTCGGCCCCGCCCTCGACCTTGTCTTCCGGCTTCAGCTCGTGCGCCTGGAACTCGCGGCCGAGGCCCACGTCGTAGGTCACGCGCACCGGTTCGTCGAAGCCTTTGGCCCAGATCGGCACGATCTTGTCGATCGTCGCCCAGGCGCCGACGCTCTCGACCCAGACCTTCTGGTTCTTCTGGAAAACGGCCTTCGCCATGCGTCTACGCCTTCACTCCGGTCAGTCGGGCATAAGAACCTGAATTCATTGACGCGAGGTCAATCTTTTCCCGCCCGCAAACCTGTCTAGAGTGGCCGCCGAACAGACGCGCGCGACCAGACGCGCGGCGGGAGGCTGATGTGAATTTCGACTATTCCGACGACCAGAAGTTTCTGCGGGACGAGGCGCGCAAGTTCCTCGACGCTCGCAGTTCCAGCACCGCCGTCCGCGCGGTCCTGAACGACGACGCCAAATCCTACGACGAGGCCCTGTGGAAGGGCGTCGCCGAGCAGGGCTGGCTGGGCGCGGCCATCCCCGAGGAATTCGGCGGCCTGGGCCTGGGCCACGTCGAGCTCTGCGCGATCGCCGAGGAACTGGGCCGTTCCGTCGCCCCGATCCCCTTCGCCTCGACGGTCTACTTCTTCGCCGAAGCGATCATGCTGGCCGGCAATGACGAGCAGAAGTCCTACCTGCTGCCCAAGGTCGCGGCCGGCGAGATCATCGGCTGCTACGCCACCTCGGAAGGCCCGGGCGTGGTCGACGCCAAGTCGCTGACCTGCAAGGTCGAGGGCGGCAAGCTGACCGGCGTGAAGATCCCGGTGACTGACGGCGACATCGCCGACGTCGCCCTGGTCCTCGCCAGCGAGGGCGGCCAGCCCGGCCTGTTCCTGGTCGAACTGACCGGCGAAGGCGTCGAGCGCGAGACGCTGAAGAGCCTCGACCCGACCCGCGGCGTCGCCCGCCTGACGTTCAAAGGCGCGCCGGCCAAGCGCGTCGGCGGCGCCGGCGAAGGCTTCACCATCAGCGAGCAGGTCTTCGACCGCGCCGCCGTGCTGCTGGCCTTCGAACAGACCGGCGGCGCCGAGAAGTGCCTGGAGATGGCCAAGGAATACGCGCTCGAGCGCTACGCCTTCGGCCGCGTGATCGGCAGCTATCAGGCGATCAAGCACAAGCTCGCGGACATGTACGTCAAGAACCAGGTCGCCCGTTCCAACGCCTACTACGGCGCATGGGCGCTGAACACGAACGCGGCGGAGCTGCCGGTGGCGGCCGCCGCAGCGCGCATCGCGGCCTCCGAGGCCTACTGGTTCGCGTCCAAGGAAAACATCCAGACCCACGGCGGCATGGGCTTCACCTGGGAGGTGGACTGCCACCTCTACTACCGCCGCTCGCGCCAGCTGGCCCTCGTGGCCCACGCGCCGAAAGTCTGGAAAGAGCGGCTGGTCCAGCAGCTCGAACGCAAGAACGCCGCGTAAGAGCGGGAGGAAAAAGACATGGATTTCAACGACTCTCCCGAAGAAGCCGCCTACCGCGAGAAGGCTCGCGCCTGGCTGGAAGCGAACGCGACCGAGCACAAGAACACCTCGAGCGCCAACGGCCGCCGGCCGAACAGCCCCGAGCACATGGCCGCCGCCAAGTCCTGGCAGGCCAAGAAGGCCGAGGCGGGTTACGCCTGCATCACCTGGCCCTCGGCTTGGGGCGGCCCGGGCGGCACGCCGATCCAGTCCGTCATCTTCGGCCAGGAAGAGAGCAAGGTCGGCGTCAACTACGGCTACTTCACCATCGGCCTGGGCATGTGCGTCCCGACCGTGATGGCTTTCGCCGACGACGAGACCAAGACCCGCTACGTCGGCCCCGCCATGAAGGGCGAGGAGATCTGGTGCCAGCTGTTCTCCGAACCGGCCGGCGGCTCCGACGTCGCCGCCTCCCGCACCCGCGCGATCAAGGACGGCGATGAGTGGGTGATCAACGGCCAGAAGGTCTGGACCACCGGCGCCCAGTACAGCGACTACGGCATCCTGCTGGTCCGCACCGATCCCGACGTGCCCAAGCACAAGGGCATGACCATGTTCTGGATCGACATGCACGATCCGGCCGTGGAAGTGCGCCCGATCCATCAGGCCTCGGGCGGCAGCGAGTTCAACGAGGTCTACTTCACCGATCTGCGCGTGAAGGACAGCCAGCGTCTGGGCAATGTCGGCGACGGCTGGAAGGTCGCGCTGGTCACCCTGATGAACGAGCGCCTCGCCGTCGGCGGCTCCTCGGGCCCGGACTACAAGACCATCATGGAACTGGCCCGCCAGGTCGATTCCGCCGGTGGTTCGGCCATGCAGGACGAGAGCTTCCGCGAGAAGCTGGCCGACTGGTACGTGGCGGCCGAAGGCCTGAAGCTGACCCGCTTCCGCACCATGACCGCGCTGTCGCGCGGCCAGACGCCGGGACCGGAAAGCTCGATCGGCAAGATCATCGCCGCCAACCAGATGCAGGAAATGTCCAACTACGGCGTCGAACTGGAAGACCAGTACGGCATCCTGCTGGACCCGAAGGAAGCCCCGCTGCAGGCGGCCTTCCAGCAGAGCCTGCTCTGGGCGCCGGGCCTCCGCATCGCCGGCGGCACCGACGAGATCCTGAAGAACATCATCGCCGAGCGGGTCCTGGGCCTGCCGGGCGATGTCCGCGTCGACAAGGACGTTGCGTTCAAGGACGTCCCGACCGGTCGATAACCTCCATCGACTTCGACGGAAGAGGGGCGGGCGCGCGACGCCCGCCCCTTTTTCGTGCGCGACGCGCGGGCTCGCAACTGATGTTCCGGCGCCACGCATGCCGATAAGTTGCAACTTGTGGCGCCCTTACACCATTTGGGGGATGCGTCCTCATTTCGGGTTTGCAACAACGACGACACCGGTGGCGCGCGGTTCGCGCGCCGCTCGCGGAGACGGCCCTGTGGGGGGACGCCGTTCTCCTCGACCGGAGACGTCCTCCGCCCTGGACAGCAGCCAGGGTGGGGGACGGGTTCCGGCTTCCCCTATTCCGCCGCCGCGGCCGCCAGCTCCGCCCGCTGCTCGCTGGGCCTCGAGCCGCGCGCCAGGTTGAAGGCCGCGTTGATCAGGCCGATGTGGCTGAATGCCTGCGGGAAGTTGCCGACCTGCCGTTCGCGGGCCACGTCGTACTCTTCCGCCAGCAGTCCGACGTCGTTGCGGATCGACAGCAGGCGCTCGAACAGCGCCTCGGCGTCGTTATGGCGGCCGATCAGGACATAGGCGCTGACCAGCCAGAACGAGCAGACCAGGAAGGCGCCTTCGCCCGGCGGCAGGCCATCGTCGATCTGCTCGGTGTCGTAGCGCAGCACGAAGCCGTCGCGCAGCAGGTCCTGCTCGACGGCCTCGACCGTGCCGACGTACATCGGATCGTCCGGCGCCACGAAGCCGAGTTCCGCCAGCAGCAGCAGGCTCGCGTCCAGCGTCTTGCCGCCGTAGGAACGGACGAAGGTTCCACGCGCGTGGTCGTAGCCCTTCTCCAGGATGTCGGTCCGGATCTCCTCGCGCAGCGCGCGCCAGCGCTCGAGATCGCCCGGCAAGCCGTAGTGCTCCACGGCCTTCACCGCCCGGTCGATCGCCACCCAGGCCATGACCTTGGAGAAGGTGTAGTGCTTGCGCTCCGCGCGGTCTTCCCAGATGCCGTCGTCGGGCTGGTTCCAGACCTTGGCGACATGGTCGGTCAGGGCCTTTTCCACCGCCCAGGCGGCCTCGTTGCCGGTCAAGCCGCCGCGCCGCGCCTGGTGCAGGCTGTCGGCCAGCTCGCCATAGACGTCGAGCTGGAACTGGGTCGAGGCCGCGTTGCCGATCCGCACCGGGCGAGAGTCCTCGTAGCCCTTCAGCCAGTCGACCTCCCATTCGGTCAGCCGCCGCTCGCCGCCGACGCCGTACATGATCCGCATGTCGGCCGGGCTGCCGGCCACCGCCCGCAGCAGCCAGTCCCGCCAAGCTTGGGCCTCGTCGTAGTAGCCGGCGTTCATCAGGGCCAGCAGGGTCAGGGTCGCGTCCCGGATCCAGCAGTAGCGGTAGTCCCAGTTGCGCGGGCCGCCAATCTGCTCCGGCAGGGAGGTGGTCGCCGCCGCCACCACACCGCCGGTCGGGGCGTGGGTCAGGGCCTTCAGGGTGATCAGCGAGCGCCTGATGGGCCCCGACCAGCGCTGGTCGACCTCGCCGCGCGCCGACCACTCGGACCAGAAGTGCTCGGTCTCGGACAGCGCCTGGCGGGGGCTGGTCGCGGCCGGGATCGGATGATGCGACGGCGCCCAGGTCAGGGTGAACGGCGTGGCCTCGCCTTCGAACACCACGAAGTTGGCGAGCAGGTGACCGTGCTCCTCGCGGATGCCGACCGGCGTGCGCAGCAGCACCATGTCCGGCCCGGCGATGCATCGGTGGGCGCCGCCCTCCGTCCGCTGGATCCAGGGCCGCACCGCCCCGTAGCCGAAGCGGGGGACCAGATCGAATTCGAACTCGACCCGGCCCCACTCGCCGCGGACCAGCCGCACCAACTCCGGCGCGCGCCCGGCTGCGCGCGGCGGCATGAAGTCGATCACCGTCGCCGCGCCCTCGCGGGTCTCGAAGCGGGTTTCCAGGATCAGGGTGTCGCCGCGATAGTGGCGGACGACGGAATGCTCCTCCGCCCTGGGCCTGATCAGCCAGCGGCCGTTGGCCTCCTCGCCCAGCAGGGCGGCGAAACAGGCGTCGGAATCGAACCTCGGCCAGCACAGCCAGTCGATCGATCCGTCGCGTCCCACCAGGGCGCAGGACTCGCAGTCGCCTATGAGGGCGTAGTCTTCGATCTTTTGTCGCATCGTCGACAGAACCCCGGAGGAGGGGCCCGGGTTCAATGCCCGGGCCCGGAAAGCTGTTACTCGTTTATGCGGCGGCCCTCGTCGGCGGCCCGCGCGAGCTTCACGAACTCGGCCCTCAGGCCGTATTCGTCACCGCCGCGCGCGCCCTGGGCCAGGTCCACGACCCGCGCCCAACCGTAGTCGGCGTCGAGCCACGGATCGCCGCGCAGCTTCTGACCGAAGGCCGCCACCGCCACGGCCCAGCGGGTCTGCTCGGGCGCCGAGGCGAGGCTGGCGCTGACGTCGGCGCGGGTGATCGGCCGGTTGATCAGCTTCGACGTCGACTGGCCAGGCAGTTTGTAGCGCACCTTCAGGAAGGCCAGCTCGGCTGAGGGCGACGCGGCCGGGCGGGCCGACTGGTATCGCAGCGGATCGGACGAGGCGGCCGCGCCCGCGGGGGTGATCTCGTATAGCGCCGTCACGGAGGCCCCGGACCCGACCTCGCCGGCGTCGACCTGGTCGTTGTTGAAGTCCTCGCGCTTCAGCATCCGCGTCTCGTAGCCGATCAGCCGGTACTCGCTGACCCGGGTCGGATTGAACTCGACCTGGATCTTCACGTCGTCGGCGATCGGGAACAGCGAACTGGAGAAGTCGTCGCGGAACACCTTGCGGCCTTCGTCGAGGGTGTCGATGTAGGCGGCCGTCCCGTTGCCGTTCTGGGCCAGGGCCTGCATCATCTGGTCGTTGTAGTTGCCGCGACCGAAGCCGTAGACCGACAGGTAGACGCCGGTCTTGCGCTTGTCGGACACGAAGTCCTTCAGCTTGCCCGGATCAGCCACGCCGACGTTGAAGTCGCCGTCGGTCAGCAGGATCACGCGGTTGACGGCGCGCTTGTCGAAGTTCTGCTGCGCCAGCGCATAGGCCAGGGCCAGGCCCTGGCCGCCAGCGGTCGAGCCGCCGCTGTTCAGCGCCTCGAGCGCGCACCGCATCTTCAGCTTGTCGCGGCCGCCGGTCGGCTCCAGCACCGCTCCGGCCGAACCGGCGTAGGCGACCATCGCCACCCGGTCCTGCGGACGCAGCTGGTTGATCAGGACGTTCAGCGCCTTGCGGGCCAGCGGCAGGCGATCGGGACCGGACATCGAGCCGGAGGTGTCGATCAGGAACACCAGGTTCAGCGGCGGCTGCTCGGCGCGCGGGATATCGTAGCCCTGCAGGCCGATGTGGATGATCTGCCGGTCTTTCGACCAGGGCGAGGGCGCCACGGCCACGAACGGCCTGAACGGCTCTTCCCGGTTCCTGGGCAGCGGGTAGGCGTAGTCGAAGTAGTTGACCAGCTCCTCGACCCGCACGGCGTCCTTCGGCGGCAGCCGGCCGTCGGTCAGGAAGCGGCGGACGTTGGCGTAGGCGGCGGTGTCGACGTCGATCGAGAAGGTCGAGACCGGGTCTTCGGCCGTCCGGCGGATCGGGTTGGACTCGGCGCCGGCGTATTTCTCGGTGTCGATCGTCCCCGGCGGCGGGCCATAGGGATAAGCGGGGGCCGGCCGGGCCCGGGAGCTGGTGACCACGGCGTCCGCCGGGGACTGGCCGGGCGCCGGCTTGATCTCGGGCCTCGGCGGCGGGGGCGGCGCCGGCGGGGGAGGCGGTGGCGGTGGCGGCGGCGGGGGCGGCCCCATCACCGTCACCGGCGCGGCGCTGTACAACATGCGGTCGCCGCGCTCGGCGCGCGGCTTGAAGCCCAGCTTCTCGCAGTCGGCGGCGCTCGGCACGCCGGTCTGGCCGGGCGGTGGAGGCGCGGCGACCGCCATGGTCGCCGGCGGCGCGGAGGCCGCGAGCACGGCGGCCATGGCCGCGACGCTTGTGAGGGTTCGAAAACGCTGCAAGCCAACCATGGTGATTCCCCTGAACTCTCGCGTCCCTGAAACAATGTTCACTTGTCAGGTGCGGCGAAAACAGGGCGTAAGGCGCCGCGTAACACGGCAGGCGCGCGCCGCCGGGGTCGCGGGTTTCGCCTGATACGCGAACAGCCTTCCCGGCATACGTGCGCGCTCCCAAATATGGTTAATCAGCGGCGGCCGCGGCCTTGACTTGCGCGGGACCGCTGCGAGAGTCCCGTTCGCCGAATTGGTTAACGGCGGGGGCGTTAGGGGGTGAGGAGTATGCACGAGACCAGCGATACCCCTGCGCGCCCTGACGGCGTCGCGCGTGGACCGCTGATCCGTGGCGCGTCGATCGCGGTGCTGGTCGCGGCGGTGATCATACCGCTGGCCGCCTGCGACTCCGGTCCCGATGGCTGGTTCGGCAAGCGCGGCGACGTCGCCTGCCCGCGGCCGCAACTGCCGGCCGGCGTCCAGCCGCAGTTCAACGCGCAACAGATCGAAGTCCGCACCCTGCGCCGCAGGGGCTTCACCGGCGACTTCTTCGCGCAGCTGGAGCTCGCGCGCCGGTACGAAGGCCAGCGCGCGGCTGACAAGAACCTCGAGGACGACGTCGAGGCGGCCACCTGGTACGCGCTCGCGCTCGCCAACGGCGAAGGTTACGCGCCAATCGCCGCCTACGGCCGTCGCGGCCGGGAGGGCGACGCCAAGGCCGTGTCGCGCTTCGACGACTGCCGCGCCGTCGAGCGCCGCATCGCCTATGGCGCGCTGGACCGCCTGCTGTCGCGGATGACCAGCGAGGAACAGGACAAGGTCCGCGACCGGATCATCTACGTGATGTCCACCCAGGGCGCGGACGGCTACCGCACGCTGGCCCGCATGCACGACGGCTTCTTCGGTCCGTTCGGCGAGCCGAGCGACAACCGCCAGGCGATGGACGCCCGCGGGCGTCCCGGCAAGCCGGGCTCGCCCAACGCGCTGGGCCTGTTCCAGCGCAACGACATCGACGCCTACCTCTACAACTACCTGGCCGTTCAGACCGGGGACGTCGGCGCCTACGTGATGCTCAAGGACTTCGAACGCTCCTCGCCCCAGCGGGCTGCGGCGGCGGCCTATGTCGAGCAGAAGGC
>JBIICO010000245.1:0-4925 GCA_044238855.1 Caulobacter sp.
TTCTGGGCGCCGGTGACGTTGATCTTGACGAACTTGGTCGCGCCCTCGCCGTCGCGGACCAGTTGCAGGGCCAGGTCCAGCAGGACCTTCTCCAGCTTGTCGCGGAAGTCGGCGAGGCGGTGGTCGCCGGCCCGGCTGATGCGCGGCGCGCCGGACTGGCCGGTGGCGAACAGCAGCAGGGTGTCGTTGGTCGAGCGGTCGCCGTCGACGGTGACGCAGTTGAAGGTCGTGCGGGTGTAGAGGCTGACCAGGGTCTGCAGGGCCTTGGGCGCGATGTCGGCGTCGGTGGCGACAAAGGCCAGCATGGTCGCCATGTCCGGGGCGATCATGCCCGATCCCTTGGCGATGCCGTTGATGCGCACCGTCTGGCCGTCGATCCTCGCCGTGGCCGTGGCGGCCTTGGGGAAGGTGTCGGTGGTCATGATCGCCTTCGCGGCGTCCTGCCAGGCGTCGTCGGTCAGCCGGCCTTCGACCTCGGGGAGCCGCTGGGTGATCTTGCCGTCGTCCAGCAGCACGCCGATCACGCCGGTCGAGGCCATCATCACGTCGCGCTGGCGGCAGTCGAAGCGCTTGGCCACCGCGCCGGCCACGCGGCGCACCGCGTCGGCGCCGGGCTTGCCGGTGAAGCTGTTGGCGCAGCCGGCGTTGACGACCAGCGCCTGGACACCCTCGCCGCCGGTGGTTTCCAGCTGCTTCTTGCACCAGTCGACCGGCGCCGAGCCGATGCCATGGCGCGTGAACACGCCGGCGCAGCTGGTGCCCTTGGCGAACTGCATCAGCAGCAGGTCCGGGCGCTCGTGCTTGTAGAAGCCGGCCCGGCCGATCGCCATGCGGACGCCGGCGATCGGCGCCATCTTCGGCAACGGCACGGCCAGCGGCGAGACCTTCAGTCCCGGCTTGCCCGGCGCGGCGGCGTCGGCGGCGGGCGTCGCGGCCACGGGGGCGGCCTCGAACTGGCGGCTGTCCTTCTCCGCCCGGCGCAGGCCGGCGCGTTTCAGCGCCGAGGCGAGCGGATCCAGCGCGCGTTCCACGGCCTGGCCGACCACCTCCACGGGCTTGGCGGCCGCTTCGAGGGCGGCCTTCGCGGCGCTGGGCCTGGCGGGCTTGGGAGCGGGGGTCCTGGTCATTTCTTGGCCGGCTGGGCGGGAGCGGTCGGGGCGGCGGCGGGGGGAGCGGGTTCGGCCTTGGCGGGCGGAGCGGAGGCCGGTTCGCGCGGCGCGCCGGGCACCTCCTGAGGCTTGCCGAGCAGCGGTTCGATCTTCGCCTTGCTGCGCAGGTTCTCCAGCAGCTCGCGCACCTCGTCGTAGGTCAGGAAGCGCACGATCTGCGGCCGGGCGGCCTCCAGGGTGATGGCGGTTTCCTGGCGCTTGTCCTCGACCCGGACCAGAGCCCAGCCGCCCTCGACCGCGAACGGGCCGACCAGGTCGCCGGCCTTGGCGTCCTTCAGAGCGGCGCCGTAGCCGTCCGGCATAACGTCGAGAGTGAAGTAGCCGCCGAAGTCGCCGCCGCTGAAGCGCGTGGCCGCGTCGGTCGAGCGCTCCATCGCCAGGGCCTCGAACGAGGCGCCCGAGCTGATCAGCTTCTTGATCTCTTCCGCCTGCTGCTGCGTGGGGACGATGATCTGGCGCGCCTTCATCTCCTCCGACTGGCGGGAGAGGCGCTGCTGCTCCTGATAGAGGCCGCGGATGGCGTTCTCGGTGACGCGCTTCTCGACCACGCCCTCGACGACCATGTCGGCCAGGATGCGCTGGCGGGCGGCCTCGAGCCGCTGCTGGGCGACCGGGCTCTTGTCGAGCTTCAGGCGCAGGGCTTCGGCGGCCAGCAGGCGCTGGTCGACGACCTCGTCCAGCACCCGGCGGAAAAGCGAGGACGACGTGTCCAGCGGCTCGCCTTCGCCGATCAGGCCCTGGGCCACGGCCTCGCGCTTGACGTCGCTGGCCCAGATCACGCCGCCGTCCACCCGCGCCACGGCGGTGTCGCCGGCCTCGGGTGGTTTCTCCGAACCCTTCTGCTGGCCGCAGGCGGCGAGCGCCAGGGCGAGCCCGAGGGCGAGGACGATGTTGCGGATACGGGGCGTTCCGGACGTCATGCGGGCCGTTCCTCCACGCGAAAGGTCTTGGCGCTCCCTAGCGCGGTTTAGAGACGAGGGAAACGCGTCGTTGTCCCCGGAGTCTCGCATCATCGCGTCGCAAGCGAGAACGAGCCTGGCGCGTGAGGCTTGAAGGGGGAGCAAAGCGCGATCTTCGCGGGCGGGCGCGGGCTTCGCCGCGGCGATGTCGCCGGCCGAAAGCCTTGGCGCCAAAGGGGAGTGATGATCGTCGCGCATCCACATGCGGGAAGTATGACGCGGCCTCGGCGCGCGGGGATGAACAGGCCGCTCCGTCAGCCGCCGGATGTCCCGCCTTGTCTCGCTTTGTCCCGCTTTGTCTCGACTCTATATGTCTCCAGAGTCTTCAGTCTGGAACGCGTCATGACCCTCCCCGCCGACCCGCCGTCGAACAGCGCCCAGATGGCTTCGCCGTCGTACCGGCTGCCGGCGCTCGACCAGGACTTCCTGCTCGGCGACTCGATGCGCGGCGTGCGGTTCCTGCTCGAGTACGCCAAGGCGGAGGAGGCGCTGCGCCTGTGGGGCGTGCGCTCGACCATCGTGGTGTTCGGCGGGGCGCGGGTGCGCGAAGGCGGCGCCGGGCGGCACGGCCACTGGTACGACCAGGCGCGGGCGTTCGGCCGGCTGGCGTCCGAGCGGGGCGGGGCGATCCGCGCCACCGACAAGGTCCGCGACAACGTCGTCGCCACCGGCGGCGGACCGGGCATCATGGAGGCCGCCAATCGCGGCGCGGCCGAGGCCGGCGCGCCCTCCATCGGCTTCAACATCACCCTGCCGCACGAGCAGGAGCCGAACCGCTACTCGACGCCCGAGCTGACCTTCCGCTTCCACTACTTCGCGATGCGCAAGATGCACCTGGCGATGCGGGCCAACGCGCTGGTCGTGTTTCCCGGCGGTTTCGGCACCTTTGACGAGCTGTTCGAGCTGCTGACCCTGCGCCAGACCGGCAAGGCCCCGCCGATCCCCATCGTGCTGGTCGACGAGGCCTACTGGCGCTCGGTCGTCGGCTTCGAGGCGCTGGTCGAGCACGGCATGATCGCGGCGGAGGACATGCAGCTGCTGCGCTTCGCTGATAACGCCGAGGAGGTGTGGGCGCGACTGCTAGAGTGCGGGCTGCGGCCGGGGGAGAATATCGAGTAGGGGGGCGTGAGGGGACTGGACACGCCGGGGACAGGTTAAGGTGTCCCTTGGGACATCTTAACCTGTCCCCTCAAACAGCGGCCGTCCGGTGACTTCGGCGCTTCGGAGCGCCGCGAAAGCAGGGTCGTCTGGCGCGGTCTCCAGCGTCTCCGCGAAACATCCGACACGGTCGAGGAGCGGAGCAACCGTCACCACCCCGTCGTCCTTGCCGGCGAGGTGTGCGTGGACACTCGACCACCGCCAGCTTTCGGCGCGTTCGACGAGCCGGGCCCGAACCGGGTTCAGCGCCACGTATCTTGCGGCGGTGAGAAAGTGGGCGTCGTCCATCGGGGCGGAGGCGTAGCGCGACTGGAAGAGATGTCCGGTCCAGCCCGCACGTCCGTTAATGAAGCTCGTATAGCGTCGATGCGTCTCGCCGACCGTGGAGGCGAGCCCGGTCGCGTCGTTCGGCGTCAGGATCAGATGCACGTGGTTGGGCATCAGGCAGTAGGCCCAGATTTCCACGCCGCGTTGGCGCGCTTGAGCCGCGAGGATGCGCAGGTAGATCGCTTGATCGTCCTTCTCGAAGAAGATCGGCTCCCGCCGGTTGCCGCGTTGGGTGATGTGGTGCGGCGCGCCTGGGACGACGATGCGGGCTGTGCGGGGCATGGGCACAATTTAAGATTGTGTCTCGCATGGTTGCAAGCAGCTTGAGGGGACGGTTTAAGATGTCCCAAGGGACACCTTAAGCCGTCCCCGGCGGTTAGGCCGCCAACGCCAGCGCCCGCAGGAGCGTCTCCTGGTTCCGGCCGATGAAGGCGTCGCGTTCGGTGATCAGGGTGTCCAGGGTCCGGTCGCGATAGTCGCGGAGGAGGCTGGGATCCGGCAGTTCGCCCCGGCCGTGTTCGTGGACGTCGGCGATGGCTTCGACCACCTCGAACAGGCGGGCGTTGGCGATGGCGGTGAGCTCGCGGACGCGGGTTTCATACGCATCCGTATCGGGCAGCGCCGGGAACAGGCTGCGGATCACCGCGATCTCGGTATGCGCCCACTCCAGCTGCATGGTCAGGGCCGCGTCGCCATGCACCCAGCCGGTGACGTCCACGATGCGGGCGAGGTCGGCGTAGAAGTCGTCCAGGCGCGGATCGAGGAAGTCGTAGTCCGGCGTGCAGACATCGCCCTTCAGCCGGCCCTCCGCGGCGAGGGTCTCGCGGATCGGCGTGCCGTCGTAGGGCAGCATCTTGCAGAAGGTGGCCGGCGCGCAGCCGTCGCCGACGATGGCGCGCAGGAAGTCGATGTTCTGGCGCACCGTGGCGAAGGTGCTGGACGGGTCCAGCAACATGAAGCCGAACTCGAACCGCAGGCCGATCTCCTTCAGCAGGGCGACGGCGCGCAGGTTCTGCTCGACGGTAATCTCCTTGTTGAGGGTCTTCAGCCCCTCCTCGGTCCCGGACTCCAGGCCCATGTAGACGATGTAGAGGCCGGCATCGCGCATGCGGCCGAGCAGTTCGGCGTCGACCGCGTCGGCGCGGCAGTTCAGCTTCCAGATCACCTTTCCGGCCAGGCCGTCGGCATGCAGTTCATCGACCAGGCTGTGGGCCCAGGCGCGCCACTTCGGGCCGAACATCGGGAAGTCGTCGTCCTGGAACAGGAAGATGCTGACGCCGCGCGTGTCGTGCAGATGGCGCATCTCGCGCAC
>JBIICO010000246.1:0-4911 GCA_044238855.1 Caulobacter sp.
GACCAGTTTCTCGCCCGGCAGTTCGACGATGTAGTTCGTCCAGTCGCCGGTGTAGCCGATGTCCCAGATCTCGCCGGCCAGCACGTTCTTGGCCCCGGCGGCGGGCGGCTCCAGGCTGATGCGCATCTTCTCCGGCCGCACGGCGAGCCAGACGGTCGCGCCCGGCCCCGGGCAGTCGTCGTCGAGGACGTAGAAGCCGGCCTGCGCCTCCTTCGCCTCCAGGTGCGCCATCGGATGCTCGATGGCCTCGACCCGGGTCTCGAACAGGTTCACGTCGCCCAGGAACTCGGCCACCTGTCGGCTGGCGGGGGTCTCGTAGATCTCCTCCGGCCGGCCGATCTGCACGGTCCGGCCCTCGTTCATCACGGCGATGCGGTCGGACATGACCATCGCCTCTTCCTGGTCGTGGGTGACGATCAGGAAGGTGACGCCGAGCTGGACCTGCAGGTCCATCAGCTCGAACTGGGTCTCCTCGCGCAGCTTCTTGTCGAGCGCGCCCAGCGGCTCGTCCAGCAGCAGCATCTTCGGCTTGCGGGCCACGGCGCGGGCCAGGGCGACGCGCTGCTTCTGGCCGCCGGACAGCTGGTCGGGTTTGCGCCTGGCGAACGGGGTAAGTTTCACCAGCTCGAGCATCTCTGCGACGCGGGCCGAGATTTCAGCCTTGGGCAGCCCTTCCTGCTTCAGGCCGAAGGCGATGTTCTGTTCGACGTTCAGGTGCGGGAACAGGGCGTAACTCTGGAACATCATGTTCACGGGCCGCTTGTGCGGCGGCACGCCGGCCAGATCCTCGCCCGCCAGGGTGATGCGGCCGCTGTCGGGCGTCTCGAACCCGGCCAGCATCCGCATCAGGGTGGTCTTGCCGCAGCCGGACGGACCCAGCAGGGCGAAGAACTCGCCGGGGTAGATGTCCAGCGACACGTCATCGACGGCCAGCTGGTTGCCGAACCGCTTCGACACCCCTTCGAACCGCACCAGCGGCGTGGCGTTGGGGTCGTTCCAGGGCGCGAAGGTGGATCGGACGGCGCCGATGTTCAGGCGTCGCCCTCCGGCCTTCGTCTCGGCGGGCTTGGTGGTCTTGCCGGCGCCGCGGCCGGAGGCGGGCGGTCGGCTCATCGACCGTTCATCACCCGCGCCCAGAGGCGGTTCACTTCGCGGACCAGGGCCTGGTCCTTGGTGGTCGTCACGAACAGGCGGCCGAACACCTCCGGCGTCGGATAGACGTTGGGATCGCCGCGCAGCTCGGCATCGACCAGCGGCGTCGCCGCCGCGTTGGCGTTGGCGTACTCGGTGTAGTTCGACGCCTTGGCGATCACCTCGGGCCGCATCATGAAGTCGAGGAACTTGTAGGCGGCGTCGGCATTCGGCGCGTCCACCGGGATGGTGAAGGTGTCGAACCAGACCTGGCTGCCCTCCTTGGGGATGGCGTAGCCGATCTCGATGCCGTTCTTGGCCTCCTCGGCGCGGGTCGCGGCCTGCAGGATGTCGCCGCTGTAGCCGACCACCACGCAGGCGTCGCCGTTGGCGAGGGCGTTGATGTACTCGGACGAGGGGAACTTGGTCACGTAAGGCCGCAGCTGCAGCAGCAGGTTGGTCGCCGCCTCGTAGTCGGCCACGGCCGTCGAGTTCGGGTCCTTGCCGATGTAGTTCAGCGTGACCGCGTACATGTCCTCGGACGCGTCGAGGAAATAGACCCCGCAGTCCTTCAGCTTGGCCAGGTTCTCGGGCTTGAACACCACGTCCCAGCTGTCGACGTCAACGCCCGGCAGGCGCTTGGCGACCTCGGCCTTGTTGTAGCCGATGCCCATCGTGCCCCACATGTAGGGGATCGCGTACTTGCCGCCCGGATCGAAGGGCTCCATCCGCTGCATCAGCTCGGGCCACAGGTTCTTGCGGTTCGGGAGCTTGGCGAAGTCCAGGGGCTGGATCGCCTTGGCCGTGATGTAGCGCGGCAGGTTGTGGTTCGACGGCGCGACGATGTCGTAGCCGGTGGCGCCGGTCAGCACCTTGGTCTCCAGCATCTCGTTGGAATCGAAGGTGTCGTAGACGACCTTGATGCCCGTTTCCTTGGTGAACTGTTCCAGCAGCTCGGGGTCGATGTAGTCCGACCAGTTGTAGATATGGAGCGTCTGTTCCTTCGACCCGCCGCACCCGGCGAGCGCGAGAGCAGCGACGGCGCCCGCCGCGACGGCGGCGAACCGCCGCGTGATACCGAAACCGGCCATGCCGAACCTCCCACGAAACCCTTCCGCCGTTATACGGCCTGTGGGGGAGGGGGGAAGCCCCGGCGCCCGCCCGAGGCGCATATGCGTGCGGACAGCTTCCGCTCGCGGGCGCGGACCTTTATATCCCGCGCCCATGGCTCGTATCCTGATCACCTCCGCCCTGCCGTACATCAACGGCGTCAAGCACCTCGGCAATCTGGCCGGATCGATGCTGCCGGCCGACGTGTTCGCGCGATTCAAGCGCGCCCAGGGGCACGAGACCCTCTACATCTGCGCCACCGACGAGCACGGCACCCCGGCCGAGCTGGCCGCCGCCGAAGCGGGCCAGGACGTCCGCACCTACTGCGACGAGCAGCACGCCATCCAGCATGACATCGGCCGCAGCTTCGGCCTGTCGTGGGACTGGTTCGGCCGCAGCAGCAATCCGCCCAACCACCGCCTGACCCAGCACTTCTGCGAAGTCCTCGAGAAGAACGGCCTGATCGAGGAGCGGACCGACAAGATGGTCTACTCCATCGACGACCGGCGCTTCCTGCCGGATCGCTACGTCGAGGGAACCTGCCCGCGCTGCGGCTTCGAGCGCGCGCGCGGCGACCAGTGCGACAACTGCGGAAACCTGCTCGACCCGACCGACCTGATCAATCCGTACTCCAAGATCAGCGGCTCGCGGAACATCGAGGTGCGCGACACCAACCACCTCTATCTGCTGCAGAGCAAGGTCGAGGGCCGCATCCGCGAGTGGGTCGACAGCAAGTCGGCCGGCTGGCCCGCCCTGACCCGGGGCATCGCCTACAAGCATCTGGACGAGGGGCTGCTCGACCGGGGCATCACCCGCGATCTCGCCTGGGGCATCCCGGTGACGAAGGACGGGCTTCCCCGCCCGGGCTTCGAGGACAAGGTCTTCTACGTCTGGTTCGACGCGCCGGTGGAGTACATCGGCGCCACCGTCGAGCTGTCCGAAGCGACCGGCGCGGACTGGGAACGCTGGTGGCGGACCGACAAGGGCGCCGACGACGTCGAGTACGTTCAGTTCATGGGCAAGGACAACGTCGCCTTCCACACGGTCAGCTTCCCGGCCACCATCCTGGGCAGCGAGGAGCCGTGGAAGACCGTCGACAGGCTGAAGGCCTTCAACTGGCTGAACTGGTATGGCGGCAAGTTCTCGACCAGCGGCAAGCGCGGCGTCTTCATCGATGCGGCGCTGGAGATCCTGCCGCCCGACCTGTGGCGCTGGTATCTGACCGCCAACGCGCCGGAGGGCTCCGACACCGCCTTCACCTGGGAGCATTTCGCCCAGACCATCAACAGCGACCTGGCCAATGTGCTGGGCAACTTCGTCAACCGCATCGGCAAGTTCAACGAGAGCAAGTTCGAGGGCCGCGTTCCGGACGGCGGCGAGATCGGCCCGCTGGAAGAGGAGCTGTTCGCCGATGTCGGCGCCCAGCTGACCGAACTGACCGCCCAGATGGAGGCCATCGAGCTGCGAAAGGCCGCCCAGGCGGTGCGCCAGCTGTGGGTGCTCGGCAACGAGTATCTGCAGGAAGCCGCGCCCTGGACCGCGATCAAGACCGATGCGGCGCGTGCGGCGGTCGTTGTGCGCACGGCGCTGAACCTTTCGGCCCTCTACGGCCGGGTCTCCGCGCCCTTCATCCCGTTCGCGGCCGAGCAGATCATCGGGTCGTTCGGCGAGGTCTGGCCGCCGGTCTGGCCGTCGACCGACGCCAGGGCCGAGCTGACGCGGCTGGAGCCGGGCAGGGCGGTCGCCGTGCCGCCAGTGCTGTTCACCAAAATCGCCGATGAGCAGATCGCCGAGTGGACGCAGCGCTTCGGCGGCGCGGACGC
This sequence comes from Caulobacter sp., assembly GCA_044238855.1. Classification (GTDB taxonomy): domain Bacteria; phylum Pseudomonadota; class Alphaproteobacteria; order Caulobacterales; family Caulobacteraceae; genus Caulobacter. The sequence continues at coordinate 4,065 of JBIICO010000246.1, forward strand.
ATGACAGCGGCCCGGCCCGTCCTGCGAGCGCGCACGTCGGCCGACAGCGCCGCCCTCGCCGCGCGGCTGGCAACGACCGGCCGGGTGCAGATCCCCGACGTGCTGGACGACGCTTCCGCCGAGATGCTGCGGGACGAGGCGACCGTTCGCACGCCGTTCCAGACCGTCACCCTTGGCGGCAAGGGGCACGTCGACCTGCCCGCCGCCTGGCTGGAGGGGCTGACGCCGGCGCAGCGCACCGACATGGGTCGCGCGGCGCAGGAGGCGGCGACCGACCGGTTCCACTACCTGTACGACAATCATCCGCTCTGGGACCGGGATCAGGCCGGCCGCCTGGACGGCGTCTGGAAGACGTGGCTGGACTTCGCCAACAGCGAGGCCTTCCTTGGTCTCATGCGCGAGATCACCGGCGAGGGGCGCATCGCCTTCGCCGACGCCCAGGTCACCCGATACCGGCGCGGCCACTTCCTGACCGCCCACGACGACGGCATCGAGGGCAAGAACCGCTACTTCGCCTATGTGCTGAACCTGTCGCCGCGCTGGACGATCGAGTGGGGCGGCCTGCTGATGTTCCATGGCGACGACGGCCATGTGGCCGAAGCGTTCCTGCCGAACTTCAACAGCCTGAACCTGCTGAAGGTCCCGGCGTTGCACTCGGTCTCGCAGGTGTCGCTGTTCGCCGGCGACGACCGGCTGGCGATCACAGGGTGGCTGCGCGGGCGCTGAGCGCCCGGAGCCAGGTCAGCCCGCGGGACCCATGCGGACTACGGCAAACGAAAAGGGCGCGGAGTGATCCGCGCCCTTGTCTCTGTGCGCCGCGTCCAGGCGCGGGGATGGCCAGGGAACT
>JBIICO010000078.1:0-13877 GCA_044238855.1 Caulobacter sp.
TGTCGGCCGCCAGGCGGTGGGTCTCGGAGTACATGCCGGCCGCCTCGGTCTGCTCGCCCTTGTTGCGGACGTAGACCTGGCTGGCGGGGTCCTCGCCGACCAGCACGACGGCCAGCCCGGGCGTGACGCCATGCTTCGCCTTCAGCGCCGCGACCTCGCCGCCCACCCGCTCCCGCAGCGCGGCCGCGAACGCCTTGCCGTCGATGATCCGCGCCTGGGCCATGTCGCTGAGTCCTCCGGAACTGGCGCACGCCCTACCCGTTCACCGGGCGTAATTCAACGGGACCGGGACCTCGATGAACCTCGACAAGCTGTTTACCCGCTTCGCCAATTCCACATCCAAGGTGGCGGGCAAGCCGATCGCCTTCGTCACCTGTATCTCGCTGGTGGTGGTCTGGGCGGTCAGCGGGCCGCTGTTCGGCTTCTCCGACACCTGGCAGCTGGTGATCAACACCTCGACCACGATCATCACCTTCCTGATGGTGTTCCTGATCCAGAACACCCAGAACCGCGACAACGCCGCCCTGCAGGCCAAACTCGACGAGCTGATCCGCATGAGCGACGCCGACAACAGCTTCATCGGCATCGAACACCTGACGGACGTCGAGCTGGAGGCGATCCTCAAGCGCTGCGAGACGGAAGCCCGCGCCCTGCACGCCGAACGCCGCAAGCGCGGCAAGAGTATCCTGGCCCGCAAGGGCGCGGCGAAGGACGCGGCGCCCGAAGAGGTAATGGCGGCCGTCGCTCGGGAAGAAGCCAGCGAGCGGGCGGAAACGCCGAAGCCCAAGCCCGCCCGAAAGCCGGCGGCGCGGAAGACCGGCGCGAGGAAGAAGGCGGCATAGGCGGGCGCTCCCCCCAACACCGGAGACCGGCCGCGGTCGCACGGTCACGCTGCGCCAAAAAAACCTGAGCCCCCGCCCGCACCGGGATGAGCGGTTGAAGAAAGTGCATGCTATGCGAAGGGCATGGCCTCTCCCTCCCCCGTCCGCGCCGATGTCGTGCTCGTCGGCGGAGGCTTGGCCAACGGGCTGATCGCGCTGCGGCTGACGGCGCTGAAGCCGGCGCTGAAGGTGATCGTGCTGGAGGCCGGCGAGACGCTGGGCGGCCGGCACACCTGGAGCCACTTCCGAACCGACGTCGACGCGGCGATCGACGCCTGGCTGGCCCCGCTGATCGGGCATCGCTGGGACGGCTACGAGGTGCGGTTTCCCGACCACCGTCGCGCGCTCACGACCCAGTATCGCTCCGTCTCGTCCGACCGTTTCCATGAGGTCGTCACCGCCGCGCTGGGCGAGAACGCCTGGACCGGCGTGACGGTGGCCGGGCTCGACGCCGGCGGCGTCACGCTCGCCGACGGCCGCGTCATCGAAGCGCCCTGCGTCATCGACGGTCGTGGCCCGCGGTCGACGCCGCATCTGGTGCTCGGCTGGCAGAAGTTCGTCGGGCTGGAGGTCGAGACCGTCACGCCGCACGGCCTGACGCATCCCATCGTCATGGACGCCACGGTCGACCAGCTGGACGGCTACCGCTTCCTCTACAGCCTGCCCTTCTCGCCCACGCGGCTGCTGATCGAGGACACGCGATACAGCGACGGCGACGACCTCGACCGCCAGACCCTGCGCCGGGACATCGCCGCCTATGCCGCGACCCAGGGCTGGACCATCCGCGAGGTGATCCGCGAGGAAGACGGCATCCTGCCGATCGCCCTGGCCGGCGACATCGACGCGCACTGGCGGGCGACGCCGAATGCCGAGGTCGGGCTGCGCGCCGCCCTGTTCCAGCCGATCACCGGCTACAGCCTGCCCGACGCCGCGCGGATGGCCGACGAGATCGCGGCCCTGCCCGTTCTGACCACCGCCTCCGTGCGTGACTGTGTCGAGCGCCGCTCCAAGCAGCGCTGGCGCGAGCGCGCCTACTACCGGCTGCTGAACCGCATGCTGTTCAAGGCCGCGCGGCCCGGCCGCCGCTACATCGTGCTCGGACGGTTCTATCGGCTGGCCCAGCCGCTGGTGGAGCGGTTCTACGCGGGCGGGATCACGCTGGCGGACAAGGCCCGCATCCTGATAGGCAAGCCTCCGGTGCCAATCCCGGCGGCCATGGCGGTCCTGTCCGAACAATCGGTTTTCCCAAGAGGCGTTCAAGAATGAGCAAGCCGCGCGTCGCGGTGATCGGGTCGGGGTTCGGCGGGCTGGCGCTCGCGATCCGACTGCAGTCGGCCGGATTCGACACCACCGTCTTCGAGGCCCGGGACAAGCCCGGCGGCCGCGCCTACGTCTGGCGGGAGCAGGGCTTCACCTTCGACGCCGGGCCGACGGTCATCACCGACCCCGCCTGTCTGGAGGAGCTGTTCGAGCTCTCCGGACGCAAGCTGTCGGACTACGTCGAGCTGATCAGCGTCGATCCCTTCTACCGGCTTTGCTGGGAGGACGGGCACGTCTTCGACTACGTCAACGATCAGGCCCGCCTAGACGAGCAGATCGCGGCCAGGAACCCCGCCGATGTCGAGGGCTACCGACGCTTCCTCGCCTATTCCGAGGAGCTGTTCCAGGAAGGCTACGTCAAGCTGGGCCATGTGCCCTTCCTCGACTTCAAGAGCATGATCGCCGCCGCGCCGCAGCTCATCAAGCTGCAGGCCTGGCGCAGCGTCTACGCCAAGGTCTGCGAGTTCGTGCAGGACGACCACCTGCGCCAGGCGCTGTCGTTCCATACCCTGCTGGTCGGCGGCAGCCCGTTCGCGGCTTCCTCGATCTACGCCCTGATCCACGCGCTGGAGCGGCGCGGCGGCGTCTGGTTCCCGCGCGGCGGGACGCATGCGCTGATCCGCGCCCTGGCGAAGCTGTTCGAGGACCTGGGCGGCGCGCTGCGCCTGTCGACGCCGGTCCAGGCCATCGAGACGTCGGGCGCCAAGGTCACGGGCGTGCGCCTGCCGGACGGCGCGGTCGAAACCTTCGACGCCGTCGCCTCCAACGCCGACATCCACCACACCTACCAGAAGCTGCTCGGCGGCCATCCGCGCGGCCGGTCCGAGGGCAAGCGCCTGGAGGGCAAACGCTGGAGCCCGTCGCTGTTCGTGCTGCACTTCGGGCTGAAGGCGACCCATCCGGAGATCCGCCACCACAGCATCCTGTTCGGCGGCCGCTACAGGGGGCTGATCGACGAGATCTATACGCGCGACAACCTGGCCGACGACTTCTCGCTGTACCTGCACGCGCCCTGCGCCACCGACGCGGGCATGGCGCCGGAGGGCTGCTCGACCTACTACGCCCTCTCGCCGGTGCCGCACCTGGGCACGGCGGAGATCGACTGGGCCGTCGAGGGGCCCCGGTACCGCGACCGCATCCTCGACTATCTGGAGGCGCGCTACATCCCGAACCTGCGCCGCGACCTTGTGGTCAGCCGCATCTTCACGCCGGCGGACTTCCAGGGCGAGCTGAACGCCTTCCAGGGCTCGGCCTTCTCGCTGGAGCCGATCCTGACCCAGAGCGCCTGGTTCCGGACCCACAACCGCGACGACGTGATCGACAACCTCTACTTCGCCGGGGCCGGCACCCATCCGGGCGCCGGCATCCCGGGCGTGGTCGGTTCGGCCAAGGCGACGGCGACCCTGATGCTCGAGGACCTGCTCGCGTGACGGATCTGGCCGCGACCAGCCGGGAGACGATCCAGAAGGGTTCGCAGAGCTTCGCCGCCGCCGCCGCCCTGTTCGATCCGCAGACCCGCGCCGACGCGGAAATGCTCTACGCCTGGTGCCGGCACTGCGACGACGTCATCGACGGCCAGACGCTGGGGCATGAGCGCGAGGTGCTGTCGGACGAAGAGGTCCAGCGTCGGCTCCAGGAGTTGTACGCGAAGACCCGCGCCGCGCTGCGGGGCGAGCCGACCGACGATCCCGCCTTCCGCGAAGTGGCGCAACGGCGCGCCATCCCCGAGACCTACGCCATCGAGTTGATCGACGGCTTCGCCATGGACGTGGGCGGGCGGCGGTACGAGACCATCGAGGACACGCTGGACTACTGCTGGCACGTCGCCGGGGTGGTGGGGGCGATGATGGCCATCGTCATGGGCGTCAAGCCGGCGGACCTGCCGACCCTGCGCCGGGCCCAGGACCTGGGCCTGGCTTTCCAGCTGACCAACATCGCCCGCGACATCGTCGAGGACGCGCGGACCGGCCGGGTCTATCTGCCCGCCCGGTGGCTGGCGCAGGCGGGCGTGCCGGAGGACGCGGTGGCGGCGCCGGAAAATCGGGCGAAGATCGCGGGCCTCGCCAGGCGCCTCGTGGAGGCGGCGGAGCCGTACTACGCCTCCGCCCGCTGGGGCCTGCGGGGCCTGCCCTTCCGCTCGGCCTGGGCGGTCGCGGCGGCGCTGGGCGTCTATCGCGAGATCGGCGTGAAGGTCGTGGCGCGCGGCGCGGCGGCCTGGGACACGCGGACGTCGACGAGCACGGCGGCGAAGGTGATGCTGGCCCTCGGCGGCGGCCTGATGGCGGCAAGGGGCGCGACGCTGGACCGCTGGGCCAAAGGGCCCGAGCGACCGGCGATGTGGAGCAAGATCTGAGGCATGGACGGCCCGGGGATCGAGATCGACGTCGACCTCGTCCGCCGCCTGGTCGCCAGCTCGTTTCCCGAGTGGGCCGACCTGTCGGTTACGGCCGTCTCTTCCATCGGAACGGACAACGCGATCTTCCGCCTCGGCGAGGAGCTGTCCGTTCGCCTGCCGCGCGTCGCCCGGGCGGCCGAGACCACCGCAAAGGAGCAGCGCTGGCTGCCCCGCTTCGATGGCCGCCTGCCCCTGCCGATTCCGATGGCGATGGGCCTGGGCGAGCCAGGCGAAGGATATCCCTGGGCCTGGGGCATCGCCCTGTGGATCGAAGGCAGGGACGCGAGCGCCGAGCCGATACCGGACGGCTCGGCCCCCGCCATTGCACTGGCTGATTTCCTGGCTGCGTTGCAGCGCGTCGACCCGCTGGGCGGACCGTCAGCGGGCGAGCACAACAACTGGCGCGGCGTGGCCCTGAAACATCTCGACGCCCGCATGCGACACTGTCTGGACGAGCTGACGGCCGACATCGACACGGCCGCGGCCCTGGCGATCTGGCAGGATGCGCTGGCCGCGCCGCGACACGACCGGGCGCCGGTCTGGATTCACGGCGATCTGCACCCCGGCAATCTCGTCGTCCGCGACCAGGGGCTGGCGGGCGTGATCGACTTTGGCCTGCTCGCGCTGGGCGACCCGGCGGTGGACCTGATGGCGGCCTGGACGGTGTTCGACGTCGACGCGCGGGCGAGCTTCCTGCATCGCCTGGCGGCCGACGAGGCGCTGGTGCGACGCGCGCGCGGTTGGGCGCTGTACTCGGGCGCGGTCGCCCTGCCCTATTATCGGGACAGCAATCCGGCGCTCGCCGCGATCAGCCGCCGAACGCTGGCGGCGGTGCTTGCGGACTAGGCCTCCACGCCCCGGGCTTTCAGTTCTTCCTTCAACCGCCGCACGGGCGGGGCCAGCAGGAAGCCGAAGGAGACCGCGCCTTCCCTGGTGTGGACCGCGTGATGGAAGCGGTGGGCCTGGATCAGGCGCTTCCAGTAGGTCGACCGCGCCTTGGGCATCGGGAAGCGCTTGTGGACCAGCCCGTCGTGGAACAGGAAATAGACCGCGCCATAGGCGGTGATGCCCAGGCCGACCGGCAGCATCCAGGTCAGGCTGGTGTTCACGCCCAGCCAGATGCCGACGATGGCCGGCGCGGCGAAGACCACGGCGAACAGGTCGTTCAGCTCGAAGGCGCCCTCGCGCGGCTCGTGGTGGCTCTTGTGCCAGACCCACATGAAGCCGTGCATGACGTACCTGTGGGTGAACCAGGCGAAGCCTTCCATGAAGGCGAAGGCGGCCAGGAAGAGGCCGACGTAGAGAACGATCTGCAGCATGCCTGCCTTCAGCGGACGCGGCGCGCGGCGATATGGGCGATGGCCAGTCCGGCCAGGGCGACTCCGCCGAGCACGATCCAGCCGATATACACCGATCCAACCCCGCCGTCGCGCCACAGGATCGACTGATAGGCCTCGATCGCCCAGGCGTGCGGCGTGCCCCAGCCGATGGTCTGCAGCCAGGGCGGCATCAGGAACCGGGGCACCATGCTGCCGCCGATCGCCGCCAGGATCAGGATCACGAAGGTCGACAGCATCTGGGCCTGGTCGCGCGTCTTGCAGAAGGCGACCACGGCCATGGCCAGCCCCCCGGCGCAGGCCGAGACCAGCACCGTCGTGATCAGCCAGAGCAGCAGGTGCGAGGTCACCGGCACCTGGTAGATCACCTGCGCCGTGGCGAAGATGGCGGTGGCCTGGATCAGGCTCTGGGCCATCAGGAACAGGAACTTGCCGTTGACCACCGGCGCCATGCCGGCCGCCCCGGCCAGGATGCGGTCGGCGACGCCGCTGCGCCGCTCCTCGATCAGCGACAGCGCGCCGTGCATGGCCGAGAACAGCGCGAACAGGATGGTCACCGCGCCCGCGTAGTAGGCGATGGTGCCGCCGCCCTTCTTGGCGCCGGCGACGTCCTCGCGGGCGAACAGGCCCTGCTCGGGCGGCTTGAAGCCCGGCTTGCCGGCTTGGTCCAGCGCGATTCCGGCGATGGTCTGCTGCTGGGGCGTCAGGCCGCCGAAGGCCGGCGCGGTCTCGGCCAGGGTGCGGGCCAGCAGCACGTCGGGCATCGTCCGGCTCAGCGCCTGCTGCACGCGGGCCATGGTCAGGGGCGCGGCGACCGCGCGGCTGGGATCGGAGATGATCAGGATCGGCTGTTTGCCCAGCTCCGGATCCGAGCGCACGATCAGGCCGGCGTCGGCGCGTCCGGCTCTGACCATCCGCCGCACCTCCACGCCCGTGCCCGGCTCTGCCGTCTCGGCGCGCAGGTCGGGATCGGCCAGCAAGGCTTTCACCAGCCGGGCCGAGTCGGCCGTGCGGGCCTCGTCGGCGACAACCAGCTTGAGCTTGATGTCTTCGCCCGTGGTGCCGGCGAAGACGGCCGAGAAGATCAGGAAGACCAGCGGGGGCAGCAGGAAGGTCATCACCAGCGCGCCGCGGTCGCGCCACAGCTCCAGGGCCATGACGCGGAACATGGCGAGCGTCATGCGGCCTTTCTCCAGTCCGCGACGAGCGTGAACAGGTTCTGCAGCGAGGGTTGCCGCACCCGGATCTCGCGCGGCTCGAGGCCGGCCTTGCGCAGTCGCTTGTCCAGCCGCGCGGCGGTCGTGTAGCCGCCCGGATCGAGGCGGGTCCAGACGTTGGTGCGGCCCTGCCGCTCCAGCCCCTCGCCGGCCAGCAGGATCTCGCCGGCGGTATCGGGCTCGATGGCCAGCTGGACGAGGATTTCCATCTCCTCGCCGAAGGCCTGTTCGATTAGGGCCCGGGGCGAGCCTTCCATGATCTTGCGTCCCTCGCGCAGGAAGCCGACGCGATCGGCGAGCCCCCCGGCCTGGTCGAGGTCGTGGGTGACGATCAGCACCGCCACGCCGGTGTCGCGCAGGTTCCGGATCACGGTGTCCAGCGCCTCGCGCGCGTCGATGTCCACGCCAACGGTCGGCTCGTCCAGGATCAGCAGCGGCGGCCGGTGCAGGATGGCCGCGCCGATGTTCACCCGCCGCTTGTAGCCGCCGGACAGGTGCTTCACCGGCACATGCTCGCGGTCCAGCGTCCGGGTCAGGTGCAAAGCCCGCTGCACGGCGTCCTTCAGGGCGGTCCCCTTCACCCCGGCCAGCCGGCCGAAGGTCTCCAGGTTCTCGCGCACCGTCAGGTGGCCGTAGAGCGCGATCTCCTGCGGCACGAGACCGAGCAACGCCCGGGCGGCCGGGTCGCGGGTGGGATCCTTGCCGTCCAGCGCGATCTCGCCGGCGGTCAGCTTCATGCGTCCGCAGATGCCAGCGATCAGGGTCGACTTGCCGGCGCCGTTGGGGCCGAGCAGCGCGTAGATCTCGCCCGGCTTCAGCGCCAGATCGACGCCGCGCAGCACCTTGCGCGTGCCGTACTGGTGTTCGGCCCGCCAGACGTTGAGGATGGGGCGTTCGTTCACGCGGCGGCCTTCCGGGCCTCGAACAGGCCGAAGGCGTAGCGGGCCAGAAGCCCCTTCGCGCCGGCGGCGGCCAGGGCGGCCTGCGCCGCCTCCAGATGTTCCTCGACCGCGGCCTGGGCGCCCGCGACGCCCAGCACCGAGACGATGGTCGCCATGCCGGCGTCCTTGCCCAGATCCTTGCCGGTCTCGACGATGGCCGAGGCGTCGATCAGGTCGTCCTGGATCTGGAAGGCCAGGCCGATGCGGCGGGCGAACTCGCCGATCTGCGGCACCGCCGAGGCCGAAGCGCCGGCGACCAGGGCCCCCGCCTCCGCCGCCGCCACGATCAGCACGCCGGTCTTGCGATGGTTCAGAAGGTCGATGTCGTCGGCCACGCGCGCGCGGTCGCGGTCGTGCAGATCCATGGCCTGACCGGACACGAGTCCCTCGAAGCCGACGGCCTCCGACAGGCGGCGCGACAACTCGCCGCGCGTGGCCTGCGGCAGGCGTTCGTCCCCCGCGACGACGCCGAAGGCGTGGTTCAGCAGCCCGACCGCGGCGAGAATCGCCGTCGCCTCGTCGAACTCGCGATGGGTCGTGGCCCGGCCCCGGCGAAGCGCCGCGTCGTCCATCGACGGCAGGTCGTCGAGAATCAGCGACGCGGCGTGAACCATCTCGAAGGCGCAGGCCGCGTCCAGGGCGACCGCGGGGTCGGCGCCGAACTCGCGGGCCGCCAGCAGCGTCAGCATGGGCCGGAAACGCTTGCCCGGAGCCATGGCGGCATAGCGGGCGGCGTCGGCCAGCCGGCCCGGCCGCGCGTCGCGGTCAGGCAACAGCTCCGCCAGCCGCCGGTCCACGGCGGCGCGAAGCTGTTCGATCAGGGCTGCGTCGTCTTCCATGCCCTCGCCGTATGTGGCCGTCCCCCCAAACTGGGCTGGCCATTTGAGGTGGCCGGTTAACGACCGTCAACCGACGATATTCACCGCGTACGGCCTCAGGCCACGTGGGCCTCGCCCCACTCGCTCCAGCCCAGCAGCTTCGGCGTTCCGGGCAGGTACATGCGGTCGGTGTCGCCGACGCTGAAACCCGCGCCCAGCACCATGCGGGTCGGGATCCGGGTCAGGTGGCAGCCGCCGGCGATCGCCTTCCACATCGGCTCGATCCGCTTCTGCCAGGCGGCGACGCCGTCGTCCGGAGCCAGGCCGTGTTCGGCGTAGAGCAGTCGCCCGCCGGGCTTCAGCACCCGTCGCGCCTCGGCCAGCACCGTCACCGGCGACTGCACCGAGCAGAGGGTGAAGGTGCAGACGACGCAGTCGAAGCTGGCGTTCGCGAACGGCAGGCTCTCGCCGACGCCGTCGCGGATATCGACCTTCAGGCCATCCGGCCTCGGCGCCGCCAGCGCCCGCTCGCGCAGTTCCGCCGACGGATCGACACCCCAGACGCCCTCGACCCTGGCCGGATCGTAGTAGCGCAGGTTCAGCCCGCCCCCGACGCCCAGCTCGAGCACCTTGCCGGACGCGCGCGGCACGATCTTCTCGCGCTGCTTCATGATCGGTTTGCTGGCGCAGGCGCAGCCGATCAGCCGCGGCATCACGTGCCGGTCCCAGATGTTCGTCATTTGCGCGGCGTCTTCAGGAGGTCCGAGCGGTTGTTGTCCTCGTCGGACTCGGCGACCTGCTGCCGGGAGTCGAGCACGACCTGGAAGCGCGTGTTCGGGCCGGGCGATTCCAGCGCCATGATCGTCATCATGCCCGGCTGGATGGCGGCGAGCGGCGTCTCCGTCTTCACCGCGCCGTCGACGTAGATGGCCACGGTCGTCGCGCCGCTGGGCGCACCACCGTTGTTGCGGATGGCGACGCCGATGCCGTTCGCCAGGAAGCGAACATCGACGAGGCCAAGGTCTGGAAGCGATTGAGCCGTAGCCGGGCCCGCCGCGAAAGCGCAGGCAAGGACGACGGCGGTGAGGAGGCGCTGCATGGCGGGAACTTCGCCCAGGGCGCGACGCCCGGCAAGCCTTTCAGGCGCCATCACCCCTGCCCCCGCAGCCATTTCGCCACCGCCCAGGCGTGGCTGTCGTGGCGCAGGCGGCGCACGGCCTCGTCCGGTGCGATCCAGACCAGTTCGTGGTCCGCCTCGATCTTCAGCGAAGAATCGACGCCGATGATTTCAGCCACGAAGACATGGCCCTGGTTGTTCACCGCCTGGCCGTCGGACTTGGCGAAGTACTGCGCCACCTCGACGACCGGCGCGCCGGTCTTCACCACCAGCCCCGCTTCCTCGCCGAACTCGCGGACCATGGCCTGAAGCTCGTCCTCGCCCGGATCGACCGCGCCGCCGGGCAGGTCCAGCCAGTCGCCGCCCGCGTCGGGCCGCACGCGCACCACGGCGATCCTGCCGTCCCGCGCGGCAATGCCGAAGGCGGCCGGGCGCGGCGTGTGCGCCTTGCCCGGCGTGGGCTCGCCGAACTGGAGCATCAGTCCTTGCCCAGCAGCGACACCCACGGATCGGCCTTGCCGGCCTCGACGTCGGCGACGCTGACCGCCGGCCAGCCCACCTTCGTCCTGGCGCTGTCGCGCCAGGCCAGCACGATCAGGTCGCGCAGCTCCGAGGCGCCGGCGCCGATGCGCTCGGCCGCGAACTCCGCGCCCTTGGTCGAGCCGGGGCGGAACGCGCCCTCGCCCCACATGCGGTAGAGCGGCTCGACGTAGGTCTGGGTCTTGCTCAGGTAGGCGACGACGCGCTTGTCGATCGGGCAGCCGCAGTCGGCGAAAGGGACCATGGCGGCGCGGGCCGAGTCGGCCGTCACCGCGCCCGCCACGAACTCGCCCTCGAACGGGCCGTGGATGCGCTCGGTTGTATAGCCCTTGGGGTTGGGATAGTCGCCCCAGCCGTTGAAGTGGGTCGTGGCGTGCAGCGGCTGGCTGCCGTCGCCGACGTAGTGGGCCAGGTTGCCGAGGTTGGCGAGCAGCAGCTTCTCGCGGCGCGCCTTGTCGGCCTTGATCCAGGCCTTCCGCTTGCCCTTGGCCTTCTTCTCCGCCGCCGTCAGCACGCGCCAGTAGCCGAAATCCTGGACCAGCTGCTGGTAGGCGTCGACGGTCGAATACTGGAGGTAGCCGGCCTTCCAGCTGTCGATGCCGGCGGCCTGCAGGCTCTTCTCGTAGTCGGCGCGGGTGGCGGGCATCGCCGAGAACAGCGGACCGCCGAGCACCTTCCCTTCATCGTCGATGTCGACGAAGTGGGCGGAGTCGCGGTTGTGATCGTGGGTCCGGCCCGCGCCCTTGGAGCGGTCGGGCTCGCGCGCCAGTTCGCCCATGTCCTGCACGGCCTGCTTCGTGCGCAGGAAGCCCGGGACCTCCTCGGGCAGGTTCTGCACCGCCAGAGACCCGATCAGCCGATGGCCGGTGTTGCCCCAGCTCGCGGCCGCGGCCGGCAACATGGCCAGGCCCAGCGCGGCGGCGATGGCGGTGTAGCGAAGGACAGGGCGCATCGACGAACTCCGAAGGCGAGACCTCAGCTGATGCCCAGCGCGGCCTCCACGCGCGCCACCCAGGCGACCGTTCGCGGATAGTCCGCGAGGTCGAAACCGCCCTCGTGCGCGACCCGGGTATAGGCGACCAGCGCGATGTCGGCGAGACTGAGCTTGTCGGCGACCAGGAAAGGCGTGGTTTCCAGCCCGTCCTCGAGCCGCCGGAGCGCCGCCCGGCCACGCTCGACAAGCTTGGAATCCAGCTCGTGCCTGGGCTTGCCGAGGTAGGCCATCTGGAAACGGGCGACCGCGACGTAGGGCTCGTGGCTGTACTGCTCCCAGAAGAGCCACTCGAACATCTTCGCCCGGTCATAGGAATCGGCGGGAATCAGCTCCGATCCCTCGGCCAGATGCACGATGATGGCGTTCGACTGCGCCAGCGCCCGGCCGTCCGGCAGGATGACCAGGGGCACCTGCCCGGCCGGATTCAGGGCCAGGAATCCGGCCGTGCGGGTCTCCTGCTTCAGCACGTCCAGCTCGCGCCAACGATATGGAATCGCGAGCTTTTCAGCCGTCCACTTTACCTTCAGGCAGTTGCCGGAAATGCTGTCGCCATAGACCGTGAGGGTCACATCGCTCTCCTGAGGGTAGAGTTGATTGGGTTGTTACTCGCGCCGGATGCGGGTACAAGCCCGCTCGTCGAGAAACAAACAGGGGGGCGCGCTTGAGACGCATCCTGCCATGCCTCGCGGCTCTGGCTTTCGGACTCTGTACTCCGGCCGCCAACGCACGGTCGACCGATCCGATCGCCGACCTGATCCAGGAATCCCTGGAAAAAGCCGCAAGCGAGACTTCTTCCGGGCAGCTTCCCGCTGCTCCGATCCCGTATGCGACCACGAAGTCGCAGGTTCTGTCGTCGCTGCGCAACTTCGCGCCCGACTGGCTGCTCAAGGCCACGCTGTATCACAGCGGCGCGGCCGGCGTCGGCGGCCGGGACTCGCTCGGCTGCGCCACCGTGCCGATGCGCACGGCCGCCACGGACAGAACGCTCGTTCCCCGCAGAACGATCCTCTACATCAAGGAAACCGTCGGCATGCCGATGCCGGACGGCTCCACGCACGACGGCTACTGGTACGCCTCGGACGTCGGCGGCGCGGTGAAGGGCAACCGTATCGACCTGTTCACGGGTCACTCGCGCGCCTCGATGAACGCCATGATGAAGCTGAACATGAAGACCCTGACGGTCTCCAAGGTCGGCACCTTCAACGGCTGCCCCAAGGCCAAGATGGAACTGGCGGCGCTCTGAGGTGATCATCGTCACCGGCGAGATCACCGCCCGGCCTGACAGCCTCGACGAACTGCGCGCTCTCTGCATCGCCCACTCGGTCCGTTCCCGGGCCGAGGCGGGCTGCGTCAGCCACGATGCGTACATCGACGCCGCGAACCCGCTGCGCATCTTCTTCTTCGAGCGCTGGGCCGACCGGGCCGCGCTGAAGGCGCACTTCGCTGTGCCGGCGTCGAATGACTTCATGCGCGCTGTCCGCGGGCTGGCGGCGGATTCGAAGGGGCCGGAGATCGTCGAGACAGCGTAGCCGAACGCTCCTCTCCCGGAGGGAGAAGGGTTCTCGCTCAGATCCCGCCGCCGACGTTGGGCGCGGAGGGGGCGCGGGCGACGTGGATGCCGCACTCGGTCTTTTCCTTGCCGGCCCAGCGGCCGGCGCGGACATCCTGGCCCTCTTCGACCGGCGAGGTGCAGGGCCAGCAGCCGATCGACGGGAAGCCCTGGGCGACCAGCGGATGGGCCGGCAGGTCGTGCTCGGCCACATAGGCGTCCAGGTCTTCCTTGCCCCAGTTGGCCAGCGGATTGAACTTCAGCTGCCCGTCGGCGTCCTCGACCACCGCCAGCCGCAGCCGGTCGCCGCCGTGGAAACGCTTGCGGCCGGTCAGCCAGCCGCCGAACTCGCCCAGCGCCTTGTCCAGCGGCACCACCTTGCGGATGTTGCAGCAGGCGTCGGTGTCGGTCTTGTAGAGGTCGGACTTCGGGTCGTGCACGGCGATGTCGGCGAAGGTCGGGCGCAGATCGCGCACGTCGGTCAGGCCCAGCCGGGCGGCCAGTTGCTTGCGGTAGTCCAGCGTCTGCCCGAACAGCATGCCGGTATCCAGGAACAGCACCGGGATGTCCTTGCTGACCTGGGCGGCCAGATGCAGCAGCACCGCCGACTCCGCCCCGAAGGACGACACCAGGGCCAGCTTGTCGCCGTACTCGCGGTAGGCGGCTTCGATGACGGTGCGTGGATGGGCGCTTCGCAGCTCGGCGTCGAGCAGCGCGGCGCGAGTGCTCTGGATCTGGGTGCGGTCGAGCTGATCGAAGGCCATGGCT
>JBIICO010000057.1:0-16372 GCA_044238855.1 Caulobacter sp.
ATCAGGGCTTCGTCACCGCGATCTTCGACAACGGCATCTCGCGCCAGATCGCCCAGGTGGCCATCGCGACCTTCCCCAACGCCGACGGCCTGATCCCGACGAACGGAAACGCCTATCGGGTCAGCAAGGAGAGCGGCACCTACAACTTCAAGACGCCTGGCAGCGGCGGCGCGGGCTTTATCGCTCCGGCGACGCTCGAAGCTTCGACTGTCGACCTCTCCAGCGAGTTTACCGGCCTGATCACCACGCAAAGGGCCTACTCGGCCTCGTCGAAGATCATCACGACGGCGGACCAGATGCTGGAAGAACTTCTCAACATCAAGCGCTAAACCTGAGCTTCATCTGGCTTTAACTTAGATGTCTCAGGCTGGCACACTGATATTAACTTGGGGGCGATAGTGGTTACCTGTGTTTTTACTATCGCGATTCACGGGCCGTTATCGACCGGCGCGTATCTTCCTCGCCAACAGACCTGGTGAGAGAGGCGTAGAAGGATGCTTCAGCAGCAGCGCGTGAACAGCAGAGGCGAGAAGTACGTGATCGGTCCGACCGGCGCGCCGCTGACGCTGTCCGATCTGCCGCCCGTCAACACCGAGCGTTGGGTGATCCGACGCAAGGCGGAAGTCGTGGCGGCGGTTCGTGGAGGACTTCTGACCCTGGATGAGGCGTGCGAGCGCTACAGCCTCACCAACGAGGAATTCCTGACCTGGCAGAAGTCGATCGACAGGCACGGCATGGCCGGTCTGCGGACGACCCGCCTGCAACAGTATCGCTGAGCCCCCGCCCCCCAAGTGAGGCTCGGACGACCGCGCGGCCGCGTTCCCGAAGGGGAGCGCGGCCGCTGCCGTTTAACGGACCTTAAGACCGCGTTTACCCTGCACCCGGTAATTCCTGCCTAGCCGGTGCGAACGCGCGTCCGGCGTGCGTGTAAGGGTAGGGGCGGTCCCGCGTGGAAAGGTTCATGAACGGCGTGCGCGCGTTCGGGGTCGCCCGGCTCGCCGCCTTGCTCGGCATCGGCGCCGCGCTCATCGCCGGGCTGATCTGGTTGGCCGCCACGCTCGGCGCGCAGCCGATGGCGCTGCTCTATTCGAACGTCGATCCCAAGGAAGCCTCGGCCGTCGTCCAGTCGCTGGAGCAGGCCGGCATCAAGTACGAGATCAAGGGCGACGGCACGACGATCTACGTGCCGCGCGATCAGGTCGCCTCCAGCCGCCTGCTGGTGGCCGGCAAGGGGCTCGTGACCTCGGGTTCGGTCGGCTACGAGATTTTCGACCAGAACGCGACGCTCGGTCAGACCGACTTCGTCCAGCAGCTGAACCGCCAGCGCGCCCTGGAAGGCGAACTGGCCCGCACGATCCGCGCCTGGGACGGCGTCAGCTTCGCCCGCGTCCACCTGAACCTGCCGCGCCGCCAGCTCTTCGAGGAAGAGGCCGAGGCTCCGTCGGGCGCCGTGACCATCGGCGTCGGCGGCCGCAAGCCCAGCGAGGACGTTGTCCAGGCGGTCCAGAACCTGGTCGCCGGCGCCGTTCCGGGCCTGAAGGCCGAGCAGGTCTCGGTCATCGACCAGCACGGCAAGACCCTGTCGGCCGGCGGCTCGTCCCTGGCCAGCCGACTGGCCGACGACCGCCGCAGCGAGGTCGAGAACAAGCTCTCGCAGCGTATCAAGGAGATGGTCGAAGGCGTCGTCGGCGTCGGCCGCGCCCGTGTCGAGGTCAGCGCCGACATCGACATGGCCCGGGTCACCGAGCAGGAGACCACCTTCGATCCCGACGGCCAGGTCATCCGCTCCGAGCAGACCGGCGAGGAAAACGCCAAGGAGAACGACGCCAGCGCCGCCGAGGGCGTCACGGCCGCCGCCAACATCCCAGGCGCCGATCCGCTGGCCGCCGGCCCGGGCAACTCCTCGCAGAGCGGCCGCACGGAATCGACGACCAACTACGAGATCAGCAACAAGACCCGCACGGAGGTCCGTGAGCCTGGCGCGATCAAGAAGATTTCCGTCTCGGTCGCCGTCGACGGCGTCCAGGCCATGGGCCAGGACGGCAAGCTCGGCGCCTGGAGCGCCCGCAACGCCCAGGAGATGGAGCGTCTCGACCAGTTGGTGAAGGCCGCGGTGGGCTTCGACGCCGAGCGCGGCGACCAGGTCAGCGTCGTCAACGTCCGCTTCGCCCGCGAAGACGGCGTGGGCGACGGCGCCGGCGACGGCGGCCTGCTGTCGGCCTTCGGCAAGGACGACATCATGCGGATCATCGAGATCGCCGTCCTCGGCATCGTCGGCATCCTGATCGTCCTGTTCGGCGTGAGGCCGATCCTGAAGACCCTGTTCAGCCCGGCGGCGGCCGGCGGCGGCCTGCCGATGCTGGCCGGCCTGTCCGGCGGCCCGGTCGCCACGCGCCTGGTCACCACGCCGGACGGCCTGCAGATCCCGGTCGACGCCCTGACCGGCGAAGCCCTGGCCCTGCCCAGTCCCGACCTGGACCAGCGCATCGACATCGCCCGGATCGAGGGCCAGGTCCGCGCCTCGTCGGTGAAGCGTGTCTCGGACTTCGTGGACAAGCACCCGGAGGAGTCGGTCTCGATCCTTCGCTCCTGGCTGCATGAAACGACATGACCGGGCGGCGCGGCAAATCCATCAACGAGGTCGCCAAGCTCTCCGGGCCCGAGAAGGCCGCGGTGGTGCTGCTCGCGCTCGGCGAGGACCACACGGCGATCTGGGAAGCCCTGGACGAGGAGGAGATCAAGGAAGTCTCCCAGGCCATGGCCTCGCTCGGCACGGTGTCTTCGCAGGTGGTCGAGGAGCTTCTGGTCGAGTTCGTCTCCGGCATGTCCTCGAGCGGCGCCCTGATGGGCAGTTTCGAGCAGACCCAGCGTCTGCTCGGCAGCTTCCTGCCGTCGGAGAAGGTCGACGCCCTCATGGAGGAAATCCGCGGTCCGGCCGGCCGCACCATGTGGGACAAGCTCGGCAACGTGAACGAGGCGGTGCTCGCCAACTACCTCAAGAACGAATACCCGCAGACCGTCGCGGTCGTGCTGTCGAAGGTGAAGAGCGACCACGCCTCGCGCGTTCTGGCCGCGCTGCCGGAGGACTTCGCGCTCGAGTGCGTGCAGCGGATGCTGCGCATGGAGCCGGTGCAGCGCGAAATCCTCGACAAGATTGAGCAGACGCTGCGCACCGAGTTCATGTCGAACCTGGCCCGCACGTCGAAGCGCGACAGCCACGAGATGATGGCGGAGATCTTCAACAACTTCGACCGCCAGACCGAGGCCCGCTTCATCGCCTCGTTGGAAGAGCGAAACCGCGAGAGCGCCGAGCGCATCCGCGCGCTGATGTTCGTGTTCGAAGACCTCAGCCGCCTCGATCCGGGCGGCGTGCAGACGCTGCTGCGCTCGGTCGAGAAGGATCAGCTGGGCCTGGCGCTGAAGGGCGCCTCGGACACCCTGCGCGAGATGTTCTTCTCCAATATGTCGGAGCGCGCCTCGAAGATCATGCGCGAGGACATGGAGAGCATGGGCCCGGTGCGCCTGCGCGATGTCGACCAGGCGCAGATGGCGATGGTCCAGGCCGCCAAGGACCTGGCGGCCAAGGGTGAAATCATGCTGGCCGGGTCCGGCGGCGAAGACGAGCTGATCTACTGATGAGCACCTCCGCGCCCCGCCCGTTCGCCTTCGACACCGTCTTCGACGACGCCGGCTCGATCGCCTATCAGCCGCCGGTTCGCCGCAAGCACTACACGGCCGAGGAGATCGAGGCCGCGCGCCGGCAGGGTTTCGCCGAGGGCGAGCGCTCGTCGGTCGCCCAGGCCGAGGGCCGCGCCGCCGATGCGATCGCCGACCTGGCCCGCGCGTCCCGTCTGGCGCTGTCGGCCCTGCAGGGCGTGGCGCACGATCACCGCGTCCAGTCGGCCGAGCTGGCCCTGGCCGCCGCCCGCAAGATCGCCGACGCCGCCCTGCTGCGGTTCCCCGACGCGCCGGTCGCCGCCGCGCTGGAGAGTCTGGCGCGCGAGATCGAGGCCCAGCCGCGCCTGATCGTCCGCGTCGCCCCGGACCTTCTGGAGCGCACCCAGGCGGTGCTCGACCAGACGGCGGAGGCGATCGGCTTCACCGGCCAGATCCTCGCCCGCGGCGAACCGCACATGCTGCCGGCCGCCTTCGTCCTCGACTGGACGGACGGCAAGGCCGCCTTCGACCCCAACGATGCGGCCGCCCGCGTGGCCGCCGCGCTCGACGCCGCGCTTGCCGCCGAGGGCCTGCACGCGGAACCCCTGATCGCCCCCAGCGAGATCGACCATGGCTGACGAACACAACCTGACCCTCGACGAGTTCGGCCCGGAGGAGTCTCTGGTCTCGGAGATGGCGTTCGATACGAACGACAAGTCGGCCGCCGACCTGGCGCCGGTCTTCGACGTGCCGGTGCACATCTCGGCCGTCCTCGGCCGCGCCAGCCTTTCGGTCGCGCAACTGCTGCACCTGGGGCAGGGCAGCGTGCTGGAGCTGGACCGCAAGGTCGGCGAGGCGATCGACATCTACGTGAACAACCGCCTGGTCGCCCGGGGCGAGGTCGTCGTCGTCGACGAGCGCCTGGGCGTGACCATGACCGAAATCATCAAGGACGGCGACACGAACGTCTGATCGACGGGCGTGTGCTGAGGAGACTACCGATGCGGCTTCTGGTCGTCGGACGATTGAACGGACAACTCTCACTCGCCGTGAAGATGGCGATGAACGCGGGCGCCAAGGTCGCGCACGTCGAGACGGTCGAGGCCGCCACCCAGGCCCTGCGCGCGGGGCAGGGGGCCGACCTGCTGATGGTCGACTACGACCTCGACATCGCCGGGCTGATCGCCACCAACGAGGCCGAGCGCATCCGCGTGCCGGTGGTGGCCTGCGGCGTGGCCGCCGACGCCAAGCGGGCCGGTGACGCCATCCGCGCGGGGGCCAAGGAGTTCATCCCCCTGCCACCGGAAGCGGACCTGATCGCCGCCGTGCTCGCCGCCATCGGCGACGACAACCGGCCGATGATCGCCCGCGACCCGGGCATGGACGCGGTCATCAGGCTGGCGGACCAGATCGCGCCGTCGGAAGCCTCGATCCTGATCACCGGCGAAAGCGGCGTCGGCAAGGAGGTGATGGCCCGTTACGTCCACCAGAAGTCCCGCCGCGCCAGCAAGCCCTTCATCAGTGTCAACTGCGCCGCCATCCCGGAAAACCTGCTCGAGAGCGAGCTCTTCGGCCACGAGAAGGGCGCCTTCACCGGCGCCGTCGCGCGCCGGATCGGCAAGTTCGAGGAAGCCTCGGGCGGCACCCTGCTGCTGGACGAAATCAGCGAGATGGACGCGCGTCTCCAGGCCAAGCTGCTCCGCGCCCTGCAGGAGCGCGAGATCGACCGCGTCGGCGGCGGCAAGCCGGTGAAGGTGGACATCCGCGTCATCGCCACGTCCAACCGCGACCTCGCCCAGGCCGTGCGCGAGCAGACGTTCCGCGAAGATCTGCTCTACCGCCTGAACGTCGTGAACCTGCGCCTGCCGGCGCTGCGCGAGCGTCCGGGCGACATCCTGGCGCTGTCGGAGCACTTCGTGAAGAAGTACGCGGCCGCCAACGGCATGCCGGAGCGCCCGCTGTCGGAGGAGGCCCGCCGTCGCCTGGTCGCGCACCGCTGGCCCGGCAACGTTCGCGAACTGGAGAACGCCATGCACCGCGCGGTGCTGCTCTCCAGCGGCCCGGAGATCGAGGAGTTCGCCATCCGCCTGCCGGACGGCCAGCCGATGGCGCCCGCCGCCGACACCGCCGTCGCCCGCACCGCCTCGATGGCGGCCGAGGCGGTCAGCCGCGGCTTCGTCGGCCAGACGGTGGCCCAGGTCGAGCAGCAGCTGATCCTCGACACCCTGACCCATTGCGTGGGCAACCGGACGCATGCCGCCAACATCCTCGGCATCTCGATCCGCACCCTGCGCAACAAGCTGAAGGAATACTCCGAGGCCGGGGTCCCGGTCCCGGCCCCGCAGGCCGGCATCGGCAACGCGGCCTGAGCCCCTCCGAGTTCGAGTAACCGATGACCGATACCGCCGTCACAGGGATTTCGTCCCGCCCAACCCCCCGGGAAATGCTGGGTTGGGTGGCGCGTGGCGAGGTCGGCCTGGCGGTCGGCATCGTCGGCATCGTCGTCCTGCTGATCCTGCCGATCCCGCCGTTCATGCTGGATCTGCTGCTGACGCTGTCGATCGGCAGTTCGATCCTGATCCTGATGACGGCGCTTCTGATCAAGAAGCCGCTGGAGTTCACGGCCTTCCCGACCGTGCTCCTGATGACGACCCTCTACCGGCTGGGCCTGAACCTGGCTTCGACCCGCCTGATCCTCAGCCACGGCCACGAGGGCGCCCACGGGGCCGGCCAGGTCATCAAGGCGTTCGGCGACCTGATGATGGGCGGCAACTTCATCATCGGCCTGATCGTGTTCGCGATCCTGGTGCTGGTGAACTTCGTCGTCGTCACCAAGGGTTCGGGCCGGATCGCCGAAGTGTCGGCCCGCTTCACCCTGGACGCCATGCCCGGCAAGCAGATGGCGATCGACGCCGACCTGTCGTCGGGCCTGATCGACCAGGACCAGGCCAAGCTGCGCCGCAAGGAGCTGGAGCAGGAATCGACCTTCTTCGGGGCCATGGACGGCGCCAGCAAGTTCGTGAAGGGCGATGCCGTCGCCGGCCTGGTGATCGTCGCCATCAACATCATCGGCGGCATGCTGATCGGGATCATCCAGCACGATATCCCGGCCGGCCAGGCGGCCACCACCTACACCCTGATGACGGTCGGCGACGGCCTGGTCAGCCAGATCCCGGCCCTGATCATCTCGATCGCCGCCGGCCTGCTGGTGTCGAAGGCCGGCGTCGAGGGCGCCGCCGACAAGGCCCTGGTCACGCAGCTGGCCATGAACCCGCTCAGCCTCGGCATGGTGTCGGCGACCTCGGGCGTGCTGGCCTTCATCCCCGGCATGCCGGTGATCCCGTTCCTGGCCGTGGCGCTGGCCGCTGGCGCGCTGGCCTGGAAGCGATCCCAGGCGCCGGATGTGGTGGAGACCCCGCTGGACCTTGCCGCCGCCGGACCGGTGGAACAGGAGGAGGAGCCGATCTCCGCCTCGCTGGCCATCGACGACATCAAGATCGAGCTCGGCTACGGCCTGCTGGCTCTGATCAACGACCTGGACGGCCGCAAGCTGACCGACCAGATCCGCGCCCTGCGCAAGACGCTGGCGGCGGACTTCGGCTTCGTCATGCCGCCGGTGCGCATCCTCGACAACATGCGCCTCGCCACCCAGGGCTACGCCATCCGCATCAAGGAGATGGAGTGCGGCGCGGGCGAAGTCCGCATCGGCAGCCTGATGGCCATGGACCCGCGCGGCGGCCAGGTGGAGATCCCCGGCGAGCACGTCCGCGAGCCCGCGTTCGGCCTGCCCGCCACCTGGATCGACGACGCCCTGAAGGAAGAAGCGACCTTCCGCGGCTACACCATCGTCGATCCCGCCACGGTGCTGACCACGCACCTGACCGAGATCCTCAAGGACAACATGGCGGACCTGCTCTCCTACGCGGAGGTGCAGAAGCTCATCAAGGACCTGACCCCGGACCAGAAGAAGCTGGCCGACGACGTCATCCCGGCCATCGTCACCGGCACCACCTTCCAGCGCGTGCTTCAGGCCCTGCTGCGCGAGCGCGTGTCGATCCGCGACCTGCAGGCCATCCTGGAAGGCGTCGCCGAGGCCGCGCCGCACACCGCCTCGATCACCCATCTCACCGAGGCGGTCCGCGCCAAGCTCGGCCGCCAGCTGTGCTGGGCCAACCGGGGCGATGACGGCGCCCTGCCGATCGTCACCCTGTCGCCGGACTGGGAGCAGGCCTTCGCCGAGGCGCTGGTGCCGACGGGCGGCGAGGACAAGCAGCTGGCCATGGCGCCGAGCAAGCTTCAGGAGTTCATCCGCGGCGTCCGCGAGGCCTTCGAACGCGCCGCCCTGGCCGGCGACAGCCCGGTCCTGCTGACCAGCCCGCTCGCCCGCCCGTTCGTCCGCTCGATCATCGAACGCTTCCGCGGCCAGACCGTGGTGATGAGCCAGGCCGAAGTGCACCCCAAGGCGCGCCTGCGGACGGTCGGACAGGTCTAGCGTCTCTCCCGCCGGGGAGGCGAACAGGGATGCTCCGCACCCCCCTCCGCTCATCCCCGCGAAAGCGGGGACCCAGGCTTGAAGGCCGCAAGTCCGTCAGGACGGGGCGCCGCCACCAACGCAGCGAATCCGAAGTCTGGATCCTTGGTCCTGCGAGGATGGTCGGGGAATAATGGGAATGCGCCGGGGCAAGCAGCTGATTCAGCTCGGCATTCGAACCGATCCCCGGCCGGGCGTCAGAAAGTTATCCCCGCCCTCCAGAGCCAGCCCATCCTTATGCCTGTCTCGAAGCACGGGGAGGGCGCATGGCCAGCGACCTTGCGGCGACGGGACGGGGTTCGAACGGGAGACAGGCGTGAGGGGGTTACTCACGCGGTCCGGGACGGCTTGCTGGCCGCCCGCCCGTCGGAGGCAAGGCGGCTAAGCCCTAATACGGCTGCCTACCGGCTGCTTCCGGAAAACGATCCTCGCGGAGCGCTTTGGTTCACGCCACCGTTCACACGTTCACACACAGACTTCCGGGGTGAGCCCGGAGCGCTCCGCACCACCTCCCCACTCGCGGGCCGAAAGGCCTCCGGGCGGCGGAGCCGTGCCCGTCGATCACGGCTCCGCCTGTCCCGGAACCATCGGGCTCGCGGTTCATTCGGTTCAGTCAGGAGTGGGGGCGCCATAACAAGGGAACGCCTCCGCATGCTCATCCGCGCACTCGCCTTCGCCACCGTCGCCGCCGCCTCGATCGCCTTCGCGGCGCAGGCGCAGGAATCCGCTCCGCCGACGCCGGAGCCCGCCGACGCCGCGCCGCCGGCCACCGAGAAGCCGACAACGCCCCCCGCGACCAAGGCGCCGGCGCCGGCCGCCACCCCTCCAGTCGCCCCGCCGACCGCCGAGGGCGCGGCGACGCCCAGTTCCGCCACGGCCGCGGCGGCCGCGATCACGGCCGGTGCGGCGGTGACCGACGCCGCCGGCGGCGAGATCGGCACGGTGCAGAGCGTCACCGACGGGACGTCCGGCCAGGTGGCGGTGGTCCAGATCGACGGCGCCCTCTACGCCGTTCCGACCTCGGTGATCAGCACCACCAGCGGCAAGCTGGTCAGCAGCAAGACGAAGGCCGAGATCAAGGCCGCCGCCACGCCGCGGCAATAACCGAACGACCTTGCCGGGACCCCGGCGCTCACGAGCGCCGGGGTTTCGTTCGCGAGCCTCTTGATCGGATACTCAAGTTCTGCCAGTGTTGATCGGTCGATCAACTGGGAGGCGGCCGTGGAGCCCACCCGCGAGCGTATCCTGTTCGCCGCGCTCACCCTCTTCTCGGAGAAGGGATATCTGTCGACCTCGGTCGCCGACATCCTGAAGGAGGCGGGGGCGAACTCGGGCAGCCTCTACCACTACTTCCCGACCAAGCAGGACGTCCTGCTGGCGGTGCTGGAGATGTACCGCGACGGCATCTATCCGATGCTGCTGGCCCCGGCCTGGGAAGGCGTCGAGGACCCGATCGAGCGGGTCTTCGCCCTGCTCGCCGCCTATCGCGAGATGCTGCGCACGACCGACTGCCTGTACGGCTGCCCGATCGGCTCCATCGCCCTGGAGCTGCACGAGCCCGATCCGCCGGTGCGGGAGCTGCTGTCGGTCAACTTCGACGGCTGGGTGAAGCACGTGAAGGGCTGCCTCGACGCGGCGAAGCACCGCCTGCCGCCCGGCACGGACACCCGTGCGCTGGCGGTGTTCGTGCTCACCACCATGGAGGGCGGGGTGATGCAGTCGCGCACCCACCGCACGCTGGAGGCCTTCGACGCCTCGGTCGCCGGCCTCCGGTCCTACGTGACGCTGCTGGAGGCCTCCGCCGGCGGCCAGGCCGCGTCTTCCGCCCAGAAGGAGACGGGCACATGAAGCGTACTCTGATCGCCGCCGTCGCCGCACTGGCGCTGTCGGCCGGCGTGGCGACGGCCGCCGAGCCCGCCTTCCCCGACTGGCGACAGTATCGCGACGTCGCCAACAGCTCGTTCGTCGAGGCCGACGGCGACAAGGTCCTCCAGCTGTCGATCGTCGTGAAGGCCACGCCCGCCCAGGTCTGGCGCGCCTTCACCACCGGCGAGGGCTACCGCGAGTGGGTGGCTCCGGTGGCGAATATCGACCTCGCCGTCGATGGCATGATCGAGGCCAGCTACGACGCCAACGCGAAGATCGGCGACCCGGACAACATCAAGAACCGGATCGTCGCCTATGTGCCCGAGCGCATGCTGTCGATCCGCAACGTCCAGGCGCCCAAGGCCCTGCCGCACCGCGACCTGTTCCCGGCCATTTCCACGACCATGGAGTTCGAGGACCTCGGCCAGGGCCGCACCCGGGTGACCATCACCGCCGTCGGCTACGGCGAGAACCCGGGCTTCGACGTCCTCTACCGCCACTTCGAGTGGGGCAACGCCTACACGCTCAACGAACTGAAGAAGCGCTTCGACACCGGCCCGGTCGACTGGGCGGCCGTCGCTGAACGCCGCAAGGCCGCCGCCGCCTCGGCCGTGGTCACGGGAGGAGGGAAGACCCAATGAACCGCAAGGCTCTGATCAACGCGACCGTGGTCGGCACGGTGCTGCAGCTGGCGATGGTCATCGCCGGCCACTACGTGCCGGCCGTCGCGGCGCTTTTCGCCCCCGTAGGCATCCTGCTCTCGCTGATCGCCGGCCTGCTCTACGCCAGAAGCGCGGGCGGAAACTGGCCGAACGCCTTGCTGGGCGGGGTGATCGCCGGCGCGGTCTGCGCCCTGATCGGCATCGCGGTGTCGCTGCTGCTCGGCGACGTCACGGCGATGATCCTGGTCATCGGCACGCTGAGCTCGGCCGTCGGCGGCCTGATCGGCGGCGCGATCGGCAAGCTGATCTCGAAGTAGCTATCTCACTGTCATCCCGGACGGCCGCAGGCCGATCCGGGACCCAGATAAAATCCCAGCCACCGCATGAAGCCGAATCTGGGTCCCGGCTCTCAGCTTCGCTGCGGCCGGGATGACAAGGTGGATGGCGTTCAGGGCGCGGACTGTTCGAGGTGCGCGTCGACTATCTCGTGAGCCCGCCCGAACAGAACCTCACGGCCTTCCACGCTGGTCGCCGAGGCGGTCTTGAACAGCGCGGCGCCTACGACCTCTCCGGACGAGAGGATTTTCGGAAAGACGGCAGCCTCAAGCTGACCCCGCCGCTCCCCGAGGAAGACGATTCCGTAGCCGCGATAGACTTCATCCGCGCGAGTAAGCACCGGTCAGGGACACCTCAATCCGCGAACACCGGCGCGCGCTTCTGCATGTTGGCCATCACCGCCTCGATCTGGTTAGGCGAGCCGATGAGCGCGGTCTGTTCGACGGACTCGGCCTTCAGGGTCTCGTGCTGATCGCCCCTGGCCGCCACCTCGAACAGCCGCTTGTCGGCGCGGATGGCGTGCGGGTTCTTGGCGGCGATCTCGGCCGCCAGCGCCAGGGCGTCGGCGCGCGGATCGGCGCAGACGCGGGTGGCGAAGCCGAGCGACACGGCCTCCTCGCCGCTGAACTGGCGGCCGCTGTAGGTCAGCTCGCGGACGACGTCGTCGCGGGCCAGCAGGCGCATCAGCACCAGGCCCGCCATGTCGGGCACCAGGCCCCACTTGATCTCCATCACCGACATCCGGGTGTCGGCGGTCACGTAGCGGATGTCCGCGCCGAGGGTCAGCTGGAAGCCGCCGCCGAACGCCACGCCGTGGATGGCGGCGATCACCGGGACCGGAATCTCGCGCCAGACCATGACCGCGTGCTGGGCGCGGTTGCTGCCGCCCGGAGTCCGCTCGGCCGTGACCAGACCGTCGCCGCCCTTGCGCTCGCCGGAGGCCATCTTGCCGAAGTTGCCCATGTCCAGCCCGGCGCAGAAAGCGCGGCCCTCGCCGGAGAGCACGACCACGCGCACGGACGGGTCGGCCTTCAGCCGCTCGCCGGTCTCGATGAGCGCCGAGAACATGGCGTCGTCGAGGGCGTTCATCTTGTCCACGCGCACCAGGCGGACGTTGGCGACGCCGTTCTCGATGGTCGTTGTGATGCGGTCTTCGGTGCTCATGGCGGCGTTTCCCTGATCTTTGGCGGCACGTTACCGACCCCCGGCCCACGGCCGCAACCGTGACCCGACGGCAGGCCGGGAGGCGTGGCGAAGCGTCATGGTTGCCGCTGCGCTTCGGCGCCGATAGAGATGCGGTCGAGAGAGACGGTCGCGGCCGTCCGGGGAAAGAGTGACGATGGCGCCCAGATCGCAGAGCAAGAAGGCTTCCGGCGGCCTCCTGTGGGACATGCTGACGTTCGACCGCCTGATCAGCGGTCCGCTGATTCACCTGATCTACTGGGCCGGCCTGGGCGTGATCGTGCTCGGCGCGTTCGGAGCCATCGGCGCCGCCGTCGGCGTGGCGCTGAACGACGACAGCATCGTCGGCAAGATCCTGGCCCTGCCGGTCAGCATCGCCGGCCTGCTGGTCTGCGTCGCCCTGGCCCTGCTGTGGCGTTCGTTCTGCGAGTTCTACGTCGCCATCTTCCGCATCTCGGAAGACCTCCGCGCCCTGCGCCGCGCCAGCGACGCCGACCACGCGGTCTCAAAGCCCGGCCAGGCCCCGCCCGCGCGGCTGTTCTAGCGCTTCAACGCGGCCACCACCGCGCCGAAGCTCGGCTTGGCCTGTCCCGCCGCGTCGAACAGCAGCGGCGAGTCGGCGCCGTTCTCGCGCTTGAGCCAGCTGTCGCTGTCGCGCAGGCCCCAGACGCTGAAGGCGAACTGCTGCCGCTCGGGCAGGGCGGCGAAGGCTTCCATCGCCTCGCCGTACAGCGCCGCTTGCCGTCGCAGGGCCTCGTCGCGATTGCCGAACAGCCCGCCGTGGACGATCGAAACGTCCATCTCCGACAGGTGAATCGGCAGACCGAAGCCAGCCAGCGCCTTCAGCGTCCGCGAGATGTTCCCGGCCGGCAGGTCGGCCAGCAAGTGCGTCTGGCAGCCGATGCCGCCCAGCGGCACGCCTTCGCGCAGCAGCTGCTCGATCAGCCGCATGTAGCTGGCCAGCTTCTGCGGCTTGCTCTCCAGGTGATAGTCGTTGGTGAACAGCACCGCGTCGGGATCGGCCGCCCGCGCCGCTTCGAACGCCACGCGGAAATGTCCGGTCTGGCCGAGCCTGCGGCTCCACAGACTGTCGCGCGGGCCGGTCCCGTCGTCCTTGATCGGCTCGTTGACCACGTCCCAGCCGGAGGCGACGCCGCGATAGCGCCCGACCATGGCGGTCACGTAGTTGCGCAGCGCCCCCTCGAAGCTCTGCCGTGTCTCGTCCAGCCGCGCGAAGGCGTCCGGCTCGTTGGCGTACCAGACCAGCGTATGGCCGAAGAGCCGCATGCCCCGGCTCCGTGCGAAGCCGGCGATGGCGTCGCCGCGGTCGAAGCGGAACGTGCCGTCCGCCTGGACGACGTACTCCATCTTCATCTCCCATTCGGCGGTCAGCTGGCCGAAGTGGGTGGCGGCGAGGTTGCTCCAGGCCGGGTCCTGGAGCTGCCCCGCCTGGACGGCGACGCCGACCGGAAACGGCGTCAGCGACTTCAGCGGCGGCGCTGGAACGGACTGGGCGTCGGCGGGGCCGCGTGAACAGGCGGCGAGGGCGAATCCCAGCCCGGAAGCCAGCGCGGCCCGGCGAGACAGGCTCCCGTTCCGATCGCCCCGGCGAAGGCCGGGGTCCAAGAGGTCGGGCGCCGACGAAGCGGATGGGTCCCGGCCTTCGCCGGGAACGCGGCGTGATGGAATCGGCCTCACCGCCCGTTCGCCCGGCGCAGGCCGAGCTCGTCCAGGGCGGCGGTGTCGCGCTTGTCCTGCTCCTTGCGGGCGGCGACCTTGGCGGCTTCGGCGACGTGCTCGTACTTCTTCAGCGCCTCGAAGGCCTCGCCCAGGGCGTCGCGGGCGCCGCGTTCCTCGAGGGCGATCTGGTCGATCCGGGCCTGGACCTCGGCCTTGCGGTGCTTCAGCCCCTCGCGGAAACCGGCCATGTACCAGCCGGCCTCGGCGTCCGTGCGGGCCCGCATCGTCTCGGCCTCGCCCTCGGCCTCCAGCACCGCCAGCCGCACTTCCTGAGCCGTGCGGCGGTCGACGATGTCGGCCAGCCGCTTCTGCAGTTCCTCGACCTCGAAGGTCGAGATGCGGATCAGGGACTTCATCGCCTTCATGCCGCGCTGACCCCGAGGATGCCGTCGAGACGGCCGAAGCATTCGTCCAGCGTGCTGGCCTCGTCCTTGTCCTGGCTCAGGAAGCCTTCGAGGTCGGGGTTCAGGGCGATGGCGCGGTCGATCTGCGGGTCGGAGCCGGCGCGATAGGCGCCGATCCGGATCAGCTCTTCCATGTTCGAATAGGCCGACAGCGCCTGGCGCGCGGCCTTCACGATCTGGCGTTCATGCGGAAGCTGACAGCCGGGCATGGTCCGACTGATAGACTTCAGAACGTTGATAGCCGGAAAACGCCCGCGCTCGGCGATGCCGCGCTCCATGACGATGTGGCCGTCGAGAATGCCGCGCACGGCGTCGGCGATCGGCTCGTTGTGGTCGTCGCCGTCGACCAGCACCGTGAACAGGCCTGTGATCGGCCCCGCGGTGGTGCCGTCGGGGCGGATCGGCCCCGGTCCGGCCCGCTCCAGCAGCTTGGGCAGCTCGGTGAAGACGGTCGGGGTGTAGCCCTTGGTGGTCGGCGGCTCGCCGGCGGCCAGGCCGATCTCGCGCTGGGCCATGGCGAAGCGGGTCACCGAGTCCATCAGGCACAGCACTTCCAGGTCCTGGTCGCGCAGCGCCTCCGACACGGCCAGCGTCATGTAGGCGGCCTGGCGGCGCGTGAGGGCCGGCTCGTCGGAGGTGGCGACCACGACGACGGCGCGCTTGAGGCCCTCCTCGCCGAGAGTCTCCTCGATGAACTCGCGCACCTCGCGGCCACGTTCGCCGATCAGCCCGACGACCACGGCGTCGCAGGTCGCCTCGCGCGCCAGCATGGACAGCAGCACCGATTTGCCGACGCCCGAGCCGGCGAAGATGCCGAGGCGCTGGCCGCGGCAGGTGGTGGTGAAGACGTTCATCGCCCGCACGCCCAGGTCCAGCCGCTCACCGACCCGGCCGCGCGCGTGGGCGGCCGGCGGCGAGGCGCGCAGGCTGTAGGGCGCCTGGCCCTGGGGCAGCGGCCCCTTGCCGTCGATGGGATTGCCGAAGGCGTCGACGATGCGGCCCAGCCAGGCCTTGGTCGGGCGCACCACGGCGCCCTCGGGCTGGATGCGGATCTCGGCGCCGGGCGCCACGCCTTCGACGGGGCCGAACGGCATCAGCAGTGCGCGCGTCTCGCGGAAGCCGACCACCTCGGCAGGCAGCGGCGCGGCGGCGCGGCGCACGATCTCGGCCCGCGCCCCGACCGGCAGATGCGTCAGCCCGCCCCGCGCCTCGATCAGCAGCCCGTTGACGGCCGCCACGCGGCCCGAGACGGACAGCGGTTCGATACGCTCGACGGCGGAAATGAGACTGCGCAACGAATGGCCCCGGGTACTCTTTGGAGGCATCCTCGCGGATCGGCATTAACCATAACTGAAGCGGGTGGACGCCGCGTCCCTTTAGCCCGTCACCCTCACCTTGTGGCGAGGGACAAGCCCAAGGATGACGACCGGGCGGGGCTCAGCCCTTCTCGTTCTCCGCCAGCACCTCGCCGACCGTAGGCGCGCCTTCGTTGCGGTGGACGTGGCGCAGGTCGCCGGGGATCAGGGGCTCGCCGCAGTCGTCGCAGACCAGGCGGGGCGTGAACGGCTTTCCGCAGTGATCATGCACGAAGTAGACCGGCGCATCGCCGTTGTAGACGTGCTTGTTGCCCCAGTCGGCGAGGGTCAGCAGCACGGGCCGCAGGTCCTGCCCCTTCTGGGTCAGCACATATTCGTGGCGCGGCGGGCGCTCGGAATAGCGGCGTGTCTCCATCACCCCGTGGGCCACCAGCGTCTTCAGCCGCGCGGCCAGCACGTTGCGGGCGACGCCGAGCCGCTCCTGCCACTGCTCGAAGCGGCGCACGCCGCGGAAGGCGTCCCGAAGGATCAGGATGGTCCAGGGATCGCCCACGATCTCCAGCGCGGCGGCGATGCCGCACGTCTGCTGCGAATAGTCCGCTGTTCTGCCCATGGCCTGAGAGTGGGGTTTCCGTGGAGGTAAGGCAATAGGGTTGTTTTTGTGGACGAACTCGTCCA
>JBIICO010000248.1:0-4836 GCA_044238855.1 Caulobacter sp.
TGCATCATGACACCGGTTACCTAGCCCGCAGGGAAGAACACGAACCGGGACTGAAGACCGCGCCATGGCCGCGCCGCTGACGCTGCATGAAGATCGCCTGTTTCCGGCCGAGCCTTCGGCCCGGGCGGTGGCGCGCGAGCTCTACGGCGAGGTCCGGTCGCTGCCGATCATCAGTCCGCACGGTCACACGGACCCGGAGTGGTTCGCCACCAACGCCCCGTTCGGCGACGCCGCGGAACTGCTGCTGCAGCCCGACCACTACCTCTACCGCATGCTCTACAGTCAGGGCGTGTCGCTCGAGGCGTTGGGCGTGCCGGCCCATGGCGTGGCGTCGGGCGCCGATCCGCGCGAGGCGTGGCGGCTGCTGGCGGCGAACCTGCACCTGTTCCGGGGCACGCCGTCGTCGATGTGGATGGACCATGTCTTCAGCCAGGTTTTCGGTTTCACCGAGCGGCTTGGTCCCGATACCGCCGATACCTACTTCGACCGCATCGGCGAAGCGCTGGCCACCGACGCCTTCCGCCCCCGGGCGCTGTTCGAGCGGTTCAACATCGAGCTGCTGGCCACGACCGAGGGCCCGCACGAGCGGCTGGTCCACCACTGCGCCATCGCCGACAGCGGCTGGAAGGGCCGGGTGGTCACCGCCTACAGGCCGGACGCGGTGATCGACGCCGAGGACGAGCGGTTCGGCGAGGCGATGGAGCGTTTCGCCGAGCTGAGCGGGCAGGACGTCTACAGCTGGGAAGGCTATCTCGAGGCGCACCGCGTGCGCCGTGCGGTCTTCGCCAACCACGGCGCCACCTCGACCGACCACGGCCACCCCACGCCCGCCACCGCCGACCTGTCGGCGGTCGAGACCGAGGCCCTGTTCCGGCGGATCATCGCCGGCAATGTCTCGCCGGCCGACGCCGAACTGTTCCGGGCCCAGATGCTGACCGAGATGGCGCGCATGAGCCTGGACGACGGGCTGGTGATGCAGATCCACCCCGGCAGCTTCCGCAACCACAACCGGATGCTGTTCGAAGGCTTCGGCCGCGACAAGGGCGCCGACATCCCGCGGCCGACCGAGTACGTGCGCGCGCTGAAGCCGCTGCTCGACCGGTTCGGGACCGACCCGCGCCTGTCGGTGATCGTCTTCACGCTGGACGAGACGACCTACAGCCGCGAGCTGGCGCCGCTGGCCGGCCACTATCCGTGCCTGAAACTGGGCCCGGCCTGGTGGTTCCACGACAGCCCCGAGGGCATGCGCCGGTTCCGCGAGCAGACGACCGAAACGGCCGGCTTCTACAACACCGTCGGCTTCAACGACGACACCCGGGCCTTCCTGTCGATCCCGGCCCGCCACGACGTGGCCCGCCGGGTCGACTGCGCCTTCCTGGCGCGCCTGGTGACCGAACACCGGCTGGATATCGACGAGGCCCGCGAGGTCGCCCTCGATCTGGCCTACAACCTGCCCAAGCGGGCGTACAAACTCTGAGCCTCCGGAGCACAGCCATGTTCGACAAGACCTACCACGCGACCCATCCCGACATGATGCAGTGCGTCGACAACGACGAGCTGCGCGACCGCTACCTGGTCACCGACCTGTTCCCGGCCGACGGCATCGCCCTGAACTACAGCCACAACGAGCGCTTCGTGATCGGCGGCGCGGCTCCGGTTACGAGGGCGGTGAAGCTGCCTGACCAGACCGAGCCCGCCTCGGCCGCCGGCCATCCGTTCCTGGAGCGCCGCGAGCTCGGCCT
The DNA here is from genome assembly GCA_044238855.1 of Caulobacter sp. Lineage (GTDB taxonomy): Bacteria > Pseudomonadota > Alphaproteobacteria > Caulobacterales > Caulobacteraceae > Caulobacter. Next base: position 1,743 of record JBIICO010000248.1, read on the forward strand.
GATCAACGTCGCCGAGGGCGCCGGCAAGGTCACGGTCGACGGCGTCGCCTACGACATCGGGCCGAAGGACGGCCTCTACCTGCCGATGGGCGTGAAGGATGTGGTGTTCGAGAGCGTCGACGCGGCCAATCCGGCCCGCTTCTACCTGGCCTCGACCCCGGCCCACGCGGCCTACAAGGTCCAGAAGATCTCGATCGCCGACGCCACGCCGCTGGAGCGCGGCTCGCTGGAGACCTCCAACGAGCGGACCATCTACCAGTATGTCATCCCGGGCGTCTGCCAGTCGGCGCAGCTGCTGCTCGGCCTGACCATCCTGAAGACCGGCAGCGTGTGGAACACCATGCCGCCGCATCTGCACGACCGCCGCTCGGAGATCTACTTCTACTTCGGCCTCAAGCCCGACGAGCGGGTGTTCCACTTCATGGGCGAGCCCGACGCGGCGCGTCACATCGTGGTCGCCAACGAGGAAGCCGTGATCAGCCCGCCGTGGTCGATCCACATGGGCTCGGGCACCGCCAACTACGCCTTCATCTGGGCCATGGGCGGCGAGAACCTCGACTACACGGACATGAACGTCCTCGACATCTGCCAGCTGAAATAGGCTCACACCTGCTGTCATCCCGGACGCCGAAGGCGATCCGGGACCCAGCCGACACCGTACCGCAGACTGGGTCCCGGCTCTCCGCTTTCGCTGCGGCCGGGATGACAGTTGGAGAGAGCTGAATGACCGCCAACCCCTTCGATCTCACCGGTAAGACCGCCCTGGTCACCGGCGCCAACACCGGCATCGGCCAGGGCATCGCGGTGGCGCTGGCAGCGGCGGGGGCGGATATCGCCGCCGCCGGCCGCTCGGCTCCCGTGGAAACCCAGGCCGCCGTCGAGGCGCTGGGGCGGACGTTCGTCTCGATCCAGGCCGACTTCGGCTCGACCGAGCCGGTGGCGCGGGTGGTGTCGGAAGCCGTGACGGCGCTGGGCGGGATCGACATTCTCGTGAACAACGCCGGCATCATCCGGCGCCAGGACTCGATCGACTTTTCCGAGGACGACTGGGACGCGGTGATGAACACCAACCTCAAGACGGTGTTCTTCCTGACCCAGGCGGTGGCGAAACAGATGCTCAGCCAGGGCCGGGGCGGCAAGGTGATCAACATCGCCAGCCTGCTCAGCTTCCAGGGCGGCATCCGCGTGCCCAGCTACACCGCCTCCAAGAGCGGCCTGGCCGGGCTGACGAAGATCCTCGCCAACGAGTGGGCGGCCAAGGGCATCAACGTCAACGCCATCGCCCCCGGCTACTTCGACACCAACAACACCGAGGCTCTCCGCGCCGACGAGGCCCGCAACAGGTCGATCCTCGACCGCATCCCGGCCGGCCGCTGGGGTCAGCCGTCGGACATCGGCGGCGCGGCGGTGTTCCTGGCCTCGAGCGCCAGCGACTATGTGCAGGGCGTCACGCTGCCCGTGGATGGCGGCTGGCTGGCCAGATAGCAGCCGGGGACATGCACTTCAGTGCGGGTCCCCGCCCGCTCCGAAACCGATTGGGACACGCACCGCTACGCCGATCATGTCCCCGGCGTCACACCAACCCGTTCAGCCAGTCTTCCAGGTTGGTGAACCCGTCGCCGTCGCGGTCCCGCGCCCCGTCCGAACCGTCCTTCGGATCGAAGCCCTTCGCCGTCTCCCAGGCGTCGGGCATCCCGTCGCCGTCGCCGTCCGCCCAGGCCCGACCACTCTTGAGCGCGGGCCAGCCGCCGACGTCGGCCTGGGTGTTGATCAGCCGCCCGGTCTTCGCCTTCACACCTGCGACGACGCGCAGATCGACCGCGTCCCGCACCTTCGACGCCCCGGCGCCGGCCAGCACGCGCTCGTAGGCCCCGGCCGGCGAGACGGTCTCGGCGCCCGAGTCCGCCAGCGGCCCGGCCGCCCGATAGCCGTCCGGCGGCGCGCAGCCCACCAGACTCAAGGGATCGTCCGGAACCACGCCGTTCATGGCGTTGTCCGCGAACCAGGCGCGCGAGCCCCGGTTCTCCTCGCAGAAGGCGAGGGCGGCTTCGCTGTCCGGTCCGGACTGGTACCAGTTGCCGACGAAGTCGTAGGCCGACAGCGTGTCGCTGTCGGCGTTGTAGCCCGCGCGGCCGCCGCCCCAGTTGTAGAAGACATTGCCCCGGAACTCGAAGAAGGCGCCGACCGGGTCGATGTCGCGGCCGTTGTAGTTGCCAGGCCGGGGCATCCGCGCCTGGTGGTTGGCCCACAGGTTGTTGAGCCAGCTGAACCGCGCGCCGTGTCCGCCCCGGATCAGGCTGCCGTAGCCGTGCTTGCCCTTCTGATGGACGGAGACGTTCAGCGACTCCGCGATCAGCGACCACTGGACGGTCAGGTCGTGGACGCCGCTCTCCGGCGGGTCATACCGGCTGCCCGCCGACAGGGTCTCGTCGACCGACCAGCTGGCCGAGACGTGGTCGAGGATGATGCGGCGGCCGCGCGTGATCGAGACGGCGTCCTCCTGCACTTTCGTCTCGTCGCCCAGGCGCACGCGGATGTAGCGGACGACCACGTCATCGGCCGCCACGACCAGCGGCTGGCCGCGCAGCGTGACGCCGTCGCCCGGGGCCGTCTGGCCCGCGATGGTGACGGCGCCGCGCCCGATCTTGAGCGGGGAGGCGAGGGTGATCTCGCCGCCGACGTCGAAGACGATGGTCCTGGGTCCCTTCGCCTCGACCGCGGCCCGCAGGCTTCCCGGGCCAGAATCAGCGAGCGTCGTGACCCGCAGGACGGCGCCTCCACGGCCTCCGGTTGCGAAACGTCCGAAGCCTTCCGCGCCGGGAAATGCGACCGTCTCGGGCGGATGAGGGCTCGCCGCGGCCAGAATGGGCAGGGCGGCGGTCAACAGCAGGGCCTTGTAAGACAACGAATTCTCCCCGGAAGCCTCGTTTTACGGCGTCCTTGTTTCGCGCGCGGCGAGAAAGTGACGCTTCCGTGGCGGATCATGTCTTGTCAGCCACATCGGAGTTACGGTATCCATACCGATGATACCGGTGTCAAACGCGAACCGCTTTGCGATGACACCGGTGTCACTGACTTCCGCTCAGACGCAGGC
>JBIICO010000249.1:0-4818 GCA_044238855.1 Caulobacter sp.
AACGCACATCGACCGGCTGAACGCGGACATCGAGGCGTTTTCGAAAGCCTGACCGGGACACGTACCGAAGCGCCCCGGCCGTCCCTACCCCTTCTTCCGCGCCGCCTTCATCGCCCGGAACCGGGCCGCCCAGCCTTCCTTCTCGACCTGCGGCGCGCGTTCGAGGGCCAGGGCGTCCGGGGCGACGTCCCGGGTGATCACCCCGCCCGAACCGGTGATCGCCCCTGCTCCGATAGTCACCGGCGCGACCAGCGAGGAGTTGGAGCCGACGAAGGCGCCCTCCCCCACATGGGTCTCGAACTTGTCGAAGCCGTCGTAGTTGCAGAAGATCGTGCCGGCCCCGATGTTGGCCTTCGCGCCCACCGTGCCGTCGCCCAGATAGGCCAGGTGGTTGGCCTTGGCGCCCTTGCCGACCTTGACCTTCTTGACCTCGACGAAGTTGCCGATGTGGGCGTCCTCGCCGATGTCGGCCCCCGGACGCAGCCGGGCGTAGGGGCCGACGATGGCGCCTGACCGCACCACCGCGCCCTCCAGATGGCTGAAGGCCCGGATCGTCGCGCCGCTCTCCACGCTGACGCCCGGCCCGAAGACCAGGTTCGGCTCCAGCACCGCGCCGCCGGCGATCTTCGTGTCGAAGCTCAGGAACACCGTCTCCGGCGCGGTCATGGTCACGCCGTCGGCCAGCAGGGCGACGCGGGTCCGGTCCTGCCAGAGGCGCTCGGCGCGAGCGACGCCGCCCTGGTCGTCGGCGCCCATGACGGCGGTCTCGGAGGCGAAGGCGACGCCCACGCGCCTGCCCGCCGCATTGGCGATGCCGACGATCGAGGTGATGTAGTACTCGGACTTGACGTTGTCGTTGTCGACCTCGGCCAGCCAGTCGAACAGCGGTCCGGCCGCGGCGCCCAGCATGCCGCTGTAGCAGACCTTCACGGCCCTCTCTTCCGGCGAGGCGTCGCGGGCCTCGACGATGCGCAGCAGGCGGCCGTCGCCGTCCTGGATCATCCGGCCGTACAGCGCCGGGTCGGCGGCCTCGAAGGCCAGCATGACGAGGTCGTCGCCGGCGGCGCGGCGCTCGAAGATCGGCGCCAAATCGTCGGCCGTCAGCAGCGGGCAGTCGGCGTTGGTGACAAGCACGTCGCCCTCGAAGCCGGCCAAGGCCTCCCGCGCCGACAGCACGGCGTGGGCGGTGCCCAGCGGCGGATCCTGGACGGCGACGGCGGCTTCGCCCAGCCGCCTGCGCACGTGCTCCGCCACCGCCGGGCTGTGGGTCCCGCAGACCACCACCACCCGCTCGCAGCCGGCCGCCTGAACGGCGTCGATGGCGCGGTCGAGCATGGTGCGGCCGCCGACCTTGTGCAGCACCTTCGGCGTCGGGGACTTCATCCGGGTGCCCTGTCCGGCGGCCATGATGACGGCGGCGCGTGCGGTCATGCTTTCGACTCTTCAAAGCGTTGCATCGAACGGCGGTTTAGCCGAAAGCCGTGACCAATGCCTAATCCCTCGCAAGACCTCGCCGGCTGGACCGTCGCCTTCGACCTCGACGGCACGCTCGTCGAGACCGCGCCCGACCTCGTCGGAGCGCTCAACGTGATCCTGATCGAACAGGGGATGGAGCCGGCCCCGATGACCGCCGTGCGCCAGCTGGTCGGTCACGGGCTCCGGGGCATGCTGATCCGCGCCTACGCCATGGCGGACCTGACCATCACCGAGGAAAAGATCGGCGAGCTGCGGCCGCGGATCGTCGAGGTCTACCAGGGCCGCATCGCGCGCGAGAGCCGGCCCTTCCCCGGCTGCCTGGAGGCGTTGGCCGACCTGCGGGCGCGCGGCGCGAAACTGGCCGTGTGCACCAACAAGCCGGCGGGGCTGGCGACCCTGCTGCTCGACGAACTGGACATGACCCGCTGCTTCGACGCGGTGATCGGCGGCGACACCCTGCCCGTCCAGAAGCCCGACCCGGCGCCGCTGCTGGAGGCCATCGCCCGCGTGGGCGGCGATCCGGCGCGGGCGGTCCTGGTCGGCGACGCCTCGCCGGACACCGGCGCGGCCAAGGCGGCGGGCGTTCCCTGCGTGGTCTGCGACTTCGGCTACAACGACCTGCCCCCGGCCGAGCTGGGGGGCGATCTGACCATCAGCCACTTCGACGAGCTCGCCGGCGCCGTCGATCGCATCGCGGCGGCTTGCCGTACGCCGGTCGACTCGCTATAGACGCCGCCTCCCGGGCGGACAGCCCACGGGGCGGATGCGTAGCTCAGCGGGAGAGCACCTCGTTCACACCGAGGGGGTCACAGGTTCAATCCCTGTCGCATCCACCATTCCTTCCTTTCCAGACAGACCGTTCACGAGCGCCCGTCGATCGCCGGCGGCGGCGCGGTCTGCGTCCGGGGCCCCTTCGTCTCGTCGCAATCGCGCTCGCCGTCGATCGCGATGGACTGGCCGCCCACGACCAGATCCCGCCAGGGTGACGGCTCGGCGCGAATATCCCCTCGCCGCAGCGCGTCCGCGAAGCCCGGGCAACCGCGATAGCCGAGCTGCCGGACAACGCGCCAGCCGGCGCCCGTCGAGGTGAACACCACCGCTTCGTTCTTGCCGGCGACGATCACCTCGGCCTGACCGTCGCTGTTCAGATCGAGCAATGCCGCCGGGCAGGGCTTTTCGGCGGCGCAGGCCATGCCTTCGGCGTCCCCTTGCCACCATCCGGTCCGGACGAAGCCGTCGGGCAGGGCCGCGCCACGCGGCCACACGACTTCGAGCGACCGGGGATCGCCCGGCTCGACGGCATCCTGACGGGCGACCGGCTCGTAACGGCTCTTTCGCGCCAGCACCTCGGTCGCCTTCGCGCCGGCCACGCCACCGGCCGCCTTCAGATCCCGCAGCGCGTCCTGGCCGTAGCGACCGCCGTCGAAACGCAGGAACAGGTAGTCGAACCGCTCGGCCGACACCTCGCCCGCCTTCAGGCGGCCCAGCTGGTCGCTCACCGACAGCCGCGCCGGATCGGCGATCGGCGTGAAGATCGCCAACAGCAGGCCGATGACCACGAAGGCCGCGATGATGTTGGTCGCCTCCAGCCGCCGCATCCAGCGCCCGAGCCGCAGCGCGGCGAAGGCGTAACCTCCGGCATAGACCGCGCCGGCGACCACGCAGGCGGCGCCGACGATCCGGTCCGGCGTCAGGCCGTGCTGGCCGATGCGCAGCCACAGGGCGTAGCCGGCCAGCGCGATCATCGGGGCGAGCAACAGTCCGGCCAGGCGCGTGGTGGCGCGCAGCACCAGGGGCACGATGCCCTCCGGCTCGCCGTCCTGATAGGCGGCGTTGATCAGCACGATCAGGGTCGCCGCCGCGCTGAGCAGGATGCCGGCGGCGCTGCGGGTCTTCCATAGCGGCTCCAGACCGGTGAACGGCAGCGCCAGCAGGAAGGCCGCCGCCAGCACCGTCAACACCGGCAGCAGCCAGGAGAGCAGCGTCAGCGCCACGGTCCGGATGCCGCGGATCAGGCCCACGCGGACGTCGGTCAGCTGAACGGCGGCGGCGAACATCGCGCCGCTGGCCGGAAAGCCGAACCAGGGCTTGCGGAGCAACTCCTCGATCGCTTCGATGCCGATCACCCGGAACAGCGCCGCGCCGAGGTAAAGCAGCAGCCAGAACACGCCCACGAAGGCGGCCGACAGCGCCAGCTGGACGCCGTGCTTCCAGGCGGTCTCGAAATAGGTCGGATAACGCGCGATCAGCCGTCGCTCGGCGTCCCCGCCGGCCACGAGTTCGTTGGCGACGAACAGGCCGCCGGCGACGAAGACCATCATCTCCGCCGCCAGCCACGGGTCGCCGGCGAGATCACCCCGACGGGTCAGGTCGTGCCAGCCCAGCAACGCCAGCAGCACCGTCGCGCCGGCGGCCCAGATCGCCAGGGTCCTGGGCCGCAACGCGCTCAGCCCGCCGACCAGCACGAACGGGAGGAACAGGGCCACCGCCGCCAAGGCCCCGAACAGGCCAGGCTGCGTCGCCGCCCACCCCTTCGCGTCCGCCGCCTCGTTCAGCAGCCACAGCAGGACGCCCGCCGCCAACCCGATCGCGATACGGGCGACGCCGATGCTTTTCGGTGGTGTTCGCGCGTCCTGGAGCCCGTCTGTCATGATCGTCGCCTCCCCAGGGCGCTGTTTCGGCGGACCCTTGCGCAACCCCGGCGCGCTGGCAATCGCTTCCACGTTCGCTGAACGCTTTGCGGATCGGCCCGGGCGTGGCAGTTTCGGGCGGAGAAGGAGCCCCCGACCCTCGTATGACCAAGCCCGCCGACTTCGATCTCCTGCACGGCGGGAATGGGGCCACGGCCCGGCTCACGGGCGACTGGACCGCTGACTCGCTGGGCGACGCCGGTCCGCGCCTGGCCGACATCCTCGACGGCGCCGACGCGACCAATCTGGACCTGACCGCCATCCGCCGCTGCGACACCGCCGGCGCCTACGCCATTGTCCGCGCGCTCGGCGGCGAGTGCCGCAAGGACCGCGTCACCGCCCGGCCGGAAACCGAGCGGCTGCTGAACCTGGTCGCCGAGGCGATCAAGGCCGAGCCCATCCCGCCGCCGCCGGCCGACGGCGGGCTGCAGTTCCTGCTCGAACGAATCGGGCGCGGCGTGATCCATGTGCTCGGCGAGGCGCTCGAGACGTTCGCCTTCATCGGCCAGGTGATCGTCGCCGCCGGCCGCGCGATCATCCAGCCGCACAAGATCCGCTGGGCGCCGATCGTCACCCTCTGCGAGCGCGCGGGCCTCGACGCGCTGCCGATCGTGGCGGTGACCAGCTTCTTCATCGGCGCGGTGATCGCGCT
>JBIICO010000251.1:0-4802 GCA_044238855.1 Caulobacter sp.
AGGGCGCAACCGGTTGCGGGAATTGGCGAAGAAGGGGCTTAGGCGATCAGGCCGGCGGCCTGGGCAGGCGGTTCCGCTGCTTGGGGGTCTGGTTCATCACCTGGGCGGAGACGAAGCTCTTCGCGCCGGCCACGGCGCCGGCCTCGCGCATCAGCGCCGCCTTGAGCCGCGCCTCGTCGATCCTGGTGTAGTCGGTCGGCACGGTGAAGGGCGTGCGGTGCCCGGCCCGGACGATGGCGTCGCGGATCCACGGCTCCCTGGAGCGCAGCTTGCTCATGTCGGCGCCCGGCGCCGGGTTCAGCCTCAGATGCACGAAGACGTAGTTGATCAGCTTGCCGTTCACTGCCACCGGCAGGGCGATCGGCTGCAGGTCCAGGACCGGCTTTTCGTCCTTCTTGCCCTCCTCCCCTCCGCCGGACGCGGCGGCGGCCGTGGTGGTGAAGGCGAACGGCAGGGCGGCGGCGAGGGAGCGACGGCTGAGCATGGCCTTTTGTGGCCACGGCGTGGTTAAGGGGCGGTTAGGTGCGGGAGTGGTCCCAGCCCAGCTTGCCAACCGATACCGGCTTGTTGTCGTGCCGCACCGACAGCCCCTCGCCCTCGAAGAAGAAGCCGATCACCGTCATGTCGGCCGGCTTGCCGCCGACCACCGGCAAGGCGCAGACGACCTGGTAGTCGTCGCCGCCGGTCGCCAGCGCGGTCAGGGCGGCGACGCGATCGGGCTGGCCGTCGACCCAGGCCTCGGCCTCGCCCGACAGGGGCAAGCGGTCGAGATCGATGCGCGCCCCGCAGGCGCTGGCCCAGGCGATGTGGCCAGCGTCGGCGAGCAGGCCATCGGAGACGTCGGCGGCGGCGCGGGCGTGAGCGCGGATCCCCTCGATCAGATCCAGCCTCGGGCGAGGCAGGCGGTAGCGGTCGGCCAGAACCGCGCTGTCGAGTTCGCCGATCGCCGCCTTCAGCCCCAGGAAGCCGTCGCCGATCGTCCCGCTGACCGCCAGCAGATCGCCGGGCCGGGCGCCCCGGCGGAGCACCGCCCCGCCCTGCGGGACCCAGCCCAGCAGCGTCGCGGTCAGGGTCAGAGGTCCGGGCGTGGACACCGTGTCGCCGCCCAGCAGGGTCAGGCCGAACGTCTCGCCGTCCACCGCCAGCCCCTGCGCGAACAGGGCCTTGGCGTCCCAGGACGTGTCGTGGGGCCAGGCGGTCGCCAGAAGATAGCCCCAGGGCTCCGCGCCCTTGGCGGCGAGGTCCGACAGGTTCACCCGCAGCAGCTTGCGCGCCACCAGGTCCAGCGGATCGTCGGGAAGGAAGTGGACGCCGGCGACCATGGCGTCCTTGGTCATCACCAGATCGTAGCCGGGCCGCGAGGGCAGCACGGCCGCGTCGTCGAGCAGATCGAGCGCCTCGGGGGCTCCCTTCGTCAGGGGCCTCAGCAGGCGGGCGATCCAGTCGAACTCACCCCCGGACATCGCGGGCGATGCCGTCCAGGGCGCCGTTCACGAAACCGGGCTCCGGGCCTTCGAAGAAGGACTTGGCGATCTCCACGTACTCGTCGATGGCCACCTCGATCGGCACGTCCTTGCGGCGCATCAGCTCCCAGCCACCGGCGCGCAGGATGGCGCGCAGGGTGGCGTCGATGCGCTCCAGCTTCCAGCCGGCGGCCAGCCGCTTCGTCACCGCCGCGTCGATGGTCGCCTGCGTACCGACGACGCCCTTCACCAGCTCGGCGAAGAAGGTCTCGTCGGCTTCGGCGAGGGTCTCGCCCTCCATGTCGCGGTCGAAGCGGTGCTCGGTGAACTCGCGCACCACCGCGTCGGCGCCGACGCCGCTCATTTCCATCTGGTACAGCGCCTGCACCGCCGCCAGGCGCGCCACGGTGCGGGCGCGGCGTTCGCGAGCGCTCAGCGTGACCTTCTCCTCGGTCGCCGCGACCAGCTTGTCGTAGGCTTGCTTGAGGGACGCCGGCTTGTTGGTGTCGCCGGTCATCAACCGCGCCCCTGCAGGCTCTGGCGGATGCTGATGACTTCCAGGCAGGCGCGCGCCGCGCCGCCGCCCTTGTCGCCTTCCGAAGCGCGGGCGCGGGCCCAGGCCTGCTCCTCGTCCTCGACGGTCAGGATGCCGTTGCCGATCGCCAGGCCCTTGCGGACCGCCAGGTCCATCAGGCCGCGCGAGCTTTCGTTCGACACGATCTCGAAGTGATAGGTCTCGCCGCGGATCACGGTCCCGAGGGCGACGTAGCCGTCGTAGCGGACGCCGCGGTCGCCGGCGTCCTCGGCGATGGCGATCACCGCCGGAATCTCCAGCGCGCCCGGCACGGTGATGACGTCGTACTCGGCGCCGAACGCGCCGATGGCGTCGGTCGCGCCGGCCAGCAGGGCGTCGGCCAGGTCGGAATAGAACCGCCCCTCGACGATCAGGATGCGGATCTTGTCATCGGACATAGTCAATTACTCCTGCCCCTCTCCGGGGGTCTGGATCGGCTGGCGGCCGACGATCTTCAGGCCGTAGCCTTCCAGCGCCGCCGGCTTGAACGTGCTGGAGGTCAGCAAGACCATTTCCCGCACCCCGAGGTCCAGCAGGATTTGCGCGCCGACGCCGTAGTCGCGGATGGCGTTGCTGTGATGCTGGTCGTTCGCGCCGCCGTAGCGCTCCGACAGCCAGGTCGGGCTCGGGTCGCGGATGAACACCGCCACGCCCGGACCGTCATGCGCGCCGATCGCGCGCAGGGCCGAGGGAACGTAGTCGCGGCGACCCGTGCTGATGCCCAGCATGTCGATGGCGAAGTCGACCTGGTGCATCCGCACGAGAGTCGGCTTGTCGGCCTCGATCCGCCCCTTGACCAGCACCACATGCTCCGAGCGGTCGATCAGGTTGCGGTAGATGATCATGCGGAAGTCGCCGCCGTGGACGCTGTGGAACGGCGTCTCCAGCACGCGCTCGACCTGCCGCTCCGTGCGGCGACGGTAGGCGATCAGGTCGGCGATGGTGCCGATCTTCAGGCCGTGCAGCTGGGCGAAGCTGATCAGGTCCGGCAGCCGGGCCATGGTCCCGTCGTCCTTCATGATCTCGCAGATCACCCCGGCCGGATTCAGGCCGGCCAGACGCGAGATGTCCACCGCCGCCTCGGTATGGCCGGCGCGGACCAGCACGCCGCCGTCGCGGGCGACCAGCGGGAAGACGTGGCCGGGCGAAACGATATCGTCCGGCCCCTTGGTCGGATCGACGGCCACGGCCACCGTGTGGCTGCGGTCATGCGCCGAGATGCCGGTCGTCACGCCTTCCTTCGCCTCGATCGAGACGGTGAAGGCGGTCGTCATGCTCTCGCGGTTCTCGATCGCCATCGGCGGCAGCCGCAGCTGGCGGGCGCGGTCGTTGGTGATCGAAAGGCAGATCAGGCCGCGCGCGTGGCGGGCCATGAAGTTGATCTGCTCGGGGGTCGCGAACTGCGCCGGGATGATCACATCCCCTTCGTTCTCGCGGTCTTCGGCGTCGACGAGGATGTAGGGACGGCCGTTGCGGGCGTCCTCGATGATGTCCTCGATCGGCGAGATGGGGCTGTCGGTGCTCATGACGCGGTCTCCTGCCACCGCGCGAGGTAACGCGCCAGCATGTCGATCTCGAGATTGACCCTGTAGCCCGGCGTCAGTTCGCCGAGCGTGGTCACCTCGAAGGTGTGGGGAATGATATTGATGCCGAAGACGTCGTCCTCGACCTCGTTGACGGTCAGGCTGACGCCCTCCACCGCGATCGAGCCCTTCGGGGCGATCAGGCGATGCAGCGGGCGCGGGGCGCGGATGCGGATGCGGTGCGAACCGCCGTCCGGCTCGATCGACAGCACCTCGCCGACGCCGTCGACGTGGCCCGACACGATGTGGCCGCCCATCTCGTCACCGAGCCGCGCGGCGCGCTCCAGGTTGACGCGATGGCCTTCCTGCCAGCGGTCCAGCGTCGTCTTCGACAGGGTCTCGTGGCTGACTTCCACGGCGAACCAGCCCTGCCCCTTCTCGACCACGGTCAGGCAGCAGCCGGCGTGGGAGATCGAGGCGCCCATGTCGATGCCGGCCACGTCATAGGCCGTCTCGATCTCGTAGCGGCGGTCGCGGTTGGTTTCGCGCACGGAGCGCACGCGCCCCACGTCGGTGACAATGCCGGTGAACATCAGGCTCTCTCGTAACGCTCCCAAAGGTCGTCGCCGACCGCCTCGACCGACACGCGACGGAAGCGCGGCGCGGCGGCGAGATCCTTCAAAACGAAGGCTCCGACGCCCGGGCGGCCTTCGTCGCCCAGCACGATCGGCGCCCGGAACCACTCCAGCCGGTCGACCAGATCGGCCGCCAGCAGGCTGGCCGCCACCTGGCCGCCGCCCTCGACGAACAGCTGCGGCTCGAACGCGGCGGCGGCGGGATGCCGACCTTTCAGCCAGCCCGACAGCGCCGCCAACGCCGCCCTCGGATCGGGCCGCCCATCGCTCTCCGTGACTTGAAGCACGGTGACCCCAGCGTCAGTCAAACGCTCGTTTGGATACTGACCGGTGATGACCACGGTCGGCAGGCGTTCGGCGTCCCGCACCAGCTTGCTGGCCAGAGGCAGGCGCTGGCGGCTGTCGAGCACCACACGCACCGGCTGAAGGCCGACAAAGCCAGGCAGGCGGACCGTCAGTTCCGGGTCGTCGGCGATGGCGGTCTCGATGCCGACCAGCACGGCCTGGTGCATGGCGCGCAGGCGGTGCACCTGCTCGCGCGCCGCCGGGCCCGTGATCCAGCGGCTCTCGCCCGAGGCCGTCGCGATCCGTCCGTCGAGCGAGGTCG
>JBIICO010000058.1:0-16168 GCA_044238855.1 Caulobacter sp.
GAGCCGACTCCGGCGCGGCGGCGCTGGAGTTCGCGATCGTCGGTCCGATGATGGTGCTGATGATCCTCGGGATCTGCAGCTACGGCGGCTATTTCTGGATTTCCCACTCGGTGCAGCAGGTCGCCAACGACGCGGCGCGGGCGGCGATGGGCGGCCTGGATAACACCGAGCGCAGCAGCCTGGCCCAGGCCACGCTGGCTGACGAGATCGGCGACTACGTCTGGCTCACGGCCACCCATGCCACGGTTTCGGTGGTCGGCGACACCAACACCGTGACCGTCGCGGTCGCCTACGACGCCTCGCACACGCCTTTCTGGTCGCTGAGCGGCCTGGTGCCGATGCCGTCCAAGACCATCTCCCGCTCGGCCACGGTCAGGCTGGGAGGCTACTGATGCTCCGGCGGTTCGCCAGAAACGAGCGCGGGGCCGTCTCGATCATGGCGGCCGCCTCGTCGACGGTGATCATCGCCTGTGGAGCCGTGGCCATCGATCTGGGCTCGATCTTCGTGCAGTCGCGCCAGCTCCAGGGCATCGCCGACCTGGCCGCCCTGGCCGCGGCGCGCGATCTCGACAACGCCCAGCAGGCGGCCGAGGCCACCGCCGCCGCCAATGGCTGGGACGGGCCGCTGACGGTCACCGTGACCAAGGGCGGCTACGCGGCCAGCGCCCAGGTGGCGCCCGCCTCGCGCTTTACCCCCAATGCCGCATCGCCAAACGCCGTGCGTGTCAAGGTCAGCGGCAAGGCCCACCTGTTCTTCGGTCAGGTGATCCTGGGCGAGGACAGCACCGACATAGATCGCACCGCCACGGCGGCGCGAGCCGAGCTGGCCAGCTTCTCGCTGGGCTCGCGGCTGGCGTCGCTGAACGGCGGCGTCGCCAACGCCCTGCTGACCCAGCTCACCGGCAGTTCGGTCAGCCTGTCGGTGATGGACTACAACGCCCTGGCCGACGCGGACGTGGATCTGCTCGAGTACCTGGATGCGCTGAAGGTCGACGCCGACCTCACGGCCGCGACCTATGACGAGGTGCTCAGCTCGAACGTCAGCACGGGCCAGGCGCTGACCGTGCTGTCGACCCTGCTCGACGACAAGGGCGAGGACGTCGCCGCCGCCGCCGTGAAGAAGATCGCTGTCGCCGCCGGCGACGCCACGCCGGCCGAGCTCGACAAACTGATCGATCTCGGCCCCTACGCGGCCCAGGACCACGTCGCTGGCGCCAGCGGCGCCGGCGTTGCGCTGAGCGCGCTGGACCTCTCCAACGCCACCCTGCTGGTCGCTGGCGGCGGACGGCAGGTGCAACTGGACCTCGGGACCAGCGTGCCCGGACTGGCCGATGTCGACGCCTGGCTGGCGATCGGCGAGCGACCGAACAACTCCGCCTGGCTGACCGTGGCCAGCGACGGATCCAGCACCATTCGCACGGCGCAGACGCGGCTCTATGTCGAGACCAAGCTGCTGACCGGCGGCCTGCTCGGCGCGCTGGCGCAGATCAAGCTGCCGCTTTATGTCGAGGCGGCGTCGGCCGAGGCCAAGCTCCAGAGCATGAACTGTGGCGCCAATAGCGCGGTGCTGTCGGTGAAGCCGAGCCTGGGCGATGTCTGGATCGGCGAGATCGACAAGACCAAGCTCAACGACTTCAAGACCAAGATCACGCCCACCAGCGCTGTCCTGGCCGATGTCCTGAACCTGATCACGGCCAAGACGTCGGCTCACGCCCAGCTGGGCGGCCAGACCTGGCACTCCGTCAGCTTCAGCAAGGCGGACATCGCCGCCGGAACGGTGAAAACGGTCTCCACCACCGACACCGTCACGGCGCTGACCAGCAGCCTGGTCAAGGACCTGGGTGTCGAGGTGAAGGTGCTCGGCCTGCTCAAGCTGGTCATCAGCGACTCGGCGGCCACCAAGGTCATCGGCGGACTGCTGACCGCCGCCGCGCCGTCGCTGGACGGCGTGCTCAACAGCCTCACCAGTCTGCTCGGCGTGCGACTGGGCGAGGCGGATGTTCGCGTCAACGGCTTGCGCTGTAGAGAGGCTGCGCTGGTCGCGTGACGCGATCGCTCCTTCCTTTGGCGGGGAGGGGGCATGGAAGGGGCGTCGACGGTTGTTCTCCCCCGTAGAACCGTCGACGCCTCGACCTCGCGTTACTGCTGCTGTTGTTGCTGCTGTTCCTGCCGACGCATGTCGTCGCTGCTGCGACGGCGGCCCCCCGCGAAGGCCGGCTTGGGCAGACGCAGGAACTCCGGCTCGGCCAGGGCCGCGCGCGCCTTGCCGACCGACACCGCGACGGCCAGCTGGCTGTCGGCCTCACCCTTGTAAACACCCAGCGAAGGCGGCACGTCGGCATAGTCGCGGCCGATGCCGACGGCGATGTGGCGCTCGCCGGCCAGGCAGTTGTTGGTCGGATCGAACCCGACCCAGCGCAGCGTGGGCAGGAAGACCTCGACCCAGGCGTGGGTCGCGTCCGGGTCGGAGCGGTCGCCCTGCTTGCGATCGGTGAACAGGTAGCCGGACACATAGCGCGCCGGGATGCCCCAGCGCCGGCAGATGGCCAGCATGATGTGGGCGAAGTCCTGGCAGACCCCGCGGCCGACGCCCAGCGCCAGGTCGATCGGGCTGTCGGCGGTGGTCACGCCCGGGGTGTAGTCGAAGGCGTCGTAGATGATCTGGTTCAGCGCCCGCATCGCCGTCAGCGGGTCCCTCAGGCGCAGGGCGTCGAGGTTCTTCTCGACGATGAAGGTCTGAAGCGCCTGGGTGAAGATGACGAAGCCGTGCGGCTGCAGGAAATCGAAGCACTCCCCGCGCACGAAGTCGCCGCGCAGCCGATCCCATTCGCCCATGTCGACGCCCTCGGGCAGCGCTTGCTCGGGGTGGGTCTCGACCGCCGACCGCGCCTCGATCCGCAGCGTGTCGTGCGGCTGGGGGACGTCGAAGTGATAGACGGCGTTTCCGAAGTTATCGGCGTAGGAGAAAATCTGGGCGCGGGGCTCAAGATCCAGCTCAAAGCTGATCAGCCGCTGGCCGGCGCTTTTCCGGGGCTGCATGCGCAGTTCCATCAAGCTTTCGCGGACCGCGCGCTCGTAGTGGTACTGGGTGACGTGCCTGACTTCGAGCAACATTAGGCGACCTCGGACCAGGTGAAAGCCGGTTGTCCGCCGGGGCCTTCAAGGGGTGAACGCATCCGGACGCGGAACCGGACGCCACTTCTGCTGAATGCGTTCACGCTGGCAGCCTCATTTCGAGGGAGTAGGCGACGAAGGTGTCGTAGATGGCCTCGTGGATGCGGCCGCATTCGCCGACCACGGTGGCCAGCAGCCCGCTCGCGCCCACGGTCTCCATTTCGTCGACGTCGGTGAACTGCAGTCGGGCGCGCAGGCGGCCGGCCAGCCGTTCCGGCGTCGCCAGCCCGCCGACCTCGACGTGGCGCGAGACCCCGACGAGGTAGTCTTCGATACGGTTGGTCGCGAAGCGGATCGAGCGCGGGAACTCCTCGTCGAACAGCAGGAACTCCAGGATGTGCCGCGGCTCGATCTCGGCGGTGTAGCGGCGCAGGTAGGGCTCGAGCGCACAGGCCATCCGCAGCAGGTTCATCTGGGCGATGCGGTCGGTGACCTCGCCGTTGCGCCCGTCGCCGAAGCAGACGTCCAGCAGCCGCGCGATCAGGTGGGCCCGCTCCAGGTAGACGCCCAGCATCAGGAACCGGAAGCCTTCGCCATGGCTCATGGTCGCGTCGGCCGCGCCCTTGAACAGGTGCAGGTCGGCGATGATGTCGTGCAGGAAAGCGGAGGAGCCGCCCTCGAAGTCGGCGCTCGTCGTCTCCGCCGTGACCTTGAGATACAGCATGTTCAGCCGTTCCCAGGTCTCGGTGGTGATCTGGTCGCGGACCTGGCGGGCGTTCTCGCGGGCATGGGCCAGCGACATCAGCACCGAGTTCGGGTCCTCGCGGTCCAGCACCAGCGTTCGCGCCGCCTCGTAGGTGCGGCTGGCGCGGGCCATGTCGGTGTCGCCGACGGCGGACAGGGCGATGTAGGCCGTCTGGGCGGCCGCGTCGGACCGGTCCAGGGTGGCGTTCAGCATCACGTCGGCCAGGCGCGAGAAGTGCTCGGCCCGCTCGATGTAGCGGCCGATCCAGTAGAGGCTGTCGGCCACGCGCGCGAGCATCATGGCTGGGTCCCCTCCGTCTCGTCGACAAGCACCCAGGTGTCCTTGGAGCCCCCGCCCTGGCTGGAGTTGACCACCAGCGAGCCGCGGCGCAGGGCCACGCGGGTCAGGGCGCCGGGCGTCACGGTGATCTTCTCGCCGGACAGGATGAAGGGCCGCAGGTCGACGTGGCGTGGTTCGATCCGGCCGTCGATCAGGCAGGGCGCGGTCGACAACTGGATGGTCGGCTGGGCGATGTAGTTGGCCGGATCGGCCTTCAGCGCGTCGGCGAAGGCGTCGCGTTCCTTGCGGCTGGCGTGGGGGCCGACCAGCATGCCGTAGCCGCCGGACGCGCCGACCGCCTTGACCACCAGCTTGTCGAGATTGGCCAGCACGTGGCTCAGCTGCGCCGGCTCGCGGCACAGGAAGGTCTCGATGTTGGGCAGGATCGGATCCTCGCCCAGATAGTAGCGGATGATCTCCGGAACGTAGGCGTAGACCGCCTTGTCGTCGGCGACGCCGGTGCCGGGCGCGTTGCAGATCACCACGTTGCCGGCCCGATAGGCGTTGAAGAGACCCGCCAGGCCCAGACCCGAGTCCCGCCGGAAGGTGAGGGGGTCGATGAAGTCGTCGTCGACGCGGCGATAGATCACGTCCACCCGGCGCAGGCCGGTCGTGGTCCGCATGTAGACCATGTTCTCGTGCACCACGAGATCGCGGCCCTCGACCAGCGGCGCGCCCATCAGGCGGGCCAGGTAGGCGTGCTCGTAGTAGGCGCTGTTGTAGACGCCGGGCGTCATCACCACGACCTGCGGGTCCGGACGCCAGTCGGCGGCCATGCTCTTCAGCGTCGCCAGCAGCAGGTCGGGATAGCGTTCGACCGGCCGCACGTTCGAGCTTCGGAAGGTGCCGGGGAAGGTCCGCTTGGCTGCGTCGCGGTTGGCCAGCATGTAGGACACGCCGGACGGGACGCGCAGATTGTCCTCCAGCACCGCGAACTCGCCGTCCTGGCCGCGGATCAGGTCGCTGCCACAGACGTTGGCGTAGGCCTTGTGGGGCACGTAGAGGTGCTGCATCTCGCGCCGGTACGAGGGGGCGCCCAGCACCAGCTCGCGCGGCACGACGCCGTCCATCAGGATCTGCTGGTCGCCGTAGATGTCGGCCAGGAACATGTTCAGCGCCCGCAGCCGCTGGGTCAGGCCTTCCTCGATCGTCTTCCATTCCGAGGCCGGGATGATCCGCGGCACCAGGTCGGTGGGGATGATCCGCTCGGTGGTCGCCTCGGCGCCGTAGACGGTGAAGGTGATGCCCTGGAGCAGGAAGGAGCGTTCCAGCGTCTTCTGCCGGTCGGCGAGAGCCTCCGGCGACAGGGTGGTCAGGCGGGTGTGAACACCCGCGTAGTGGGCCCGGACGTCGCCGCCCTCCCGGTACATCTCGTCGAAGGCGATGCCCGGAAGATAGGCGGCGTCGGTCATCGGCAGCGCGGGCGCCGGTTCGAAGGCATTGGCTGCGGCGACGCTCAAGTCGGTTTCCGATTCACTCACGACCGATACGGCCTCTTCACTCTTCATTCCTAACGCTCTGGCGAGAGCTGGCGTCCGCATTCGGACGGACTCGGACCTTGGAAACGCGACTGCCCGCGATTTGTGCAGCTTTCGTCGCCGCTGGATAGGCGGGATGGGCGTGACAGGCGCGACGGGCCCGACTACACGGGAATCGGGGCGCAATTGGAGAACGAACGTTTGGCGCCTGTCCGTTTCGCTTTGGCCGCTGCGGCCTTCGTCGCCCTTGGTATGGGCGCGACGCAGGCTATCGCGCAGCAGAGCAAGGCGCGGATCGATGGCGTCGCCGACGAAGAGCTCCGCGAGGACATCGTTCGCGCCGTCGGAACCGTGAAAACGCCCGCGCAGACCCGCTTCGAGGCCCGCCGGCGCGCCCGCGACGCGGCAGAGGCCGCCATCGCCGCCCTGCGCACCCAAGGCTACTACGGCTATGAGGTCGAGCCGGACGTGGTCGATCCGGACGAGGACGACAGCGGCGAGCCGCCCCGCGCGGTGGTCAAGGTCACGCCCGGCCCCCGTTTCCGCTTCGCCCGGCCCGAGATCGAATGGGTCGGCGAAACGCCGGTGCCGGAAGTCGAAATCTCCGCCGAACAGGCCATGGCGCTGCGTCGCGGCGCGCCGGGCAAGGCCCAGGACGTCCTGGCGGCCGAGGGCCGGATCGTCGCGGCGATCCAGAAGCGCGGCTACGCCGACGCCACGCCCGGCGCGCGCCAGGTGGTCGTGGACCATGCCGACAAGACCGTGCAGCCGACCTTCCGCATCGTCGCCGGCGAGCTGGTGCGCATGGACGGCCTGCAGCTGGGCGAGATCGGTCGCACCAACGCCGATTGGCTGCGCAAGCTGGCGCCCTGGAAGGAAGGGGATGTCTACGACCCGGCCGACGTCGCCGAGCTGGAGCGCCGGCTGCTGGACACGGGCGCCTACGATTCAGTCACGGTCTCGCTGCTGCCCAAAGACAAGGCAGACGACAAGGGGCAGCGGCCGGTGCTGGTGTCGGTGACCGACCGGCCGCCGGTGACGCTCGAAGTCTCGGCCGGCTATTCGACCAGCGAGGGCGCGGGTCTCGACGTGCGCCGCACCCGGTTCAACAACTTCCACCGCGCGGACACCACCACCTACACCCTGCGCCTGGCGGAGCTGGAGCAGCGGCTGGAGGCCAAGCTGGCGCTGCCGCACTGGCGGCGGCCGCAGCAGACGCTGACCCTGACCACCGCCGTCTTCAACGAGCTGACGGACGCCTACGACGCCGCCGGGGTGCTCGTCAGCGGCGATGTCACCCGCCGCTTCGGCAAGATGTCCTACCTGACCGGCGGCCTGTCGCTGGACTACACCCAGAGCGTCCAGAAGGAGACGATCGGCAACGTCGTCTTCGAAGGCCAGCAGCAGAACGTCATCACCGCCGCGGCGCTGGCGGCCTTCGCCCTGGACCGGTCGGACGATCCGCTGAACCCGACGACGGGCTGGCGTCTAGAGACCCGCATCGAGCCGATCACCACCTTCGGAGACGTCGGCGCCCTCTACCTGAAGGCCCAGACCCAGGCGTCGATCTACTTCGCGTTCGGCGAGGACGCCCAGACGGTGATCGCGGGCCGCGGCAAGGTCGGCTCGATCTGGGGCGCGGTTCTGGACGAGGTGGCGGCGCCCCGTCGTTTCTACGCCGGCGGCGGCGGCTCGGTCCGCGGCTACGGCTGGCAGGCGATCGGCCCCCGTCTGTCCGACAACACGCCTCAGGGCGGTCTGTCGCTGGTCGAGGCCAGCTTCGAGGTGCGCCGCCGGATCACCCAGCGGTGGGGGGCGGTGGCCTTCGTCGACGCCGGCGCGGTCGGCACCGATTCGTTCCCCGGCGGCGAGGACTACGGCGTCGGCGTGGGCGTCGGCGTTCGCTACGATCTGGGCTTCGGCCCGATCCGCGCCGACATCGCCTTCCCGCTCGACAAGCGGGAAGGGGACAGCGACTTCCAGATCTACATCAGCATCGGGCAGGCGTTTTGACCGAGGACACCACCACGCCCGACGTCCAGCCGCCGGCCGCAAGGCCGCGCCGGCGCCGGCTGCCGAGCACCGCGCCGGGCTGGATCATCCTGGTCTCGCTGCTGGCGGTGCTGTTCGTCGGCGCGGCCGCCGTCACCCTGCGGTTCGGCGTCAACTCGACGCCGGGCCTGCTGTTCGTCGAGGCCCGCGCCAACGGCCTGAAGATCGGCCGCTTCGGCAAGCTGAAGATCGAGGGGCTCAGCGGCGACATCTGGCGCAACTTCGGCGTCCGGCGGCTGACCATCTCCGACGAGAAGGGGACCTGGCTCGAGGCCAACGACGTGCGGATGAAGTGGCGCTATCACGAGCTGTTCGTGCGCCGCTTCCACGCCGACGAGATCGTCGCGCGCGAGGTCCGCGTCCTGCGCCGCCCGACACTGACACCCAAGACGGTGTCCAAGGGCATGCCCGTGTCGGTCGACATCGAGCGCCTGGTTCTTCCGGTCGAGACTCTGCCGGAGTTCAGCTATCGCCGGGGCCTGTTCGTGGCCGTGGGCGGGGTGAAGCTCGAACGCAACGGGCCCACGCGGGTCCATCTGGGAGCCGCCAGTCGGCTGCACCTCGGCGATCGCCTGATCCTGGCGCTGGAAACCGGCAAGGGGCAGCCGCTGAAGCTGTTCGCCGATGTGCTGGAGGAGAAGGGCGGCGCGCTGGCCGGTTCGCTAGGCCTGCCCGCCGACCAGCCGTTCGTGCTCAAGGCCAAGGCTGACGGCGACGCCGGGACCGGCAAATTCTCGGTGCTCGCGACGTCGGGGGGGAGCCGCCCGATCGAGGCCGCCGGCGCCTGGGACGCGAGCGGCGGTTCGGCTTCCGGCCGGCTTTCGCTCGTTGCGTCGACGCTGACGGCGAAGTACGCGAAAATGCTCGGTCAGGAAGTCACCTTCGACGGCAAGGGCGGCAAGGCCAGGAGCGGGCTATATGCCATCGACGCCCGGGTCGGGAGCGAGACGCTCGCCATCACCGCGCAGGGCGAGGCCGACATCGGCAAGCGCACGACCGGCAAGGACGGCGTCAACGTCAGCATCGCGACCAGTTCCCTGCAGCGCCTGACCGGCGATGTGATCGGCGGCGCGGCCACCACGCGCGGCGTGCTGATGGGCGACCAGGACGAATGGAGTTACGCCGGCGCGCTGAACGCCACCGGCTTCAAGGCCGTCGGCTACAGCCTCGCCCGCGCGCAGGGGCCGGTGAAGCTGGGGATGAAGGACGGCGAGTTCGCTATCGAGACCACGCTCAACGGCGACGGCGGCGGCGGGGAGGGCTACCTCGCCGCGCTGCTCGGCGCCCGCCCCCGGGCCGATCTCGTCGGGGCGCGGCTCAAGGACGGACGTCTGCTGCTGCGGCGGGTCAAGGCGACGGGCGCGGGCCTCCAGCTTGACGCGACCGGCGAGCGCACGCTGCTCGGCGGCCTGTCGTTCAAGGGCGACGCCAGGATGGCGAACTTCCAGGCCGTCCGCTTGGGCGCCAAGGGCGGCGCGACCGCCGAATGGTCGGCCTCGCAAGGCGGCAAGGGCAAGCCCTGGGCCTTCAGCATCGACGCTAGGGGAGTGGGCTTCGCCACCGGCATGGCCGAGCTGGATCGCCTGCTGGGCGCCTCGCCCCGGGTTCGCGGCAAGGCCGAGTATCATGCGGGCGTCGTCTCGGTGGGCGAGGCGAAGCTGGAAGGCGCGTTGGCCTCGGCCCGCACCGCCGGTCAGATCGGCCCGGCGGGCGCGCTTAAGCTCAAGCTGGACTGGAACGCGACGGGGCCGTTCCGCGCCGGTCCGGTCGAGATTTCCGGCGAGGCCAAGGGCGACGGCGCCATCACCGGCAGTGTCAGCGCGCCCCGCGCCGATCTGGTCGCCGACATCGCCCAGGTCGACCTGCCGCGCCTGCCGCTGCAACAGGCTCATATCGTGCTGAGCTTCGTGCGTGGTCCGAACGGCATGGACGGTCAGGTCGCGGTCACGGCCAACAGCGAGTACGGCCCCGCGCGGGCCAGGACCGCCTTCCGCTTCGCCCAGGGCGGCGTGGACCTCTCCGGCCTCGACGCCGACGCCGGCGGGATTCAGGCCACCGGCGGGCTGGCGCTCCGGCGCGGTCGGCCCTCGACGGCCGACCTGACGCTGGCCATCGGCCCGGGCGCGCTGCTGACCCAGGGCCAGATCAACGGTACGGCGGTGCTGACCGACGCGGCCGGCGGCGGTCGGGCAAAACTGAACCTGACGGCGGAGAACGCGGTGGTCCGCGGCGCCGGCGGCCTGCGCTTCTGGCGCGGCACGATCACCGCCGACGGGCCGATGGCCCGCCTGCCGATCACCGCGGACCTGCGCGGGGCCTACGGGACCAACCGCTGGCGCTTCAAGGGCGACGGCGTCTACACCAGCGAAAACGCCGCGAACGGCTTGGCGCTGAACGGCGAAGGCCGTTTCGGCAGCGCCGACTTCAAGACCCTGGAGACCGCGCGCCTCGGCTTCTCGGGCAAACAGCGCTTCGCCGACCTGAAGCTGGAAATCGAAGGCGGCCGCGCCGAGATCGTCGCCCGCATGGACGGCGAGCAGGCCGATATCGATGCCGACCTGTCCGACGTGTCGCTCGGCGCCTTCAACGAGGACCTCGCCGGCACGGTCGGCGGCAAGGTCGCGTTGCAGGGGCGGGGCGACCGCCTGACCGGCTCGATGGATGTGGAGCTCAATGACGCCCGCGCCCGCGGCGCCGGTCGCGCCGTCTCGGTGGACGGCCAGGTCAAGGCCACGCTCAACGACCAGGTTCTCAACATCAACGCGGTCGCCACCAACGCCGGCGGCCTGAAGTCGGAAGCCGTGCTGACCCTGCCGGTCGTCGCCTCCGCGGCCCCGCTGAGGCTGGCCATCGCGACCAGGGAGCCGATGCGCGGCCGGTTCAGCGCCGATGGCGAAATCAAGCCGCTGTGGGACCTGCTGATCGGCGGCGACCGGACCCTGGCCGGCGTGGTCGACATGGACGGCGCCATCGGCGGCACGCTCGCCGACCCGCGTCTGTCCGGCCACGCCGAGCTTAAGGGCGGGACCTACGAGGAGGGCTCGATCGGCCTGAAGCTGAAAGATGTCACCATCGGCGCCGATCTGGCCGACAACGCCATCGACGTCCGCACCTTCACCGCCGCGGACGGCAAGGGCGGCAAGCTGAATGGCGGCGGGCGGCTGAGCTTGCTGCGCAACGGCGTGTCCAACTTCCGGCTGGGTCTGCAGGACTTCCGGCTGATCGAAAACGATCTCATCACGGCCACTGCATCGGGCGAAGCGACGCTCGACCGGGGCGCGGACGGCAAGGTGAAGCTTTCCGGCGCCCTGACCATCGACCGCGCCACCATCGCCGCCAATCCCCCGACGCCCTCGGGCGTGGTGCCCATGGACGTGATTGAGCGCAACAAGCCCGGCGCCGGAGAGGGCGACGTCCTGCCCGCCGAACGCAAGGGCTTGATCGTCGCCCTGGACGTCACGCTGAAGGCGCCGGGCCACATCTTCGTCGAAGGTCGCGGCCTGGATGTCGAGATGTCCCTCGACGCCCGCGTCACCGGCACCACGTCCAGGCCGGTGCTCGACGGCGTCGCGCGGGTCGTTCGCGGCGAGTACGACTTCGCCGGCAAACGCTTCGAGTTCGACCAGCGCGGCGCCGTCTACCTCGCCGCCTCGACCGACCGCATCCGACTGGACCTGACGGCGACGCGGGAGGACCCGACCCTGACCGCCGTGATCCGCGTGCGGGGCACCGCCGCCAAGCCGGAGATCACCCTGACCTCGAGCCCGGTCCTGCCGCAGGACGAGGTGCTGTCACGGGTGCTGTTCGGCACCTCGGCCGCCCAGCTGTCGCCGCTGGAGGCCGCGCAGCTGGCCTCGGCCGTGGCGGCCCTGGCGGGCGGCGGCGGCTTCGACGTGATCGGCAACCTGAAGAACTTCGCCGGTCTGGACCGGCTGGTCTTCGCGGGCGGCGGAGACGGCGGCGAGATGACGGTGGCGGGGGGCAAATACCTGACCGATGACGTCTATCTGGAGATCATCGGTGGCGGCCGCGAAGGCCCGGCGGCCCAGGTCGAATGGCGGGTGCGCCGCAACCTGTCGATCATTTCCAAGCTGGCCGGCGAGGACTCCAAGCTCTCGGTGCGCTGGCGCAAGGACTACTGATCGGCCGGGGACGCGCACTGAAGTGCATGTCCCCGGCCGGTGGGGGTTCACCCCACGTCATCGCTGGGCTAAGCAGGTGGTGTTCGGCGACTCCCGTCTTGCGCCATTCCGGCGGGTCGCTTCGTTGAGACACGTGCGTCGACCTGGTCCGCGCGGCAATGGCGTCAAAGTGCTGGACGATCAAACCGATGCGCCTGTCGCCGGAAGAGAAGGCCGTTCTGGATTCCATCGCCGAACGCGGGTCGGCCATCGTCGAGCGCGCGGTCGGCTGGAGCGACGTCAACTCCGGCAGTCGCAACCTCGACGGCCTGGAGACCACCCGCAGCCTGCTGAAGGATGCGTTCGCGGTCCTGCCGACCGAGCCGCAGGACATTCCGCTGGCCGCCTCGATCGAGATCGGCGCCGACGGTCGCGAGAAGGAGCAGGCCCACCCGCCGTCGATGGCCGTGATCGTGCGGCCGGAGGCGCCGGTTCAGGTCGTGCTGACGGGGCACTACGACACCGTCTATCCGGCCGACAGCCGCTTCCAGAAGGTCGTGACGCGCGCCGACGGCGCGCTGCACGGGCCCGGCATCGCCGACATGAAGGGCGGCATCAGCGTCATCCTGGCCGCGCTGGAGGCGTTCGAGGCTTCGCCCGGCGCCGGCAACCTCGGCTACCGCGTGCTGATCTCGCCGGACGAGGAGATCGGGTCTCTGGCCTCCGGCCCGGTGCTGGCCGAGTTCGGCCGCCTGGGTCACGTCGGGCTGACCTACGAGCCCGCGCTGTCCGACGGCACGCTGGCCGGCGAGCGCAAGGGCTCGGGCAACTTCCATATCCGCGTCGCCGGCCGGACCGCCCACGCCGGGCGGGCCTTCCACGAGGGCCGCAACGCCATCACCGCCGCCGCCCGCATCGCCGGCTCGCTGGACGGCCTCAACGGCCGCCGCGACGGGGTGACGGTCAACATCGCCCGGATCGACGGCGGATCGCCGCTGAACGTCGTGCCCGACATCGCCGTCGTCCGCTTCAACGTCCGCTTCCCGGACGCCGAGGCCGCCGCCTGGCTGGAGGCCGGCATTCGCGGCGCCATGAAGGCCGGGGAGGGCGACGGGCTGCTGGTCAGCCAGCACGGCGGGTTCACTCGTCCGGCCAAGCCCTTCAATCCGGCCCAGACCGCCCTGTTCGGCAAGGTGAAGGAAGTCGGCGCGCTGCTGGGCCAGGACATCGCCTGGAAGCCGTCCGGCGGCGTCTGCGAAGGCAACAACCTGTTCGCGGCCGGCCTGCCGAACGTCGACACCCTCGGGGTGCGCGGCGGCGACATCCACAGCGAGAACGAGTTCGCCTGGCCTGACAGCTTCGCCGAACGCGCGCAGCTGTCGGCCCTGATCCTGATGAAACTGGCCGCCGGCGAGATCGACGCCCGCGGCATCCGCGCCCTCATGGAGACGCACTGAATGCTCGTGGTTCGACCCGCCCTTCCGGCCGACTACGACTCGCTGATGGAGCTGGCGGTCCTGTCCGGTCGCGGCTTCACCAGCCTGCCCGAGGACGAGCCGACGCTGAGACAGCGGCTGGACCTTTCCCGCGCCAGCTTCTCCGGCGAGGTCGCGCCGCCCGAGGCTTGGTACACCCTGATGCTCGAGGACGCCGACACCGGGGCGATCGACGGGGTCGCCGGCGTGAAGGCCGGCGTCGGCCTGAAGCGGCCGTTCTTCTCGTTCCGCGTCGTGACCCTGGCGCAGTCGTCGCCGACGCTGGAGATGCGGTTCGACCACCAGGCCCTGGTTCTGGTCAACGAGTGCGCCGGCTGGTCCGAGGTCGGGTCGCTGTTCCTGCGGCCGGAGAAGCGCAAGGGCGGGGCGGGGCGCTTGCTGGCCCAGTCGCGCTACATGCTGATCGGCATCGAGCCACAGCGGTTCGCCGAGATGGTGCTGGCCGAACTGCGCGGCTGGTTCGATGAGGACGGGACCTGCCCCTTCTGGGAGCACGTCGCGCACAAGTTCTTCCGGCTGGAGTTCGACGAGGCCGACCGCATGAGCGCCTCGACCAACGGTCAGTTCATCCTCGACCTGTCGCCGCGTCATCCGATCTACACGGGTCTTCTGCCCCAGGCGGCTTGCGAAAGCATCGGCCGGGTCCACCGCGACGGCGAAGCGGCGCGGGCGATGCTGGAGCGGGAGGGCTTCCGCTACCAGGGCCTGATCGACCTGTTCGACGCCGGCCCCACCCTGGCGGCGCCCCGCGACGAGATCCGCACGGTTAAGGAGGCCCGCCGTCTCACCGTGAAGCTGGGCGAGGACGCGTTCGGCGAGGAGGCGCTGGTCTCCACCGCCGAAATCGGTCGCTTCCGCGCTGTGCGCGCACCGGTGCTCGTCGACCACGAGACTGCGATCCTGTCCCGTGACGCCGCCGAGGTGCTCGGCGTGCGCGAGGGCGAAACGGTGAAGGTGAAATCATGAGCCGCGGCCTGTTCATAAACGGCGCCTGGATCCAGGGCCGCGGGCCCGCGCTGACCTCGATCGATCCGGCGACCGGCGCTCCGGCCTGGGAGGGGGCGACCGCCTCGGGCGACGATGTCGCCGCCGCCGTCGCCGCCGCCCGCGCCGCCTTCCAGGACTGGGCCGACCGCCCGCGCGATGAGCGGATTGACGCCGCGCGCCGCTACAAGGCCGCCCTCGACACGCGCAAGGACGCCATGGCCGAGGCGATCTCACGCGAGACCGGCAAGGCGCTCTGGGAGACGAAGGCCGAGATCGGCTCGATGATGGCCAAGGTCGACGCCTCGATCGCGGCCTATGACGAGCGGACCGGCATCAGGGAGAACGTCACCGCCTTCGGCCGCGCGGTGCTGCGCCACCGCGCCCACGGCGTCATGGCGGTGCTCGGACCGTTCAACTTCCCGGGTCACCTGCCCAACGGCCACATCGTGCCGGCGCTGCTGGCCGGCGACACCATTGTCTTCAAGCCGTCCGAGGAGACTCCCTGGACGGGCGAGCTGATGCTGGAGGCGCTTGAGGCGGCGGACCTGCCCAAGGGCGTGGTGAACCTCGTCCAGGGCGGCAAGGAGACCGGCCAGGCGCTGCTGGAACAGCATATCGACGGACTGCTGTTCACCGGCTCGGGCGCGGCGGGCGCGCACTTCCGCCGCCACTTCGCCGACCGTCCGGACGTGATCCTGGCGCTGGAACTGGGCGGCAACAATCCGCTGGTGGTCTGGGACACGACCGACGCCGAGGCGGCCGCCGCCCTGGTCATCCAGTCGGCCTACATCACCACCGGCCAGCGCTGCTCCTGCGCGCGCCGCCTGATCGTGCCGGAAGGCCACGAGGGCGAGGCGGTGATCGAAGCCGTCGCGGCCTTGGCCGACCGGCTCCGCATCGGCGCCTGGAACGCTGCGGACGAACCGTTCATGGGTCCGCTGATCTCCGCTCGGGCCGGCGACGCCGCCCGCAAGGCCGCCAAGGCGCTGGGCGGGACAGTGATCCGCGAGGCGAGGGCGGTCGAGGGCCTCTCGGGCGCCTTCATCACTCCGGGCCTGATCGACGTCAGCCACCACGAGACGCCGGACGAGGAGATCTTCGCCCCGGTGCTTCAGGTGCGCCGCGCGGCGACCTTCGACGGGGCCATCGCCCTGGCCAACGACACCCGCTACGGCCTGTCCGCCGGCCTGATCAGCGACGACAAGGCGCGGTGGGAGCGCTTCCAGCAGCGCATCCGGGCGGGCGTGGTGAACTGGAACCGCCCGACCACCGGCGCGGCCGGAACCGCACCCTTCGGCGGCCTCGGCGCCTCCGGCAACCACCGCCCCAGCGCCTATTACGCCGCCGACTACTGCGCCTACCCGGTCGCCAGCTTCGAGGCTGACGCGGTGGTCAGCACGGTGGGGGACATCAAGGGGCTGAAGGGGTGAGCACGGCCGTCGAAGCCAACTGCGACGGCCTGGTCGGGCCGACCCACAGCTTCGCCGGCCTTGCGCCCGGCAACCTGGCCAGCGAGGTCAACAAGGGCGATCCGTCCAACCCGCGCGCGGCGGTGCTCGAGGGGCTGAAGAAGATGCGGCTGCTGGCCGATCTCGGCCTGCCGCAGTTCGTGCTGCCGCCGCATGAGCGGCCGGACGTCGGCTTCCTGCGCGGGATCGGGTTCTCCGGGACCGATCACCAGGTGATCGAGGCCGCCGCGCTCCAGGCGCCGGAGATGCTCAACACCGCCTGCAGCGCTTCGCCGATGTGGGCCGCCAACGCCGCCACGGTGACGCCCAGCGCCGACGCCGCCGACGGCCGTGTGCACTTCACGCCCGCTAACCTGCTGACCAATCT
>JBIICO010000252.1:0-4728 GCA_044238855.1 Caulobacter sp.
GTCGCTGGGCAAGCTGCGCGCCATCGAGAAGGACGGCGTGGTCACCGCCGGCAACGCCAGCCAGCAGAACGATGCCGCCGCCGCCTGCCTGGTCGTGGCCGAGGACAAGCTCGAAGAACTCGGCCTGGAGCCCATCGGCTGGTTTCACAGCTGGGCCGCGGCGGGCTGCGAGCCCTCGCGCATGGGTATCGGCCCGGTGCCGGCCGTCGAGCGCCTGTTCGCCCGCAACGGCCTCGGCTGGAGCGACATCGATCTGGTCGAGCTGAACGAAGCCTTCGCGCCGCAAGTGCTGGCCGTGCTCAAGGGCTGGAACTGGGACGACCGGGACAAGCTGAACGTCAACGGCGGCGGGATCAGCCTCGGCCACCCGATCGGCGCCACCGGCGGCCGCATCCTGGCCAACCTACTGCATGAGATGCAGCGTCGCGAGGTCCGCTACGGCCTGGAGACCATGTGCATCGGCGGCGGCCAGGGCATCGCCGCCGTGTTCGAGCGGGCCTGACGGCGAACGCCAGGCCCTTCGAAGCTAGAGCTTGCAGCGCACCCAGGCGCCCCGCAGACGGTAGGCGTCGCGCTTGACGTCGTACGACCTGTAGCGGGCCTTGCAGGCGCGGACGTGCCTGTCCCAGCGCGAGCCCTTGCGGGCGGCGGGCTTGTCCCACTCGCCAGGGCGGCCGGCGTCGTGGCCGGGGCCCTGCTGATGACCGGGGCCCGGCTGGTGACCGGGCTGCTGTTGGGCGGGCGGACGCTGCTGGGGCGGCTGCCCCTGCGCCACGGCGGCGCCGGCGGTGAAAATCATGGCCATGGCGATGGCGGCGAACATCCTGCGATTCATGAGACCTCTCTGACTTCCCCCGACCAGCGAGGCTTAGGAGGTCAATTCGCTGCTCGTGTTGCGGCGCCGAAACGCACGGAAGCACAGCGGCCGGCGGCCTCAGCCCCAGCGCTCCGTCCACTGGGCGCGGGTCATTTCCCAGTAGAGTGAATTGCGCTTCACGCCGTCGGGGCGCACGGCCTCGCGCGTGCCCATCGGCACGAAGCCGGCGGCCTCGATCAGCCGGGCGGAACGGACGTTGTCCGGCGCGGCGGTCAGGCACATGAGCCGCACGTCCAGCGCCTCGAAGATCCAGCCGAAGGTGTGCAGCGCCCCGGCGCCGCCCTGGCCCTCGTTCTGGCGGTCGGGGGCGATGGCGCCGGCCAACTCCGCGGCGGAGCGGTCTGGCCAGACGCTGATGCTGCTGTAGCCGGCGATCTCGCCGGTCGGGTCGCGGCTGAGGATCAGCAGGCGGCGGCCCTCCTTGCGAAGCGCCTCGCTCTCCTCGATCCAGGCCCGGACATTGGCCTCCGTGAACGGCCGGGGCAAGTCGTAGATGGCGTCCGACACGCGCGGATCGGCGAAGAACCCGGCGAGGTCGGCGGCATCCTCGGCCCGGGCCAGCGCGCGACCTGGGCCGAGCGTCAGCGGATCGGCGCCGACGACCGCCGCGCGGACGGCGGCCTCTTCCTCCGGCGAGACTTCCAGAACAGTCTTCGGCGGGGCGCTCATCGCCTGTCGCCGGCCAGCGACGCCAGCGCCTCTCCATCGAGACGCCAGATGGCGTGCTCCTGCGGCGCGGCGCCCAGCCGGCTGTAGAAAGCCTTGCCCCCTTCGTTGTCGCCCTGCACGGCCCATTCGATCCGGGCCAGGTTCTCCTCCAGGCAACGGCGAGCGAGTTCGGCCATCAGAGCCCTGCCGGCGCCGGTCCCCCGGCCCTCCTCGCGCACGAACAGGTCCTCGAGGTAGATACCCTGCCGTCCGGTCCAGCTGGACCAGCTGTAGAACCAGGTCGAGACGCCCACGGTGCGGCCCCGGACCTCGGCCAGGTCGCTGAAGGCATGAGGCGTGGGGCCGAACATCGCCCGTTCGATATCCGCCTGGGTAGTGTGGACGTCGTCGCCATGCCCGTGGTCGACGGCCAGATCCATGACGAAGCGGTGGATGGCGGCGGCGTCCCCGGGCGTCGCGCGGCGGACCGTGACAGTCATCCGATCGTCACTCCCGGCGGGGGAACGCTGTCGGCCGGCACGAAGAAGTCCGGCATCAGCGGCTTGGTCGGATCGACGCGGTACTGGTCGAAGTCGCGGACGCCCTCCTCGTAGAGGAACGTGTCGTCAATCAGGAATCGGCCGGTGAACTCTGACGCCTTCTTGCTGAAGATCGCATGGGCCGCGTCGGCCATGATCTCCGGCGTGCGGCAGTGCTTCATGCCCTCGTCCCCGGCCAGCGCGAACTGGATCGCCGCCGTGGCGATGCCCGTGCGCGGCCACAGGCCGTTGAAGGCGATGCCGTCGTCCCTGTATTCGTCGGCCATGCCCAGCATGAACATGCTCATGTTGTACTTCGCCACCGTGTAGGCGACGTGACGCCCGAACCAGTGCGGGGCAAGGTCCAGCGGCGGCGACAGCGCCAGCACGTGCGGATTGGCCGCCTTCTTCAGGTGCGGAATGCAGGCCTTGGAGACCAGGAAGGTGCCGCGGGCATTGATCTGGTGCATGAGATCGTAGCGCTTCATGTCCGTCGCCTCGGTCGGCGTCAGGCTTATGGCGCTGGCGTTGTTCACGCAGATGTCGATGCCGCCGAAGCGGGCCACGGCCTTGTCAACGGCCTCGTAGACATTGGCCTCGTCCCGGACATCGACGACCAGCGGCAATGCCTGGCCGCCGGCCGCCTCGATCTGCTCGGCGGCGCTGTAGATGGTGCCGGGGAGCTTGGGATGCGCCTCGGCCGTCTTGGCGGCGACCACGATGTTGGCCCCGTCCCGCGCGGCCCGTAGGCCGATGGCGAGGCCGATGCCGCGGCTAGCGCCGGTGATGAAGAGGGTCTTGCCTGCGAGAGACATGGGTCGGGCTCCTTGGTTCGCCATCATACGCCTCGCCAGCCTTCCTGGGGAGGTTGCGCGATGTCCGATGCGTCCTTCGAGACGCCGCTTCGCGGCGCCTCAGGATGACGACGGGGGGGTCAGTCGCACCGGGTTCGTCATGGTGAGGAGCGAGCGTCTCGAACCACGCCAAACCTCAGCGCAGCCCTACCGTTTCCTCCGAAATCTCCCACAGCCGCTCGGCGCTCGCCACGTCCAGGGCATGAGGCATGACGCCCTTCCAGGGCGCGTCCTTCACCCAGGGCCGGGCCTGGGCGCAGTCCTCAAGGTAGAGGCCGCCGACGCCTTCCAGCTCCTTGCCGACCGCCGCCCAGACGGACGTCGAGGCGCCCTGCTCCGGTGTCTTGAAGCCGTCGCGGACCTTGCCGTCCGCATCGATCCAGCCCAGCGCCTGCTGCTCCTCGATCGGCAGGTGGCGCTGCAGCGGCGTCATGATGCCGCCGGGCATGACGGCGTTGGCGTCGATGCCGCGATCCTTGAACCGCTCATGGAAGCCGACCGCGAACAGGGCGTTGGCCGTCTTGGCCTGGCCGTAGCTCTCCCACTTCTCGTACGGCCGGGTGCGGTAGTGGGGGTCGTCCCAGTTGATGTCCGACCGGCGGTGGCCGATCGACGACAGGCTGACCAGCCGCGACCGGCGGCCGCCCCGCTCAGTTCCCGCCGCCAGCGCGTCCGAGAGCAGATTGCCGAGCAGGAAGTGGCCGAAGTGGTTGGTCCCGATCTGCATCTCGAAGCCGTCCTTCGTCCGGTCGAGCGGGCAGGCCATGACGGCGGCGTTGTTGATCAGCACGTTCAGCGGCTTGCCGTTCCAGCGCTCGGCGAAGGCCCGGATCGAGGCCAGTTCCGACAGGTCCAGCATCTCGAACCGCGCGCCCGTCCCCCTGGCCGTCTGGTTGATTGAGCCGACCGCCTCGGCGCCCAGGTCCGGCTTGCGCGCGGCGATAACCACCTCGGCCCCGGCCTCGGCAAGGGCCCGGGCGGTCTCGATGCCGATGCCGGTGGCGGCGCCGGTCACGATGATGGTTTCGCCCGACAGGTCATGGCCGGCCACGACCTCGCGGGCCGGCGTGAACATGCCGAACGGCGACGTGATGCGCTCGCTCATGGTTTTCCTCTCCTCGCGGCCTCTTGCCGGGCCGATGCGTTCCGGCTCAGATGCCGGGAAACAAGGACCCGCCTGGGGCGTCCAAGGGGGAACGACCATGCTGGATCTCGTGCTCGCCATCCTGCACCACATCCTCGCGTTCGGCCTAGTGGCGATGCTGATGGCCGAGAGCGTGCTGGTGAAGCCGGGCATGACCGGCGAGACGGCCCGCCGCGTGGCCGGGCTCGACGCCGGGTACGGCGCCTCCTCGGTGCTGCTGATCCTGGTCGGTGTCGCCCGCGTGGCCTTCGCGGCCAAGGGCTGGGCCTACTACGAGGCCAACCACTGGTTCTGGGGCAAGATGGCGGTCTTCCTGCTGGTCGGCCTGCTCTCGATCCCCCCGACGCTGCGCTACATCAAGTGGCGCAAGGCCTTCGCCGCCGACGCCGCCTGGGCGCCCGACGCGGCGGAGATCAAGAGCGTGCGGAAGTGGATCGGCCTGGAGGTGATCGGCATCGGCCTGATCATCGTCTTCGCCGCGACCATGGCGCGGTATCAGGGGCTGCCGCAGTAGCCTCACGGGGCAAGTGTCCCGCCTGAGGGAACAGGCAATCGTGTCCCCGCAGGGACACGAAATCCTGTGCCCGGATCCTACCCCAGCTTCGAGAAGTCGGCCGGGCGGCGCTGCATGAAGGCGGCGAAGGCTTCGGCGGCTTCGGGCGTCTT
>JBIICO010000079.1:0-13672 GCA_044238855.1 Caulobacter sp.
GTCAAGAACATCAGAATGACCTTCGGCGGCATCAACCTCGAGGACATCAAGAGCCCCGAGTGCTTCCGCATCGAGACCGAGCTGCAGGAGCTGCTCGATATCCCGGTGTTCCACGACGACCAGCACGGCACGGCGATCATCACCGCCGCCGGCCTGATCAACGCCTGCGAGATCACCGGCCGCGATATCGCCAGCGTCAAGGTCGTGCTGAACGGCCCCGGCGCGGCCGGCATCGCCACGCTCGAGCTGATCAAGGCCATGGGCGTGCATCCCGAGAACGTCATCGCCGTCGACCGCAAGGGCGTCCTCTATCGCGGGCGCACCGAGGACATGAACCAGTGGAAGTCGGCCCACGCGGTCGACACCCCGCACCGGTCGCTGGCCGAGGCGCTGGTCGGCGCCGACGTGTTCATCGGCCTGTCGGCCAAGGGCGCGCTGACCCAGGACATGGTCAAGACCATGGCCCGCAACCCGATCATCTTCGCCATGGCCAACCCCGATCCGGAGATCGCGCCGGAAGAGGTGGCCGCCGTGCGCGGCGACGCCATCGTCGCCACCGGCCGGTCGGACTATCCCAACCAGGTCAACAACGTGCTGGGCTTCCCCTACATCTTCCGCGGCGCGCTCGACGTGCGGGCGCGGCGGGTGAACATGGAGATGAAGATCGCCTGCGCCAACGCGCTGGCCCAGCTGGCCCGCGAGGACGTGCCCGACGAGGTCGCCGCCGCCTATCACGGCCGCCAGCTGAAGTTCGGCCCCGAGTACATCATCCCGACGCCGTTCGATCCGCGCCTGATCAGCTACATCCCGCCCTTCGTCGCCCAGGCGGCGATGGACACCGGCGTGGCCCGCCGTCCGATCGAGGACATGGACATCTACCGCGCCAGCCTGGCCCAGCGACTGGATCCGACCGCGGCCTTCCTGCAGAAGCTGTCGGGCGCCGTGCTGAGCGCGCCGAAGAAGCGCATCGTCTTCGCCGAGGGCGAGGAGCCGAGCGTCATCCGCGCCGCCTACGCCTTCCAGGCCCAGGGCCTGGGCGAGTCGATCCTGGTCGGCCGCGAGGAGCTGGTCGCCGAGAACATGAAGCTGGCCGGCCTCGATCCGGCCGAGGTCAAGCTGCAGGTGGTCAACGCCCGCCTGTCCGACCGCAACCCCGACTATGTCGACCACCTGTACAGCCGGCTGCAGCGCGAGGGCTACCTGAAGCGCGACGTTCAGCGGCTGATCAACCAGGACCGCAACAGCTTCGCCGCCTCGATGGTGGCGCTGGGCGACGCCGAGGGCATGGTCACCGGCGTGACCCGCAGCTTCGACCAGGCGCTGGAAGAGGTGCTGCGCGTCGTCGACCTGGCCCCCGGCGGCCGGGTGATGGGCATGTCGATCGTGCTGGCCAAGGGCCACACCCTGTTCATCGCCGACACCAACGTCACCGAGATGCCCGAGGCCGAGGAACTGGTCGAGATCGCCTGCGAGGCGGCCCGCGCCGTCCGGGCGCTCGGCTTCACGCCGCGCGTGGCCTTCATGAGCTACTCGACCTTCGGCAACCCGATGGGACTGCGCTCCGAGAAGGTCCGCGAGGCGGTCCAGATCCTCGACCACATGGAGGGCGTCGACTTCGAGTACGAGGGCGAGATGCCGCCGGAACTGGCCCTGGAGCCGGAACGCCGCGCCAACTACCCGTTCATGCGCCTGACCGGCCCGGCCAATGTGCTGATCATGCCGGCCATCCACTCCGCCTCGATCTCCACCAAGCTGGTGCAGTCGCTGGGCGGGGCCACGGTGCTGGGACCGATCCTGCTGGGCCTGGAAAAGTCGATCCAGATCGCGCCGCTGTCGGCCTCGGTGTCCAAGATCCTCAACATGGCCCTGATGGCGGCGTACGACCAGCCGCTCGAGCCGGCGGCGGAGTAGGGTCATGGCTTCATGAGGATCGGCCCGTTGTTCGCTTCCGCCCTTCAAACCGCCTAGCGACGCGCCCCTTCGGAGAAGGAGGCGCGCGCCTCCGTTTTCCGCAGGACCATCCTCATGACCACCGCCCCTGAAGCCGCCGTCGGCTTCGACTTCGGCACCACCAACACCGTCGTCGCGCTCGAGCGGGACGGCCAGGCCAACCTGGCCGCCTTCAACCACGAGGGGGCGCCGTTCAACGCCTTCCGCACGGCGCTGAGCTTCCACGCCCCCGACCACGACCCGACCGCCCGCGTCGTCGACGCCGGGCCCTGGGCCATCGACGCCTATGTCGAGGAGCCGCTGGAGACGCGGTTCATCCAGTCGTTCAAGAGCTACGCCGCCAGCGCGCTGTTCACCGACACCGAGATCCTGCGCCGCCGCTTCACCTTCGAGGACCTGCTCAGCGCCTTCCTGCTCAAGGTTCGCGAACACGGCGGCGACAGTCTGGCCGATCTGCCCCGGCGGGTGATCGTCGGGCGGCCGGTGACCTTCGTCGGCAACCGCCCCGACACCGCGCTGGCCCTGCGCCGCTACGAGACCGGCTTCCGCCGCCTGGGCTTCACCGACATCCGCTACGTGCCCGAGCCGGTCGCGGCGGCCTTCTTCTTCGCCCGGCGGCTGGAGGGCGACGCCACTGTGCTGGTCGCCGACTTCGGCGGCGGCACCAGCGACTTCTCGCTGATCCGCTTCACCCACGAGAACGGACATGTTCGCTCGCGCGCCCTGGCCAACGCCGGCGTCGGCGTGGCGGGCGACGCCTTCGACTACCGGATCATCGACCACCTGGTGTCGCCCAAGCTCGGCAAGGGCAGCAGCTACAAGGCGTTCGACAACATCCTGCCGATCCCCAACCGCTATTACACCGCCTTCGCGCGGTGGGAGCAGCTGGCCCTGCTGCGGGCGTCCAAGGACATGAAGGACATCCGCAAGCTGGTCCGCACCGCCACCGAGCCGGAGAAGATCGAGCGGCTGGTGGAGATGCTCGACGACAACCACGGCTACCGCCTCTACCAGGCGGTCTCGAAGCTGAAGGAGGCGCTGTCCGGCGCCGAGCAGGCGACGTTCGACTTCACCGGTGGCTCGGTCCACATCGCCGGCGAGGTGAAGCGCGAGAGCTTCGAGCGCTGGATCCAGCCCGAGCTGACCGCCATCGAGGGGGCCGTCGACGAGGCCCTGCGCCGCGCCGACCTGACCGAGGCGGGCGTCGACCGGGTGTTCGTCACCGGCGGCAGCTCCTTCGTGCCCGCCGTCCGCGAGATCTTCGAGCGCCGCTTCGGCGTCGCCAAGATGGAGAGCGGGGCGGAACTGGTCTCGATCGCCACCGGCCTGGCCCTGATGGGCGCCCAGCCCGACCTCGACGACTGGAGCGAGCGGGCGCCGGACTAGTCTTCGGCGACGCTGCCGGGCGCCCGGCGGAACGCCTTGCGGACAAGCCGGACGAGCAGGGACAGGCACAGCAGGCCGAGAATCCCGGACCAAAGACCCGGCACGACCGCCCTCAGGATGTCGAGCGGCGCGACCTTCAGGAAGTCGCCGGCGAAGGCCGCCCAAAGCGTGGCCGCGAACCGCAGAAGGAGGAAGACCGTCACGGCCAGCAGGATCAGGCCGCCCATGACCGCGTTGAGCGCGTTCGCGGCGCGCTCTTCCAGGGGCGGTCGGCTCGGAGCCGGTGTCGGCGTTTCGGCCATCTGTGCTCCCGTCAGTTCGGCATCCGGTACATGCCGCACAGCTTGTTGCCGTCCGGGTCGCGCAGGTAGGCGAGGTAGAGCTTGCCCATGCCTCCGGCGCGGACGCCCGGCGGGTCCTCGCAGGTGCTGCCGCCGGCCGCGAGACCGGCCGCGTGCCAGGCGTCGACCTGCTCGGGCGAGCCGCAGGCGAAGCCGATGGTGCCGCCGTTGGCGAAGCAGGCCTTCTCGCCGTTGATCGGCAGGGAAACCCCCAGCACGCCGGTCGCGGTGCGATAGAAGATGCGGCGGTTGTCGTCGACGAAGCCGGCCGGCACGTCGAGCGTGGCCAGCAGGCTGTCGTAGAAGGCCTTGGCCTTCGGGATGTCGTTGGCCCCGATCATGATGTGCGAGAACATTCGCGCGTTCCTCCCTTGTTGCGATGCGCGGGCATTTGAGCGCGGCCGGTGGGGCGGACGCAACCGCTGTCTGGGCCGCGTTTCGCGTGAGCGAAAATGTCCGTTCGAGATTGAACGGGCCTGTCCTCGCGTTGTGAGTGATCGGCGTTCATGATTCTCCCAAAGCGATGGGGGGCGCCGTGTGCGCGCCCGTTTGATCGACACGATCGGGCGGGCGAGGGCGTGAGCGACCTCCCAATAAAGAATATGAGGGAGGAAGTTTCATGCGTTTCAATGCGTACGCGCACGCCTGCACGGCTGTTCGCAAGGCCCCGCTGCTGACGGCGGCCCTGCTGGCCTCGACGGCCCTGGCCGCTCCGGCCTTTGCCCAGACAGCCCCGGCTCCGGCCGACGAGTCGGCCACCGTCGGCGAGATCGTCGTCACCGCCAACCGCCGCGAACAGGCGCTCAACGACGTCGGCATGGCCATCCAGGCCTTCGGCTCCGAGCAGCTCGAGCAGCTCCGCGTCACCAACGTCCAGGACCTGTCGGCCGCGGTGCCCAGCTTCAGCGTTTCGCGGTCCTACCAGGGCGTGCCGACCTACACGCTGCGCGGCATCGGCTTCAACACCATCAACATGTCGGCCACCTCGACCGTCGGCACCTACGTCGATGAAGTCGCCTACGCCTACCCGATGATGCTCAGCGGCCCGGTGTTCGACCTGGAGCGCGTCGAAGTGCTGAAGGGCCCGCAGGGCACCCTGTACGGCCGCAACACCACCGCCGGCCTGATCAACTTCGTCACCCAGAAGCCGACCAGCAGCTTCGAGGCGCGCGGCGTCGTCGAGGTCGGCAACTACGAGACCATCAACACCGAGGGCATGGTCAGCGGCCCGATCACCGACAACCTGAGCGGCCGCCTGTCGTTCCGCACCGAGAACAGCGGTGAAGGCTGGCAGGTTTCGCAGAGCCGCGGCGAGCGCCTCGGCGAGGTCAACCGCTACGGCGTCCGCGGCGCGCTGTCGTTCGAGCCGACCGACGCCCTGTCGATCGACGCCTCGGTGAACTACTGGGTCAACAAGAGCGATACGCTCGCGGCCCAGGCCATCGGCTTCACGCCGGGCACGACGCCGCAGGGCGTCAACCCGCTGGGCGCCGGCTTCCACAACGCGCCGGGCCTGGCCGACTTCATCGCCAACAACCGGCCCACCAGCGCCGAGCAGGCCGACTGGGCGCCGGACGCGCGCCGCACCTCGACGGTCGGCGGCTTCCCCGGCATCGACAAGCCGCTCGAGGAAGACTCGACCTTCCTCGGCGCCAAGCTGAACGTCGCCTGGGACATCACCGACGACCTGACCGTGGTCTCGCTGACCAGCTACAACAAGATCGAGCGCAAGGGCGTGATGGACTGGGCCGGCGCCCCGTACAACGTCCTGATCCAGGACGCCGACGGCGAGATCGAGTCGTTCGCCCAGGAGCTGCGCCTGCAGGGCGGCAACGACCGCGTCACCTGGCTGGTCGGCGGCTACTACGGCAAGGACGAGATCGTCGACACCAACCGGACGCTGTTCCGCGACAACGCCAACGTCCGGCTGTTCCAGTTCCTGAGCACCCAGCTGCTGGCCACGCCGTACAACACCGGCCCGCTGCCGGGCGGTCAGGGTCCGGGCGGCGTCTACACGCTGGCCCAGGCCCAGAACACCTTCCAGAGCTACCGCGACGACGGCAACATCGAGACGACCACGGCCAGCATCTTCGCCAGCGCCGACTGGAAGCTGACCGACTCGCTCAGCCTGACCACCGGCCTGCGCTACACGCAGGACAAGCAGGACGCCAACGTCTGCTCGCGTGACGTCGACGGCTCGATGCTGGTGAACCTGAACCTCACCAACAAGTACCTCTACGCCCTGCGCTACGGCGGCGTCGTGATCACCGACAACGTGGTCCCCAACGGCTGCTCGACCACCCGCATCGACTGGGACACCATGACCGCCACCCGCGGCGAGGTGATCACCAGCCTGGACGAGGACAACGTCGCCTGGCGCCTGGCCCTGAACTGGAACGTCACCGACGACGTCCTGCTGTTCGGCTCGGTGTCGCAAGGCGCCAAGTCGGGCGGCGCGCCGGTGAACACGGCCTCGCTCTATGAGCAGAACCTGCCGGTCAAGCAGGAGACGCTGCTGGCGTACGAACTGGGCGTGAAGGCCGCCATCTTCGAGCGCCGGATGCAGGTCAACGTCGCAGCCTTCTACTACGACTACACCGACAAGCAGATGAGCACCTTCAACCCGGACGCGCTCTACACCGCGCTGGCTCGCCTGCAGAACATCCCCGACTCGTTCGCCTACGGCATCGACGGCGACATCACCATGCGGCCGACCGACAACTTCACCTTCATCGCGGCGGCGACGTTCCTGCACACCGAGATCGACGGCTTCACCGGCACCAACGGTTCGGGCCTGCCGCAGGACTACGACGGCGCCGAGTTCCTCTACAGCCCCGAGTTCCAGGGCAGCATCACGGCCCTCTATCACCGTGACCTGACCGACAGCCTCGGCTTCAAGGCGATGATCAACGGCCGCTACCAGAAGGAGTCGCAAGCCGACCTCGAAGGTAACCCGCTCTACGCCATCCCGGCCTACGGCCTGTGGAACGGCAGCGTCGGCATCGAGTCCCTCGACGGCCGCTGGGAGCTGACGGCCTGGGGTCGCAACCTGACCGACGAATACTACTGGACCGCGGTGGCTTCGAACGCCAACACCGTCGTCCGCTTCGCCGGCCAGCCGCGCACCTACGGCCTGACCCTGAGCGTGAAGTACTGATCACTCGAACTGAGCCATAGGCCCCTTCTCCTCCCGTAGGGGCCCGAGGCCTCGGGCGCGTCGCCGGCACGGAGCCGCGACGCGCCCCTTTTCTGGCGCTTCGTTCCCGCCCGCCTCTTTTCTGACCCAGCGTCATGGCGCTTACTTGCGCGTATGGAGTATCGGGCCAACGGAGAGTCGGCGCCGGCGCGTGTACGTGAGTTCACGGCCGAAGATTTCCGTGTGCCTCGCGCCTACCTCGAACTCCTGATCGGCGAGGCCGCGGCCGGCGAGCTGCTCGGCCCGACCGGTGGCGCGATCATCCCGTCCCGCCAGTTCCTCAATCTCTGCCTCGACCACATGCAGCGCACGGCCGACGAGTCGCTCGGCACCGCGCCCTTCCGTGTCGCCTGCGGCGCGTTCGGCATGATGCTGGCCGCCGCCGCCCAGGGCGACACCTTCGCCGACGGGCTGCAGCGGTTCGCCTCCGCCTCGGCCGTGGTGCGGCCGGACCTGACGGTGAGCTTCAGCCGCTCGCGACGCGGGCTGGCGATGTCCTACGACTATATCGGCGAGCGCGAGGCGCGCCGCGACCTAGTCACCGAGATCTTCGCCATCACCGTCCACTGCGGCTTTCGCTGGCTGACCGGCCGGCCGCTGAAGCCCGCCGGCCTGCGAGTCGCGCCGCCGACCGGGCCGCTGGGCCCCACGCTGCTCAAGCCCGTGCTGGCGCATGCGGCGCAGCTGGGCGGGACGGGCGTGACCGTGATCTATCCGCTGGAAGACGCCGACGCCCCGCTGCGGGCCGTCAAGTACCAGCACTGGGCCGCCCACGAGCTGGACGAGTTCACCGCCCTGCTGGAGGAGACCGCCCGCATCGTCGCCGGCGCCGCCCCGGTCGCCCCGGGCATCGTCGGCCGCGTAAGGGCGGTGATCGGTCCGGAGGCCTGGAGCGAGACGGCCGCGGCGCGGGCGCTGGGGATGAGCACCGCGACCCTGCGGCGGCGGCTGTCCGAGGCCGGGGCGTCGTTCCGCGGCCTGTCGTCCGAGGCGCGGCGCACGGCGGCGCAGAGCCTTCTGGCCACCGAACAGTCGCTGGACGAGATCGCCGAGCGACTGGGCTTCTCAGACGCGCGCAGCTTCCGCCGCGCCTGCCACGCCTGGTTCGGCATGGCCCCGGCGGAATACCGGCGGCAGACGCGGTAGGGTTCGGATCCGATTGGGTTCCGATGGCCCAGCCCCAATCTCCGCTTACCCCGAAGGCCGGGCGAGCGGTGGTTCAGGTGGCGCTTCTCGCCGCGAACCACGGTGTCATCCGCTTCAGCGCCTCCTCGACCTCCGGCGTCGAGACCGCGAAGCTGATGCGGATGAAGCGGCGGCCCTCGACCGGGTCGAAATCCACGCCCGAGGCGGTGGCGACGCCGGTGTCGCGCAGCAGCTGCTTGCAGAATTCCAGGCTGTCGTCGGTCAGGTGCGCCACGCTGGCATAGACGTAGAAGGCGCCGTCCGGCGGCGCGATCTCGCGCAGGCCCAGCGCCGGCAGGGCGTCCAGCAGCAGGGCGCGGTTGCGGGCGTACACCTCGACGTGGCCCTCCAGCTCCTCACGGCAGTCCATGGCGACCAGGCCGGCGTGCTGGCTGAGCGACGGCGCGGTCAGGAACAGGTTGCCGACATAGGCGCGGGCGGCGGGCAGCAGGTCCTTCGGCGAGAGCAGCCAGCCCAGCCGCCAGCCGACCATGCTGAAGTATTTCGAGAAGCTGTTGATGACGATCGCCTCGGGCTCGAACTCGAGGATCGAGCGGCAGGGGCCGACGTAGCTGAGGCCGTGGTAGATCTCGTCGGAGACGATGCGGATGCCGCGCTCGCGACAGACGGCGGCGATCTTCTCCAGTTCCGCCGGCTCGATGATGGTGCCGGTCGGGTTGGCCGGGCTGGCGATGATCACGCCCCTGGGCGCCGGGTCCAGCGCCGCCAGGTGGGCGGCGGTCAGCTGGAAGCGGTCCTCGGCCCCGCAGGCGATCTCCACCGGCTCCAGGTGCAGGGTCTTCAGCGTGTTGCGGTAGGCGACGTAGCCGGGCCGGGCCAGCG
The DNA here is from genome assembly GCA_044238855.1 of Caulobacter sp. Classification (GTDB taxonomy): domain Bacteria; phylum Pseudomonadota; class Alphaproteobacteria; order Caulobacterales; family Caulobacteraceae; genus Caulobacter. The sequence continues at coordinate 8,902 of JBIICO010000079.1, forward strand.
CCACGCGGTCGCCGGGCTCGAATGCCGACAGCAGCGCCAGAACCAGCGCCGGCGAGGCGCCGCAGGTGATCACGAACCGCTCCGGCTCGACGGTGACGCCGTAGCTGTCGAGGTAGTGCCGCGCGATCCGCTCGCGCAGGGCCGGGCTCTCCCAGTAGCCCATGCCGTCGGTGTCCAGCACATGGTGCGCCGTCTCGATCGCCGCGTTCGGCGCCCCGGTCGAGGGTTGGCCGAACTCCATGTGGATGATGGACCGCCCCGCGAGCTTCAGCTCATGCGCCAGGCGGCTGATGGAGATGGCGTGGAAGGGGTCGATGCGGACGGACATGGCCATCCCATAGCGGGGCGGGCCGCCCGACGGTAGGCCGGGGACAGGTTAAGATGTCCCTTGGGACACCTTGACCTGTCCCCTCAGGTCACTTCGTCGGCGCCTGCAGCGTGGCGCTGTCGAGGTCGAGCTGGTCCAGCGGGATGGTCTCCGCGCCGGGCAGGGCGGTTCCCAGCGCCGGGCCGAACAGCTTGCCGTCGCCCACCACGATCACGCTGGCCTTCGACGGATCGAAGATGTCGCGCGAGAAGGTCTGGACGTCGCCGGCCGTGACCGCCTCGACCCGGGTGGTGAAGACGTTCATCTCCTTCAGGTCGATGCCCGAGACGGCCAGCGAGCCGAGGAGGCCGGCCAGGCCCTCGGTGGTGCCGAGGTCGCGGCCGAAGTCGCCGACCAGCACCGACTTGCGCGCGGCCAGCTCTGCCTCCGACGCCGGGATGGTCGCCATGTTGCGCATCTCGCCGCGGATCAGGTCGACGACCTGCGCGGCCGACTCGTTCTTGGTCTGGGTCGAGGCGCTGAAGCCGCCGACCACGCGACGGGCGCTGAGGCCCGAGCCGGCCCCGTAGGCGAGGCCGCGCTTGACCCGGATCTCCTGGTTCAGGCGGGCCGAGTAGCCGCCGCCCAGCACCGTGTTGGCGACGATACCCGCGTAGTAGCGCTCGTCGCCGCGGGCGATGCCGCGACGCGTCACGGTCACCGCAGCCTGGCCGGCGTTGGGCATGTCGACGACGATGTTGCGCGGCGGCGCGATGCGGTCGGCCGAAGGCCTGGCCGGCAGCGGGGCGGCCGGCTTCTTCCAGGCGCCGAACGCCTTCTCGGCCAGGGCGAAACCCTGTTCCGGCGTCACGTCGCCGACGATGACCAGCACCGCGTTGTCCGGCCGCCACCAGCTGTTGTGCACGGCGACCAGGTCGTCGCGGGTCAGCCTGGGCAGCGAGCCCGGCGTGCCGCCGGCGACGTGGCCGTAGGGCGTGCCGTCGTAGAGCACCGTGGGCGCGATCCAGCCGGCGACCGTGCCGGGGTTCTTCAGCCCGACCTGGAAGCCGTCCAGCGACTGGGCGCGGACGCGGTCCAGCTCCTCCCGCGCGAAGGCCGGGTTCAGGGCCACGTCGGCCATGATGGCCATCGACGGCTCCAGGTTCTGCGGCATCACGTTCAGGCTGACCGACGAGGCCTCCCAGCCCGAACCGGCGCCCAGGACGGCGCCGAGCGCCTCGGTCTGGGTGGCGATCTCGGTGGCGCTCCGGGTCGTGGTGCCCTCGGTCAGAAGCTCGGCCATCATCGCCGAGGCGCCGGCGCGGCCCTCGGGGTCGGCCGAGGCGCCGGACAGCACCGACAGTTCGGCGGTGACCAGCGGCAGGTCGCTGCTGCGCGAGACGATCACCCGCAGGCCGTTGGCCAGCACCTTCTCCGCCGGGGTCGGCAGCGTGGGCGAGACCGGCGCGGCGAGCGGCGGCGGGGCCTGGCGCTGGCCCTCGGGGGCCAGGGTGAAGACCTTGCCGGTGAACTTCGGCGACCTGACCGGCTTGGCCGGCTTCACGACCGGCGGCTTCTGGCCGGCCGGACGCTGGCTTTCGTCGAGGTAGCGGACGACGACCATGCCGTTCGGCGTCAGGTACTTCCTGGCGACGCGCTGGACGTCCTCGGCGGTCACGGCCTGCAGCTCGGCGATGCCGGTGTTGGCCTTGTTCGCGTCGCCGTCGAAGATCAGGGCCGAGCCGATGGCGCTGGCGCGGCCGTCGATGGTCTCGCGCTCGCGCACTTTGCCGGCGACCAGCTCGGTCTTGGCCTCGGCCAGTTCGGCGGCGGTCGGCGGGGCGTCGCGCAGGCGGGCGACCGCGGCCAGCAGCGCCGCCTCGCCCTCCTGCGCGGTCTTGCCGCCGGCCATGATGGCGGCGACGTAGAACAGGCCCGGCTGGGCGGCGCCCTCGTTGCTGGAGAAGGCCGCCTGGGCGATCTGCTGGTCGTAGACCAGGCTGTTGTAGAGGCGCGAGGACTTGCCGCCCGACAGGATGGAGTCGAGCACGGTCAGGGCGGCGGTGTCCGGATCGGACGCGGCCGGGGCCTGCCAGGTGATGGCGACGGCGGGCAGCGGCACGTTCGGGGCATAGGCGGTGACCGTGCGGTTGGCGGTGCGCGCCGGCTCCTTCACCGTCACGCGCGGCAGCGGCGCCGTCGGCGTCGTCAGCGGGCCGAAGTACTGGTCCACCCAGCCGTTCAGCTGCGCCTCGTCGAAGTTGCCGACCACGATGAGGGAGGCGTTGTCCGGCCGGTAGTAGGTGGCGTGGAAGTTCAGGACGTCGTCGATGGTCGCCGCGTCGAGATCCTCGATCGAGCCGATCACGGGGCGGCCGTAGGGGTGGACCGTGTAGGACGCCTTGGGAACCTCAAGCGCGAAGAACCGGCCGTAGGGGCTGGCCAGAACCCGCGAGCGCAGCTCCTCCTTCACGACGTCCCGCTCCGACTTGAAGCCGGCCTCGTCGACGACCAGCGAGCCCAGGCGGCTGGCCTCGGCCCACAGCAGGCGCTCCAGATGGTTGGCCGGCACGACCTCGAAGTAGGCGGTGGTGTCGTTGGCGGTGAAGGCGTTGTTCAGGCCGCCGACGTCCTCGGTCATGCGGTCGAAGCTCTCCGACGGCAGGTCCTTGGTGGCCTTGAACATCAGGTGCTCGAAGAGGTGGGCGAAACCGGTGCGGCCGGCGGGGTCGTCCTTGCCGCCGACGCCGTACCAGACCTGCACCGTCACGTTCGGGGTGGTGCGGTCGGTGGCGTAGAACACCTTCAGCCCGTTGGGCAGCACGCGGCTCTTGAAGTTGATCGGCGGGACTTCGGCGGAAGGGGCGGCGGCGGGCGCGGCCGTCTGGGCCAGGGCCGCGGCGGGCACGAGCGCCGAGGTGGAAAGAGCGAGGGCGAGGAACAGGGCCTTGGCCGAGCGGGTCATACGGTAGCTCCGGGAACGCAAGTTGCCGCGACCCTAGCACCCGGGCGGGATCGCGAAAGATTACGGTCGTGTCATGTGGGTGGCGTGGCTAGCGCGCCCGGCTCTCGCTTTCGCGGCGGAGCGCCTTCAGGGCGCGGGCGACGTCGCCGCGCATGGCGGCGCGGGTGATGGCGGCGGGGACGCTGACCGGCGAGCTGGCGCGGTTCTCGTAGAGCACGCGCGTGCGGCCGTCCGGCAGCGGGATCAGCCGCCACTGGCCCTCGCAGATCTTGATGTCGCCGTCGATGCAGCGGAACCGGATGCGGGCGGGCGGCAGGAAGTCGGAGCGGAACACCGTCCGGAAGGTGGGGGTGATCGAGGCCCAGCGGACCTCCATCTCGCGCACGTCCCAGCGACCGTTCGGGTCGCGCTCGGTGACCCGGCAGGCCTTCACGCCCGGGGCCATGCGGCCGGCGCGGCTGCAGTCGAGGATGGTGGCCCAGACCAGCTCGGCCGGGGCGGCGATGTCCACCGCGCCGTGTACGACGCCGGAGACGCCGTCGCCGTCCGGCGCGACGTCGGCATGGACCTCGCCCCTGGCCAGGCGGGCCATGGCCTCGCGCGAGGGGGTCCACTCCGCCCGGGCGGGCGAGGCGGCGGTCAGCGCGAGCAGAAGAGCGGCGAGGGCGAGACGCATAATCGTCGCCCGCGCCTCGATCACTTCACGATCCGGTTCTTGACCAGGTCGTCGACCACGGCGGGGTCCGCCAGGGTCGAGGTGTCGCCGAGGTTGGAGAGGTCGTTCTCGGCCACCTTGCGCAGGATGCGGCGCATGATCTTGCCCGACCGGGTCTTGGGCAGGCCCGGCGCCCACTGGATGGCGTCCGGCGCGGCGAACGGACCGATCTCGTGACGGACCCATAGGACCAGCGCCTTGCGGAGGTCCTCCGTGGCCTGAACATCGGCCTTGAGAGTCACGTAGGCGTAGATCCCCTGGCCCTTGATGTCGTGCGGATAGCCGACCACGGCGGCCTCGGCGACCGTCTCGTGGCCGACCAGCGCGCTCTCGATCTCGGCCGTTCCCAGGCGGTGGCCGGAGACGTTGATGACGTCGTCCACGCGGCCGGTGATCCAGTAGTAGCCGTCCTCGTCGCGGCGGCAGCCGTCGCCGGTGAAGTACTTGCCCGGGTAGGTCGAGAAGTAGGTGTCGAAGAAACGCTGGTGGTCGCCGTAGACCGTCCGCATCTGGCCCGGCCAGCTGTCGGTGATGCACAGGTTGCCGCTCGTCGCGCCTTCCAGCACGGCGCCCTCGGCGTCGACCAGCTGCAGGTAGACGCCGGGCAGCGGCTTGCTGGCCGAGCCCGGCTTGAGCGCCGTGGCGCCGGGCAGCGGACTGACCAGGCAGGCGCCGGTCTCGGTCTGCCACCAGGTGTCGACGATCGGGCAGCGGCCCTCGCCGACCACGCGGTGGTACCAGAGCCAGGCCTCCGGATTGATCGGCTCGCCGACGCTGCCGAGCA
>JBIICO010000063.1:0-15571 GCA_044238855.1 Caulobacter sp.
CAGCAGCCCGACCACGTTCTCGACCACGATGGTGCGCGGCGCGCGGCCTTCGGCGTTCAGCGCCTCGACCAGCTTCCAGAAGCCGAAGAAGGCGCTCGACCGGCCGCCGGTCAGGCCCGCGCGGGCGCCGGCGAGGCTGAAATCCTGGCAGGGGCTCGACGCCCAGGCCAGGTCGGCGCGGCCGGGCAGGTCGGCGGGCGCCACCTGCCAGACATCGCCCTGTCGGAAGTGATCCTCCGCGTCGGGGTGATTGGCGCGATAGGTCGCGGCCTTCAGGCCATCGAAATCGTTGGCGTAGAGACAGTCCCAGCCGTCCCCGAGCCCGAGGCGGGCCATGCCGCCTCCGGCGAAGAACTCGTAGAAGCCGAGGGGCGTGTTCCGACTCATCGCCAAACGAGTCTAACCTGCTTCGATCTTTCCGGGAGACGCTCCATGCGCCGCATCGCCGTCCTGTCCGCCGCCGCGTTCCTGAGCCTGGCGCTCGCCGCCTGCGGCAAGCCCGCCGATGAAGCCCCGGGCGGCGCCGACGCCACGCCGCCGGCCGACGCGCCGGTCGGAACGCCCGAGCCGACGCCGGGATCGTTCGAAGCCAACTTCGGAGCCCGCGGGACCGAGCCGTTCTGGCGTGTCGACGCCAAGGGCGCCGAACTGACCCTGACCCGGCCGGACCAGCCGCCGGTGAAGGCGCTGATCACCGACGCCCTCTCCGAGGGGAAGGATGTGCTGCTGAAGGGGGATGCGAACGGCGTGGCGCTGGTGCTGTCGGCCAAGGCCGGCGAATGCAGCGACGGCATGAGCGACCTGAAGTACGGCTGGACGGCCGAGGTCACCTACGGGGATCAGGTGCTCAAGGGCTGCGGCTTCGACCTGAACGCGGAGCCGCGCGAGGGGCAGTAGCGGTCGCCGCTACCCCTGGCCGATCTCCATGGTCGGAATGGTCGAGGTCGTGGCTTCGGCCTTCCGCTGGCCCGGCACGGGCAGCAGCATGGCGATGGCGATGGCCACCACGACGGCGATGGCGAGTGCGGCCCGAACGGCCATGACAGGTCTCCTCTCGGCGAGACTTCCCTTGTGTCGCGCGTGAGGTGTTAACGACCCGGCAACGCGGCGGTTGCGCGCAAGGAAAAGGCAGGACGAGCGTCGCCGCCCGTCCTGCCTCGAAAAGTCCGCGCAAGGATGTTCGCGGCGACGTCCATGAAGAGCGCCGCCGCGAATTCTCGCCTTGTTCCTAGTAGATCTCAAAGAGACCGGCGCCGCCCTGGCCGCCGCCGATGCACATGGTCACCACGCCCCACTTGGCGCCGCGACGCTTGCCTTCCTGCAGCAGGTGGCCGGTGCAGCGGGCGCCGGTCATGCCGAAGGGGTGGCCGATCGAGATCGAGCCGCCGTTGACGTTGTACTTTTCCGGATCGATGCCGAGCTTGTCGCGGCTGTAGAGGCACTGCGAGGCGAAGGCTTCGTTCAGCTCCCACAGGTCGATGTCGTCGACCTTCAGGCCCTGGCGGGCGAGCAGGCGCGGCACGGCGAAGACCGGGCCGATGCCCATCTCGTCGGGTTCGCAGCCGGCCGCGGCCCACGACACGAAGCGGCCCAGCGGCTCCAGGCCACGGCGCTCGGCTTCCTTGGCTTCCATAACCACCACGGCGGCGGCGCCGTCCGACAGCTGGCTGGCGTTGCCGGCGGTGACGAAGTTGCCCTCGCCCTTCACCGGCTGGAGCTTGGCCAGGCCTTCCAGGGTGGTGTCCGGACGGTTGCACTCGTCCTTGTCGACCACGTAGTCGACCAGGGTCTCTTCCTTGGTCTCCTTGTTGACCAGCTTCATCTTCGTGGCCATCGGGACGATCTCGTCCGCGAACTTGCCGGCCTGCTGGGCGGCGGCGGTGCGGCGCTGCGATTCCAGCGAGTACTCGTCCTGGTATTCACGGCTGATGCCGTAGCGCTTGGCCACGATGTCGGCGGTGTCGATCATGGCCATGAAGATCGCCGGGGCGATGTTCAGCAGCTCCGGATCGACGGTGCCGGCGCCGCCCATGCCGCCGCCCGGGATCGAGATGCTCTCGACGCCGCCGGCCACCACCACGTCGCCGCCGTCGGCGCGGACGTAGTTGGCCGCCATGGCGATCGCCTGCAGGCCCGAGGAGCAGAAGCGGTTGATGGTCACGCCGCCGGTGGTCACCGGCATGCCGGCCAGCAGGGCCGCCAGACGGCCGATGTTGGCCGCGCCGTGCGCGTTGTTGCCGAGGTAGACGTCCTCGATGTCCTTGGGATCGACCCCGGACTTGGCCACCGCGTGCTTGATGGCGTGCGCGGCCATCGACATCGGCGGGGTGACGTTGAATCCGCCGCGACCCGCCTTGGCGAGGCCGGTGCGGGCGTAGGACACGATAACGGCTTCACGCATGGCGTTCTTTTCCCCTTGGGCTTTATCAAACACTCGTTCGAATGTTGCGCCGCACCCTAGGGGAAGGCTGCCGCAAGGAAAAGATCACGCGCGCGTCAACCTGTGGGGCTTCCTGGTCGTGTCGTCCCGGCTCCGCGCCTCGCCACGGCCGGGATGACGCCCAGGGAGTTGCAAGAAGACCTGGGGGCTGGCTTTCTGCCCCGAACATTGGAGTTCCGAATGCGCCTGGCCCTTCTCGCCCTCGCCGCCACGATGACGCTGACCGCTCCCGCCGTCGCCCAGGAGGCGCCGGAGGGCGGGGCGTGGATCGACTGCGCGGTCGGAAGCGTGGCCGCGTTTCGCGACCGGGTGGTGGTGAAGTGCTCCAATGTGCCGGCGGGCGGCGAAGCGCCGCGCGAGTTCGCGATGGAGATGAACGACCGGCTGGCCGACGTGGTCCTGAAGTTCGCCGTCGAGGCCAAGGGTCGAGGCAAGCCGCTGGGCCTGCTCTATGTGAAGGCCACCCCGGCCAACCCGGCCGGCTGCGCGCCGGAGCGCTGCCGCCGGATCGCGGCCGTGGAACTCAAGTAGGGGGCCGATGTCCGCTTCCATCGCCGTTCGGGCCATCGTCGCCCTCTATCGCGAGTTCGAGCAGGTCGCTCGCGCCGACGAGATGACCATGCCGCAGTACCGGATGCTGCTGTTCCTGGCCAAGGGGCGGCGGCGGGCCGGCGAGCTGGCGGCGCTGTCGGAGGTGAAGCGTCCGTCGGTGACGCCGATCATCCAGGCGATGACCGAGCGCGGCTGGATCACCCGGGCGGCCGACGACCTGGACCGCCGCAGCGCCCGCCTGTCGATCACGCCGGAAGGCTCGGCGGCCCTGGAGGGCTTCGAGGCCAAGCTGATCGCCAGCTTCCTGGCCTATGTGCCGGAAGCCGTCCGCGACGAAACCCTGGCCTCGCTGGAGAGCGTCTCGGCGGCGCTGAAGGCCGCGCGGGGCGAACGGTTCGCCGAGATGGAGGCCGAGCTGCTTGACGCGCGCGTCATGGAAGCTCACGATAGTTAGATAAGCCTAATTATAAAATTCAGGGAGCGTCGCCCATGGCCCAACATACCTTCGACCTCGTCATCCGGGGCGGTCAGGTCGTGGACGGGTCGGGCGGACCTGCCTTCGCGGCCGACGTCGGCGTCCGGGACGGGCTGATCGCCGCCGTGGCTCCGAACCTGCCCGAGGGCGCGACCGAGATCGACGCGACCGGCAAGGTGGTCACCCCCGGCTTCGTCGACATCCACACCCACTACGACGGCCAGGCGACCTGGGACGAGCGCATGCAGCCCTCATCCTGGCACGGCGTGACCACGGTGGTGATGGGCAACTGCGGCGTCGGCTTCGCCCCCTGCCGGCCGCGGGATCACGACCGCCTGGTCAAGCTGATGGAAGGCGTCGAGGACATCCCCTTCCCGGTGCTGACCCAGGGCCTGCCCTGGAACTGGGAGACCTTCCCCGACTATCTCGATGCGTTGAGCAAGCGGTCCTACGACATCGACATCGCGGCCCAGCTGCCGCACGCGGCGCTGCGGGTCTATGTGATGGGCGAGCGGGGCGCGCGGCGCGAGCCGGCGACGCCGGAGGACATCGCCCAGATGGCCGAGATCGCCAGGGGCGCGGTCGAGGCCGGCGCGCTCGGCTTCTCCACCTCCCGCACGCTGAACCACCGTGACAGCGAGGGCCAGCCGACCCCGACCCTGACCGCCGGCGAGGACGAGCTGGAAGGCATCGCCCTGGCGCTTAAGGCGGCCGGCAAGGGCGTGCTGCAGTTCGTGTCCGACTTCCAGAGCCCGGCCGAGGAGTTCGCCATGTTCCGCCGCATCGTGGAGAAGAGCGGCCGCCCGCTCAGCTTCACCCTGGCGCAGAACCCGAAGGGCCCCGAGGGCTACAAGATGCTGCTGGCCGGCGTCGAGGCGGCGGTCGACGCCGGGCTGCCGATGAAGGCCCAGGTCTGCGGCCGCCCGGTCGGGGTGCTGTTCGGGCTGGAACTGACGCTCAACCCCTTCAGCCAGCACGAGACTTACCGGGAGATCGCCCATCTGCCGCTGGACGAGCGGGTGGCCCAGCTTAAGGATCCGGCCTTCCGCGCCCGGCTGCTGAGCGAAGAGCGCGATCCCAAGGGCCCCTTCGCGGGCACGGCCCTGCGCGCCTGGGACAACATGTTCCTGATGGCTGAGCGTCCGAACTACGAGCCGACCATGGACGAGACGGTCCAGGCCCTGGCCGCCGCGCGGGGGATCTGGCCGGACGAACTGGCGCTGGACCACATGCTGACCAACGGCGGGCGGGGCATGCTCTACCACCCGTTCCTGAACTACGCCGACGGTTCGCTTGACCCCAGCTTCATCATGCTCAGCCACCGCGACACGGTGCCGGGCCTGAGCGACGGGGGCGCCCATGTGGGCATGATCTGCGACGGCAGCTTCCCGACCAGCAATCTCACCCACTGGACGCGCGATCGGACGCGCGGGCCGAAACTCAGCCTTGAGGCGGTGGTGAAGATGCAGACCCGCGACACCGCCGAGGCGGTCGGCCTGCTCGACCGCGGGCTGGTCCTGCAAGGCCTGCGCGCCGACCTGAACGTCATCGACTACGAGGGGCTGACGCTGCACGCCCCGGGCGTGGCCTACGACCTGCCGGCCGGCGGGCGGCGACTGGTGCAGCGGGCCGACGGCTACGTCGCCACGATCGTGGCCGGTCAGGTGACCTACCGCGACGGCGAGCCGACCGGCGCGTTGCCCGGCCGTCTGGTTCGCGGCGCCCGGAGCGCGCCGGTCGTGGCGATGGCGGCGGAGTAGGGGCCCTTCCCGCCGATGCGGGGAGGGTGGGTTCCCGCTACTCCCCGAACCCTTCGCCCGGTTCCAGCGGTTCGAGCCGGATCAGCCGGCTGTCCTCGACGCCGGCCGTGCGGTGCTTCACGTGCTCGCGGTAGCCGGGATCGGTGACCATGGCGAGGAAAGCACCCGCGCTCGGATACTCGGCGATGAAGGCCAGGTCCCAGCGCTCGTCGAGCGGGCCGGTGACCACCGTCTCGGGCCGTCCAGCCCAGATCTGCCGCCCGCCGACCCGCGCGAAGACGTCTGCGGTCGTCCGGCCATAGGCGCGATAGGCGTCCAGGCCCGTCATGCCCTGTCCGTGGTTGGCGTGGTCCTCCGGGTACTCGGCCATCGGTCGGAGCCGGACCAGGTTGAGCATCTGGATGGGGGTGTCGCGGGGCAGCGCCTTGAAGGCGTCGAACTGCGGGCGGGTGGGGTCGATGGAGCCGGTCATGCGGGGAGTGTGACTCAGCCCTTGCGCGCGATCCAGATCACATGCCGCGCGCCGCGGCCCCTGTGTGCGCGGACGCCGACCTCCTCGACCGCGAAGCCGGCCTGGCTCAGGCGGCGGATGAAGCCGTGATCCTGCACCGAGGACCAGACCGCCAGCAGCCCGCCCGGCCGCAGCGCGCGCCTGGCCTCGGCCAGGCCCTTCGGCCCGTAGAGACCGTCGTTGCCCGCGCGGGTGAGGCCGCCGGGGCCGTTGTCGACGTCGAGCAGGATGGCGTCCCAGGCCGCGTCGCCGGACCGGATCAGCTCGGCGACGTCGCCCAGGTGAACCGACGCGCGGACATCGTCCAGGCAACCCCGGAACACCTCCGACAGCGGTCCCCTGGCCCATGCGACGACGGCGGGCACGATTTCGGCAACCACCAGCTCGGCGTCCGGGCCGTAGGCCTCCAGCCCGGCCCGCAGCGTGAAGCGCATTCCGAGCCCGCCGATCATCACGCGCGGGGCGGGGCGGCCCGCCAGCCGCTCGGCGGTGAGGGTGGCGAGCGCCTCCTCGGACCCGGAGAGGCGGCTGTTCATCAGCTCGATGCCGCCTTCGGCCATGATCGAATACTCATGGCCGCGCCGCATCAGGCGAAGCTCGCCGCCGCCGGGCACGGCGGCGGTGTCCAGCTGCTCCCAGCGGATCATGCGCCTAGTCCCTGCCGGGCGGCGGCAGGATGACCAGGCGGTCGGGCAGTTCGTTCGGGTTGTCGTCGCGCGGCGGGATGTACTGGGCGAGGATCTCGCCGCAGCGGGCCACCGCGACCTCGAAGCCGCCGGGGATGTCGCGGCGCTTGAGGCCGGCGATCAGCAGATCGACCACCTCGCGCCAGACCTCGTTGGGCGCGACGCTGTAGATGCCCTCGTCGGCGATCACCTCGGCCCGATGCTCGGCCAGAGAGGCGAACAGCAGGATGCCGGTCCGCTCGCGGGTCGCGTGAAGGCCGTGGCTGAGGAACTGCTGCATGGCCGCGCGGTGGACCCGCTCGGCCTTGAGGCTCGCCGGGGTCAGGGCCCGGCGCACCGGCGGCAGCCAGACGATCAGCGCCGCCAGCACGAACACCGCCGCCTGCAGCGCCACATAGATCGACAGCGCCGTGAAGATGGTGCGGTCGGTCGCCGCCGCGTGGCCGACGTCCCAGCCGCCGAAGAGTCCGGTCAGCATGCGCGGCTCGAACCCGAGCAGCAGCGCCAGCGCGGGCAGGACCAGCGCGGCCGCGGCGGCCCAGGCGAGCGGCGTCTCGCGATAGTCGGACACCTGGGGCGACAGCACGCAGTAGATCTCGCCGGCGGTCCTGGTCTCCGCGGCCGCGACGGCCGCGGCGATCCGCTGATGATCCTGTTCGGTCATGGTCGTGGGCATCTCACCAGCCTCCCGAGGCGCCGCCGCCACCAAACGATCCGCCACCGCCGGAGAAGCCTCCGCCGCCGCCCCAGCCGCCGCCTCCGCCGCCCCAGTCGTCGTGGTTGCTGAAGATCGAGCCGAGCACGGCGCCGGTGACGACATCGCCCAGGCCCCCGCCGCGCCGACGGCGTCGGCCGCCACGCAACAGCGGGATGATGACGAAGAAGATCACGATGATGATCAGGAACGGCCAAGGCGGCATGCCGCCGCCGCGTTCGCGGGACGTGTCCGCCGCCTGGGCGACGTTCGCCCTGGCCTGGTCTTCGGGCAGGCTGAGCTGCTGGATCAGGGCGTCGGCGCCGGCGACGACGCCGCCTTCCATGTCGCCCGCCTTGAACTTCGGCAGGATGACCTGCTGGATGATGACGCTCGACAGGGCGTCGGTCAGCACCGGCTCCAGGCCGTAGCCCACCTCGACGCGGACCTTCCGCTCGGCCGGCGCGACGATCAGCACCGCGCCGTCGTCGTTCTTCTCCGTGCCGATGCCCCAGGCCCGGCCGAGCTGGTAACCGTACTCCTCGATCTCGAGCCCCTGCAGCGACGGCAGGGTGGCGACCACGACCTGGCGGCCGGTCGAGGCTTCGAGCGCTTCCAGCTTCCGGGTCAGCTGCTGTTCGGAGGCGGGCGAGAGCAGATTGGCGTCGTCGACCACCCGTCCCGTCAGCTTCGGGAAGGTCGGCGCGGCCAGCGCGGGCAGGGCCAGCATCGCGGCGACGAGAAACGCCGTCGCCGCGAGCAGGATCCTCCCCGGCGAACCGGGGAGGAGAACACGGAGGGTCTTCAAGCTACTGCGCCGTGGCCGGAGCCGGGGCGGTGGTCGGCGCCGGCGCGGCCGCCGGCGGCGGGGCGCTGAAGTCGACGGTCGGGGCGCTCTGGGCCGCGGCCGAGGCCTGGAACAGCTGCGCGGGCTTCTGGCCGCCGTAGAGGGTCTTGGCCCAGATCACCTGCGGGAAGGTGCGCAGGGTGGTGTTGTAGGTCTGGGCCGCCTGGTTGTAGTCGCGGCGGGCGATGGTGATGCGGTTTTCGGTGCCTTCCAGCTGGCTTTGCAGGGCCAGGAAGTTCTGGTTCGACTTCAGATCCGGATAGCTCTCCTGGATCATCATCAGGCGGCCGAGCACGCCCGACAGCTTGTCCTGCGACTGCTGGAACTGCTGGAACTGGGCCGGATCGGTGATGGTCGAGGCGTCGACGCGCACCTGGGTGGCGGAGGCGCGGGCCTCGGTCACGGCGGTCAGCACGTCCTTCTCCTGGGCGGCGTAGCCCTTCACCGTGTTGACCAGGTTCGGGATCAGGTCGGCGCGGCGCTGGTACTGGTTCTGCACCTCGGCCCACTGGGCCTTCACGGCCTCGTCCTGCGTCGGAATGGTGTTCACACCGCAGGCGGACAGCAGGGCGGCGACGGCGAACGCCGGCGCCAGGCGGAGGATGCGGGAAATCGCGTTCATAGGTGGTCCCCGGAAGCGACCGTCGTTCGGCCGCGTCAGAGATATAGGCGAAGCCGCGCCCGAGCGGGAGGGCTCAGCCGCCGCCGGTCGCCGGAGGGGGCGGCGGCGAGACCGGCGGAGGCGGCGGAGATACCGGCTCGACGGGCTCGGCCGGATCGCCGGCCGGCGGCTCCCTGTCGCCGTCGCTGGTGTCGCCGTTGGCGGGCGGCGGCGGGTTGGGGCCCGGCGGCGGGCCGAAGATACGGCTGATGAAGCCGTTCAACGCCTCCAGCACGCGCTCGCCGCCCAGCCCCGCCAGCACGCTGATCGCGGCCACGGTCAGCGGGTTCGGATAGGCGAGATCCGGCGCGGAGGCTCCCACGGTCAGGAACTGGAAGCCGGCCATGACGATGACCAGCACCATGATCGCCCCGCCGCCCCCGGCCAGGGCGTTCATCAGCGGCCCTTCCTCGGGATCGCTGCCGGGTTCGGGCTGGGCGAAGCGGTAGAGATAGCGGACCAGATTGCCCATCGCCCCGAACAGCAGCGCCAGCACCAGGTAGTTGATGGCGAGCGGCTGCGAGAGCACGAAGCTCCAGAGCTCTGTCCAGACGCGCGAGACGACGCCACATTTACCGGTCTGGCCCGGCGTGGAGATGCCGGCATAGGTGGCCGACTTGATGACATCCGGGCACGGCACGAGCGCGTGGTAGGCGTCGGCCACCAGAATGGCGCCGCTGACCTTGGCCTTGTCGATATCCGGATACGCCACCGCCAGCGCGCCGACGAGCGCCGTGGCTCCGTCGTACTGGAAGGCGGCCATGGCCTCCTTTTCCTGAACGGCTTCCTGGTACTGGATCTGGGTACAGATCATCCGCGAGCGGACGTTCAGGCCGGAGAGATCGCCGTCGCAGCCGTTGAGCGACAGCTTGCAGGCCTCGCCGAAGGCCTGTCCGGTGGGCGTGGCGGCGGCGCCCAGCGTGGGGCAGTACTTGGTGAAGACCGCATCCACGGCGTTGAAGGACATGCCGACGTTGTTGAAGGCGCTCTCGGCGACCTGCTTGTCGTCCAGGGCGGCGCGGATCGAGGTCTTGGCGACCGAGATCGCGCGGTCGGCCGCGAGCTTGCGTCGCAGCAGGCGCAGATCCTGGGTCGCGGTGTCTCCTGCCGAGGCGCGGATCAGCACGCCGTTCTGGGCCTCCAGCGCGGTGCGCGCCACGAACAGGTCCTTGGCGAACATACGCAACGAGATGGCCGAGTCGTAGAGCGGGATGTTGCGCAGCTTCATGTAGTCGAAGGCGAGCGCAGAGCCCTGGAACAGAATGACTCCGATGACGGCGCCGAGCGCGACGGTGATCGCGGCCGCCCGCATGGCCTGTTCGCGCTGGGCGGCGGTGCGGCGCGCCGGCCTGACGCGTAGCGGCTGCGGAGCGGTTGGACGCGCGGGCGGTGGAGGCGAAACACCACCAGTCGCTGCGTTGGTGTCGGTCATGGTCGGCTCTCCCCAGTCTCGCGGAGACAGTCGTTCCATCGACGGCTCGAGTCTGTGACTCATATCACGGATACGCGAAAAGACCCCTGATGGAAGCACGGGCGCGCCTGTCAGGCAGGCATTCCAGCCTTATGCGGGCTGAGCGAACGCCGGGATGAAACCTGATCGTCCTGCGTGCGTTCGCAGGCCATCGTGGTCCTCCGCCGGAGGTCGCTCCTCAAGTCGGGGAAGCCCAAGCGTGCTGAAGTTTTCATGGCCGGTGTGAACTGGCCGCCGGGTCGCCTGAGCCCGCTTGTTCCGCCCGTCGCGGTCTCGCGTCCCGCCTTCCTGGCGACCACGCCCGAGGACGCGCCGCTCGACATGCCGGTTCAGTCGTTGAAGGCCCCCGCCGCGCCGTCCCGGGGAAGCGGCGTGGAGATGGCGGCGCGGCGGCTGGCGCTGTTCGGCGGCGCGATGCTGGCGACTGTCGCGGCGGCCCTGGTCATGGCCGACCTGCTGGCGGCAGGCGGCTTCGGGGTGCTCGACGCGCTGACTTTGGCGCTGTTCTCGGTGTTGTTCGCCTGGACCGTGTTCGGCTTCGGTTCGGCGGTGGCGGGTTTCGCCCTGCGTTGGGCTGCTCCGGTGCGGCGCAAGGAAGATCCGCAGCCGATCGTGCTGGCCCGCACGGCGATCCTGATGCCGATCTACAACGAGAACCCGGGGCGGGTGCTGACTGCCGCTCGCGCCACCTGGGAAGCGCTGGACGCCCTGGGCGTGGCCGCGCTCTACGATCTCTACCTGCTCAGCGACACGCGCGACGAGCGGATCGCGGCCGACGAGGCGGCGGGCGTGATGCGCCTGCGCGTGACCGTTCCCGAGGCGCGGGTGTTCTACCGCCGCCGTCCGGTGAACCGCGACCGCAAGGCCGGCAACGTCGCCGACTGGGTGCGGCGGCACGGCGGCGACTACGACTTCATGCTGGTGCTCGACGCCGACAGCCTGATGACCGGCGAGACCATCGTGCGGCTGACGGCGGCGATGCAGGACGATCCGGCGATGGGCCTGCTCCAGACCTCGCCGACCATCGTCAACGCCCGCACCCTGTTCGCGCGGCTCCAGCAGTTCGCGACCCGCGCCTACGGCGGCATGCTGGCGGCGGGCCAGGACTGGTGGTCGGGCGGCGAGGGCAACTTCTGGGGCCACAACGCCATCATCCGGGTGGAGGCCTTCGCCCACTGCTGCGGCCTGCCGCACCTGCCGGGGCGCAAGCCATTCGGCGGCCACATCATGAGCCACGATTTCGTCGAGGCCGCCCTGCTGCGACGGGGCGGCTGGACCGTGCGCATGGCGGCGGACCTGGGCGGCAGCTTCGAGGAGGCTCCCCCGACCGTGCTCGACATGGCCGTGCGCGACCGCCGCTGGTGCCAGGGCAACCTGCAGCACGCCGGCGTGCTGGCGGCGCGAGGCCTGCACTGGATCAGCCGCGTGCATCTGGCGCGCGGCATGCTGGCCTACCTGACCTCGCCGCTGTGGCTGTTCCTGCTGTGCGGCGGAGCCGGGGTCTGGGTGGCGGCCGGCGCGCCGAACGTGGCCGACGCGCGATCGGCGGCCTGGCTGTTCGGGGTGACCATGGCCCTGCTGCTGGCGCCCAAGCTGATGGCGGCGGCGCTGGTCGCGCGCGATCGTCGGGGCCGTGAAGGCTTCGGCGGCCGGACGCGGTTCGCGGTCGGGGTGGTGGTGGAGACCGCCATCGCCGCGCTCGTCGCGCCGGTAATGATGCTGATGCAGAGCGCCGCGGTGCTGGAGGTTCTGATGGGGCGCGACTCGGGCTGGGGCGCGCAGCAGCGCGACCCGGGCCGGCTGACGCGCCGCGGGGCCTGGCGCACGCATCGGGGACATGTCGCCATCGGCCTGGCCTCGGCCGGCCTGGCGCTGGCGCTCGATCCGGCCATCTTCTGGTGGACCAGCCCCGTGCACCTGGGCCTGGTGCTGTCGGCCCCGCTGTCGGCGCTGCTGGCGCGGATCGAACTGGGCGATGCGGCGCGGGCGTTGGGACTCTTCGTCATCCCTGAGGAGCGCGAGGTCCCGACCGTCGTCGCCCGCGCCGCCGAGCTGCGGGACGCCTACGACGCGGAGGCCCGCATGCGCCGCGAGATCGAGCGGCTGATGCGCGAGCCGGTGCCCGTCCACGAGATCGAAAGCGCCGGCTGGACGGTCGCGGGACGCGTCACCCCGCTGCCGGAAGCGGCCTGACTTTCGGGCCATGCAAGCGTGATGCGCCGAGCAAAAAGGGCGCGGTCTCGATGACCGCGCCCTTCTTCATGCACCGTGTTCAGGGGTGTCCCGGACGAGCCGGGCCATGACCCCTTCGGGTTCTACATCCCGAGTTCGCGGTCGTTCTTGCCGGCGGCGCGGCCTTCGGCCCATTCGGCTTCCAGCGCCTGGAAGTCCTTCTTGCGCGGGCCGAGGTAGCCGAACAGGAAGGCGCCGACCTTGCGCTGCTGGATCTCTTCCGAGCCTTCGGTGATTCGGTAGCGGCGGTGATGGCGGTA
Organism: Caulobacter sp.; assembly: GCA_044238855.1. Lineage (GTDB taxonomy): Bacteria > Pseudomonadota > Alphaproteobacteria > Caulobacterales > Caulobacteraceae > Caulobacter. The sequence goes on from JBIICO010000063.1 coordinate 12,590, forward strand.
GATGTGTTCGAACGCCTTGTGCCGGCTGTAGCCCATGCCGCCGTGCACCTGCATGGCGCGATCGGCGGCCTCGCAGCAGAGGCGGTTGCCCCAGTAGTTGCAGATCGAGACCTTGTCCGAGATCTCCTTCTCGATGGTCTTGTGGTCCATCTGGTCCATCTGCCAGGCCGTCTGGCGGATGAGCAGGCGCAGCATCTCGCACTGGGCGTGAAGTTCGACGAGCGGGAACTGGATGGCCTGGTTGTCCGACAGCGGCTTGCCGAACGGCTTGCGCATGCGGGCGTACTTCACGCTCTCTTCAATGCAGTAGACCGCCGCGCCGAGCGAGCTGGCGGCCTGCCGGATGCGGTTCTGGTGCACGAACGACTGGCCGAGGCCCAGGCCGCGATCGACCACGCCCCAGTAGCTGTCCTCGGGGATCCAGCAGTCGAACGAGATGCGCGGATGGTCGGTGGGCATGTTGAACGTCCACATCCACTCCTCGATCTTGATGTGCTCGCGCGGCACGATGAAGCAGGTGATGCCGAGGGCGTCGCCGTCCTTGCCGCTGGTGCGGGCGAAGACCATCACGTGGGTGACCACGTGCATGCCGGTCGTCCACATCTTCTCGCCCTTGACGCGCCAGCCGGGCTTGCCGTCCTTCTCCTCGCGGACCCCCGTGGTTTCCATGAAGGTGGCGTCGGAGCCGTGATTGGGCTCGGTCAGGCCGAAGGCGGCGCGCATCGTGCCGTTCAGCAGCGCCTCGCCGTCGCGCTCCACCTGCTCGGGCGTGGCGAACTCCTTGAACATCAGCACGAAAGGGTTGTTGCCGACGATCGAGTGCTCGTTCTGCAGATCGTTGAACAGGCCCAGGCCCTTCGACGCCAGGTGCTCGCGGATCACCGCCATCCACAGCTGGCTGCCGTCCTTGCCGCCCATCTCCCTGGGCCAGGCGAAGCGGTAGTGGCCGGCGTCGTCGGCCAGCTTGCGGGCCTTCGCCAGCAGCTCTTCCCACTCGTGGCGGGGCAGGCCGTCGTTGTCCCAGTCGGTGCGGGCATGCTCGCGGCGATGATCGAAGAACCGATCGTTGTCGTCCTGCGCCTGCAGCGGCTTGATCTTGTCTTCGATGAACTGGTCCAGCTCGCCGAGGTAATCGACAAGCTCTTTGGGCAGGGCGAAGTCCATGGCGTTTCCCCGTCAAACAATTGTTTTGATGCGCCGCCAGTATGCTCAGGCTTACGCGCACGGCAACCGTGACGTGACGTAACCCCGCGTCGTCCCGCCGCAGGCACGGTGAACCGCCTGTTCACCCTGTTGTGCGACAACGGGGCATGATCCTGATCGTCGTCGCCGCCATTTTCGGAGCCGCCCTGGGCCTTTACCTGCGCCCGCGGATCCTGGCGCTCGCGGTGGCGATCTCGATTTCGGGGGCGGCGCACCTGCTGATCGCCTATGTGGCGCGGCTGGCGGCGCGGTCGCCCGGACACGAGAAGCTGGTCGCGCAGCTGGACTTCGTCGCCTTCACCGGCCTGCACGGCGTCTGGCCGGCGATGGCCGCCGCCGGAACCGGCACGCTGCTGGCCGCGCTGGCCTGGTCGGCGGTCCGCAAGGAGCCCACCGACGGCTTCTGGTTTCCCGGCGAGGACACCGACCGGCGCAATCGCATCCGCTCGATGACCATGGTCGAGGAGCGCCCCGTCCACGCCGAAGCGCGCGAGTGGCTCGACGACATCCTCAAGCGCTGACGCTCTCTCGACGCCGCAAGGACTTGCGCCGTAGCTGCCGCGGTTACCGATTGCGACCTTCTCGCAAAAATCTGAACACTGTGAAGATTCCGCTTGCGCGATCTAGATGATCGCTGATATCCAAACAGTGCTTAGTTCGCTGCTGGGCGCCGGAGGGGATACCGGCCGCCCGTCCTGGGGGCGACCTGGCGCGTAAGTACCCAGATCCAAGACGTTCAGAACCACCCCGATCATTCACGCCGGAGGGCGCACCATGAAACTCCGTACGCTGGCGGCTGCCGCCATCATCTCCTCCCTCTCCTTCGCCGGCGCGGCCTATGCCGACGGCAAGGTCACCGCCTCGCTGAAGACGCCGGTCGCCGCCAAGACCAAGATCGTCGTCTCCGGCGCCGTCTACACCTGCGAAGGCGACACCTGCGTCGCCTCGTCGGCCCCCGCTCGCGCCGTGACCATCGCCGGCTGCAAGGCGCTGGTGAAGGAAGTCGGTCAGGTGACCGCCTTCTCGAACGACAAGCGCGCGATCGAGGGTGACGACCTCGCGGCCTGCAACGCCGTGGCCGGCTAGCCGAGCCATTCCAGTATCCCGGGCCTGTCGCTGCCCGGTGTTTCCTCGAGCAACTCGCCAGTTGTGCAGGGCGGCGGTCATCGACCGTCGCCCTTTCTTTATATCCCGCGCTTCCCTTTCCCCGGCGCGAGGCCCTAAAGGACGCCGCCATGAGCGAAACGATTTCCCTGGCCGGCGCGCTTGAACGGGCGCTGGCGGAGGCCGCGGCAAGCGACGGGCGCGCCGTGGCGCCGGTCTCCTTCACTTTAGACTATGGCGCGGGCGCCGATGACGGCGCGACCGTTTCGGCCCGCGTGGACCGGGCGACGAAGAGTCTGGTGTTCGTGCACGGCGACGCGGTCCTGGCCGACGGCCGCCGCGCCGCAACGGCTTCCGGCGTATTCCGGGTCAAGACGACCTAAGGGAACCCCTTCCGAAGCCGCGCCACGCCGTTGCGATGCAGCAGAACGCATGCTATCAGGCGCGCGGCTTAGGGCCGGTGGACTTTAGCGGCCCGCCGGAACATGTGCTTTTCCAAGCACTTTCAAGACTTTAGCGCCGCGCCGGGAACGAGCTTCCGGGACGCGGCGCGCGACGCACGCAGGCGGTTGGATTTAAGTGGCTGACGACATCAAGGTGACGGACGTGGGTCAGCGCTACGCGCGAGCCCTCTTCGAACTGGCGGAAGAGGGTAATGCCCTCGCCGCGGTGGAG
>JBIICO010000254.1:0-4699 GCA_044238855.1 Caulobacter sp.
TGGCGGACCTGCTGGCCGCCGGCTGCCGCGAGATCACCTTCGCCGACATGCTGACGGAGGCGCAGCGGGCGACCTATGTCGCCCAGCCCGGCGACGCCGACCTGACCATCCTGACCAGCCGCCGCACGACGCTGGAGCTGGTCATCCGCCGCTATGTCGAGCGCCAGCCCGGCGTCACCATCCGCTCTGGCGTATTCGTCAGCGGTGTGACCTCGACGGTTAACGCCGACGGCGTGATGGTCGTGACCGGCGTGCGGACCGAGGACGGCGAGACGATCGCCGCGGACGTCGTGATCGACGCCGGCGGCAAGAGCTCGACCATCATCGAGCAACTGATCGAGCAGGGCGCGCCGATCGCCGAGGACAGCGAGACGGCCGGCATCCTCTATTTCACGCGCCACTACAGGCTGCGGCCGGGCGTCGGCGAGCCGCCGCGCGGCAAGATCCCGCCCTCGGGCGACCTTGGCTACGTCAAGTTCGGCGTCTTCCCGGCCGACAACGGCTGTTTCTCGATCACCATGGCTGTGCCGGAGATCGAGATGGAGCTGCGCAAGGCGGTCTTCGATCCGGATCTCTTCCATCGCATGTGCCTGCAATTCCCGGGGATGAAGCCCTGGCTGCTTGACGAGGTGTCGGAGCCGGTCGGCAAGGTTCACGGCATGGGCGACCTGCACGGCCGCTGGCGCGACCTGATCACGGCCGAGGGCAAGCCGGCGGTGCTAGGCTTCCTTTGCCTTGGCGACGCCTTGGTGCGGACCAATCCCCTCTACGGCCGGGGCTGCAGCTTCGCCGCGGTCGGCGCCTATGTCGTCAAGCGGGCGCTGGACGCCTCGCCCGACCCGGCCGAGCGACTGGCGGTCTACGCGGCCGGCGTGCGTGACGAACTGCGACCCTTCTTCGAGGATATGCGGACCCAGGACCGCTCGGCCATCCGCCGGGCCCGGGCGGCGCTGACGCCTGGCTACCGGTCGAAGCTGAAGTCGCGGCTGGCACAGAGCTTCGTCGAGGACGGCATTCGTATCGCCGTGCGCCGCGACACCGACCTGATGCGACAGGCCATGCGCGGCTTCCACATGCTCGAACATCCGTCGTTGTGGCTGAAGAAGCCGGGCAACATGCTGCGGGTAATGACCAGCTGGGCGCTCGGCAAGCGGCTCAACGCCGCCTACTACCCGCCCTCGCCGGGGCCGGACCGCGCCGAGATGATGGCGATCCTGGGCCTGGCGGTCGACGCCGACATGCGCAGCGACTGGGCGGACTGGAAGGAAGCGGCCTGACCGGCCTCGTCAGGGGGCCCGGCTTGCCCTGCTCCTTGCACGAACAGGGCGAACAGCGAAAAGGGCGCGGATCACTCCGCGCCCTTTTCCTATTTGGCTCAGCGCACCCGTCATGGCCCGGACGAGCCGGGCCATGACGGCGCGGAGGGGCTACTCCGGCTTCTTGTCCATGCCCATGGCCGCCAGGATCTCGGGGCGGATGTTTTCGGTGCCCTTCTCCTGGATGTGCTGGGCGACGCGGGCGCCGACGGCGGCCATGGCTTCGCCGATGAAGCGCGGACGGTTCTCGGCCGCCCACTTGATCGAGGCCTGCCGGTTCTCGTTCAGGCCCTGGAATCGCGGCGCCACGTAGCGGGCGAACAGCTCGTAGGACTTCTTCTTGCGATCCCACTCCGCCCAGTTGTGGTCCATCATCAGGAAAGCGCCGAAGCCGCCGGACTGCTGCTCCAGCCGTTCGATCTGGGCGATGGCGTCTTCCGGCGTGCCGATCACGGCCATGCCCGAGTTGATCAGGGCGTCGACCGGGTCGCTGCCGTCCTGCGGCGCCAGCGGCAGGGCCGCGACCTCGCGGAAATAGTAGAGCCAGTTCTCCAGGCCGAAGCGGACGTCGGCTCGGGCCTGTTCGCGGGTTTCGGCGATGTGCATCGGTCCGACCAGGCGCCAGCCGGCGCGGTCCATGGTGTTGCCGGCGTCCCTGGCCTTGTCCTCCGCGATGGCCCAGTTCGAGGCCAGGGCGTTGAATCCGCCGGTCTGGGTCGCGCCGATCGACAGCAGGCCCGCGCCGTGGCGGCCGGCCGCGCTGGCTCCGGTGGGCGACACCTGGCTGGCGACGCAGATTTCGACCGACGGGCGGCTGTAGGGCGTCATCTGCAGACGCGCCTCGTTCAGCTCGAACCAGTCGGTCTTCTTACTGACCTGCTCGCCGCGCAGCAGCGGAACCAGCACGTCGAGCGCCTCGTCCATCCGGTCGCGCTGGGCGCTGACCGGGATGCCCATCATGAACGCGTCCGAGGGCAGGGCGCCCGGCCCGACGCCGAACATGACCCGGCCGCGCGTGATGTGGTCCAGCTGGTTGATGCGATCGGCCAGCATCAGCGGGTGATGGTAGGGCAGCGACGACACGCCGGTGCCCAGGCGGATGTGCTTGGTCCGCTCGGCGACTGTGGCGATGAACAGCTCGGGGCTGGCGATCAGCTCGTAGCCGGCCGAGTGGTGCTCGCCGATCCAGGCTTCCTCGTACCCCAGCTTGTCCATGTGCTGGACCAGCTCGATGTCCCGCTCAAGCGCGAGCGTCGGATTCTCGTTCAGCGGATGAAACGGCGCGATAAACGCTCCGAAGCGAAGCTTGGTCCCGGCCATGCTGTGTCCCTCCCCGGACATCATTTTGAGTGATTGATGTTCACTCTACGCCGGGGAGAGGGGCTGGCTAGGGGCGCCGTGGGGGCAACCCCACGAGATTCTTCCGGACTCAGGCGATCCGCCGGCCGTCCAGCGCGGCGAGGCGCAGCGACGGCGCTTCCTCTGTGTCGGAACGGGCGATGGCGGCCAGCGCCAGGCTGCGCGCCGGACGACCCATCAGCCGCTCCAGCGGGGCCAGCGGCTGGTACAGTCCGAGGAACCGGTCGGTCTCGCCGTCGGGGCCGGCCAAGGGCGCGAACAGGATCTCGACGCCCAGTGGCGGAACGCCGTCGGCCAGGATGTCGGCATTGACCACCACCGGTTCGGGCCGGCGACGCGCGAACTCCAGCGCGGACTTCAGCTGCCAGCGGTCGTTCGGCCGCCACAGCTGCAGCAGGCACTGATTTCGCAGGTCGGAACGGTGCAGATCGGCGATCAGGCCGCCGACCAGGCGGAACGGAAACAGGCCTTGGACCGAGCGCCCGACGATGAAGGTCTGGGGCAGCAGGGTGTGGAACGCCATCGGATCGATATCCGCGCGGCGGGGCAGGGCGGATTCACCACGTCGGGCCCGCCAATACTCCGTCAATCGTTCCGTGTTGGGATGGACCATGGCCCGACCCTCCGTCCGGCGACCTCCATGCGGCCGCACGGAGGTTGCAGGGAAGGTTCGGGCCAGCTCTCCGATGTCCCGTTTCGGGACGGCGAGGGGCGGCTTCGGCGCGCTTCTTGCACGGGGATTCGTTGGAATTTTCGGAGGGGCCAGGCCCAATGACGCCTCAACAGTGGTTGCTCGGACTGGCCGCCGGCGGCGCCCTCTGGGCCGCATCCGGCGCGCTTCCGCTCGGTGGTGAAGCCGCGGCGCAGTGCTGCTCGCCTCCACCGCCGCCTCCGTGCTGCACGCCGCCCTCGCCGCCGCCCTGCTGCACCCCGCCCGCTCCGCCGCCCCGGCCGCCGAGCCCGCCGGGTTGCTGCACCGGCGGCGGACGCACCAACGTCATCGTCAACAGCAGCGCCGTCGCCGTCGCGGTCAGCGGCGCGGGCGCCGGCTCGTCCGTCTACTACGGCGGCGGTGGTGGCGGCGGCGGCTACATCGGACCGGGCCCGACGGGCCTGATCCAGGGGCTGAACGTCGAGGGTCTGCGCAAGACGCGCCAGATCGCCTACGAGGCCAGCCGCACCAAGACCAAGCGCGTGGTCATCCAGGCCTTCTGCCTCGACGATCGCGACGTGCCGCATCCCGCCTCGCAGGTCTTCCCGGATCGGGATGTCGAGGAGAGCTACGACGGCGAGCTGTACCGCTGCATCGCCGGCACGCGCATGCAGATCACCATCGCCGACTTCGCCGAGCGCATCTCGTTCGACGGCGGCCAGACGATGATCTGCGGCAAGGGCGAAGCGCTCTACCGCCGACGCGGCTCCGCGCCCGGCGAGGCGGGCGAGCTCGTTTGCCGTCCGCAAACGCCGGGCCGCGACTGCAACGAGCGTAGTCTGCTCCGCCGCTTCGGCGCCGGCGTGAAGGTCCTGACGATCGTGACGGTCGAGAAGTACACCGCCTACCGCGAGGAAGTGATCACCGAGTCGTCCTCGTCCAGCATGTCGATGAGCCTGGACGGCGGCGTCGGCGGGGTCGTCTACTAAGCGCTCCGGTCTCTGGCGGACATGGAAAAGGGCGCGGCCATGGCCGCGCCCTTCTTCGTTTCGACCACCAACTACCGTGGGTCCGGCAGCGCGTCGGCCTTGGCCAGGCAGGCGTCGAGCACCGGGGCGTAGAGGTCGAGCGCCTCGCGCGGCGTCAGGCGGGGCAGGCCCGGCGGCGCGAGTTGGGCGCCGGCCTGGTCCATGATCTCCTTGTGGAGCGCCCTGGACCGTTCTCCGCCGACTTCCATGGCGAGGAAGTTGGCGCGGGCGGACAGCTTGGGCGTCGCCGCCTGGATCCGCGTCCACAGCGTCAGGTCGGCCTCGGTCGGCTGGAGCGGGGCCTTCGCGGGCGGCATCAGCGACCGGTACAGATTGGTCGCGGC
>JBIICO010000257.1:0-4661 GCA_044238855.1 Caulobacter sp.
GGCCCGCCGTAGTCGATCTTCGCACGGCGCTTGCCGAACTGCGGGTCGCAGTTGATCGCCAGGCTCTCGAACCCGCCCCAGGAGAAGCCGAGACCGAACAGCTTCAGCGTATCGAGGAGAGCGGCGACGGCCGCGTCCGGCGCCGGCGTCAGCACCACGGAGAACAGGCCGCAGGCCCCGCTGAAGTCGCGCGTCCACAGGTCATGGCCGGGCGCGCCGGGCAGGGCGGGATGTAGCACCGCCAGCGTCTCCGGCTGTTCCGCCAGCCAGCGGGCGACCTCGAGGCCGCTGGCGCCGTGGCGGTCCAGACGCGTCGCCAGGGTCCGGAGGCCGCGCAGGGCCTGGTAGGCGTCCTCGCCGGTCACCGCCCAGCCGTGGTGGTGCACCGCGTCCTCGATCCTGGCGGCCAGTTTGTCGTCGTTGACGGCCACGGAGCCCATGAACACGTCGGAATGGCCGCAGACGTACTTGGTCAGGGCCTGGACGCTGATGTCGACGCCATGGGCCAGCGGCTTGAACAGCAGGCCCGCGCCCCAGGTGTTGTCGGCCAGCGTCAGGATGCCACGCGAGCGGGCGGCCGCGGCGATGGCGGCGACATCCTGCATCTCGAAGGTCAGGGAGCCGGGCGATTCCAGCAGGATCAGCCGTGTCTCCGGCCGGGCCAGCGCCATCAGGCCGTCGGCGTCCAGCCGGGCGTCGTAGTAGTCCACCGCCACGCCGAACCGGCGCAGGACGTCGTCGGCGAAGTTTCGCACCGGCTTGTAGACCGTGTCGACGATCAGGACGTGGTCGCCGGTCTTGAGCACCGCCGTCGCCGCCGCCGTCACGGCCGCCAGCCCCGAGGGGAACAGCTGCACGCTGGCGGCGCCCTCCAGCTCGGCCAGCGCCTCGGCCAGGGCGAACTGGGCGTTCAGCCCGGCCCGGCCATAGCCGAAGGTCCCGTCGTAGAGGGACCTGGCGTCGGGCAGCAGAACCGTCGAGCCGCGCTGCACGGCCGGACCCACGGTCCTGGCTTCGGGCTGGCGGCCGGCGCCGGCGCGGATCAGGCGGGTTTCTTCGTCCATGCGGGTTGCAAGGTCCGGCGACTGGGGGTGAACTTCAGTCACCCATAAGGCCGCGAGCGGCCGCCGATCAAGGAATGCCGTCCGTGAAGCGTACCGCGCTCGCCCTGCTGCTGCTCCTGTCGGCGGCGGCGTGCGAGCGGAAGCCGCTGGCGATCCCGGACAAGCCCGACCCCGTGCCGGTGATCGACGACGGCGCGGCGATCGCCACCGCCAGCCCGACCCTGAAGACGGTGCGCTCGCGCCACGCCCTGCGTTGCGGGGTCAATCCGGGGCTGGCCGGGTTCGGCGCGGAGGACGCCCGCGGCATCTGGCGCGGCTTCGACGCCGACTTCTGCCGCGCCATCGCCGCCGCCGTGCTGGGCAGTCCGGACGAGGTGGTGTTCGTGCCGCTGACCAACGACCTCCGGTTCGCGGCCCTGAAGGCGGGCCAGGTCGACCTGCTGGCCCGCAACACCAGCTGGACCTTCACCCGCGACGCCGGCGAGGGCGTCGAGTTCGCGGGCGTCAGCTACTACGACGGCCAGGGCTTCCTGGCGCCGAAGTCGCTGAACCTGCAGAGCGCGTCGGAGCTGTCGGGCGCGCGTATCTGCTTCCAGGCGGGTACGACCAGCGAGTTGAACCTGCGCGACTGGTTCAAGGCCCGTTCGATCAGCTGGACGCCGGTGGCGCTGCCGAATGAGACGAAGGCGCGCGAGGCCTACGCCCGCGAGACCTGCGACGTGCTGTCGGCCGACATTTCCGCCCTGGCCGCGGCGCGCGGGACGCTGGCCGAGCCGGGCGCGCATGTGCTGCTGCCCGACGTGATCTCCAAGGAGCCGCTCAGCCCCGTCTTGCGGCAGGGCGATCCGGGCTGGACGGACATCGTCCGCTGGACCCTGAACGCGCTGATCCTGGCCGAGGAACTGGGCGTGACCAAGGACAACGCCGACCGGCTGGCGCGGGAGTCGGCCAATCCGGAAATCCGCCGGCTGCTCGGTTCGGACACCGGCTACGGCGGTATGCTCGGGCTCGACGACGCCTGGGCCCTGCGGGCCATCAAGGCGGTCGGCAACTACGGCGAGCTGTTCGACCGCAATCTCGGCCAGCAGTCCGCGCTCAAGCTGGAGCGGGGGCAGAACGCGCTGTGGAACGCGGCCGAGCCTGGACTTCTGTACGCGCCGCCGATCCGCTAGGCGCCCGTCACGACCTCCGTGTCGTCCCGACCGCCCCATTCGGTCCAGGAGCCGTCGTAGACCGGCGCCCGGTCCTTGCCGAGGCGGGCCAGCGCCAGCGACAGGATCGCGGCGGTGATGCCGGAGCCACAGGTGGTGACGATCGGCCTGTTCAGGTCGACGCCGGCCTGTTCGAACAGTTCGGCCAGTTGCGGCGCGGTCTTCACCGTGCCGTCCGGGGCCAGGATGCTGCTCGACGGGATGCTCAACGCGCCGGGCATGTGGCCGCCGCGCAGCCCCTCGCGGGGCTCGGGCTGCTCGCCGGTGAAGCGGCCGGCGGGACGGGCGTCGACCAGCTGGGTCTTGCCGTCGCCCAGCGCGCGCTTCACCTGGCCCAGGTCTCGGACCAGGTCGGAATTGAAGCGCGGGGTGAAGTGGCGGTCGCGGGGCAGGGCGGGGCCGTCGTCGATGGCGCGGCCCTCGGCGATCCACTTGGGCAGGCCGCCGTCCAGCACCACCACGTCTTCGTGGCCCATGGCGCGGAAGCTCCACCAGACCCGGGCGGCCGAGCGCAGGCCGAGCTGGTCGTAGACGACGATCCGCGTGCCGTCCCCCAGGCCCAGCTTGCGAACCCGAGAGGCGAACTTCACCGGGCTGGGCAGCATGTGCGGCAGGTCGGACGAGTCGTCGCTGATCTCGTCGATATCGAAGAAGACCGCGCCCGGGATGTGCGCCAGCTTGAACTGGGCCAGGGCGTCCTTGCCTTCGTGCGGGAAGTACCAGCTCGCGTCGACGACCCGTACGTCCGGCGCGCCCAGGTGATCAGCCAGCCAGGCGGTCGAAACGAGCGGATCGGTCATGCGCGCTATCCTTCTGAGATCCAGCCCGGGACGGGCAGGCCGCGCTCCTTCAGGAACGCCGGATTGAACAGCTTCGACTGATAGCGCGAACCGTAGTCGCAGAGAACGGTCACGATGGTGTGGCCGGGCCCGAGTTCGCGGGCCAGCTTCACGGCGCCGGCGACGTTGATGCCGGTCGAGCCGCCCAGGACCATGCCTTCGTGCTCGGCCAGCTCGAAGACGGTCTCCAGCATCTCTTCGTCCGAGACCTGGAACGGGAAGTCGATCTCCAGCCCTTCGAGGTTGGCGGTGATCCGGCCCTGGCCGATGCCTTCGGAGATCGAGCTTCCCTCCGACTTGAGCTCGCCGTTCTTGTACCAGCTGTAGAGCGCCGCGCCGTGTGGGTCGGCCAGGCCGATCTTCACGTTCGGATTCCGCGCGCGCAGCGCCGCGGCGACGCCGGCCAGTGTCCCGCCCGAGCCGACCGCGCAGATGAAGCCGTCGACCTTGCCGCCGGTCTGCTCCCAGATCTCCGGACCGGTGCCGTCGATGTGGGCCTGGCGGTTGGCGACATTGTCGAACTGGTTGGCCCAGATGGCGCCGTTCGGCTCCGTCTTCGCCAGTTCCTCGGCCAGGCGGCCGGAGTAGCGGACGTAGTTGTCGGGGTTGGAGTAGGGGACCGCGTCGACCTCGACCAGCGTCGCGCCGGCCAGGCGGATGGCGTCCTTCTTCTCCTGGCTCTGGGTGCGGGGGATGACGATGGTGGTTTCGTAGCCCAGCGCCCGGCCGACCATGGCCAGGCCGATGCCGGTGTTGCCGGCCGTTCCCTCGACGATCCGCCCGCCGGGGCGCAGCAGACCGCGCCGTTCCGCGTCGCGGATGATCCACAGCGCGGCCCGATCCTTCACCGACTGGCCGGGGTTCAGGAACTCCGCCTTGCCGAGGATCTCGCAGCCGGTCGCCTCGCTGGCGGCCTTCAGGCGAATGAGGGGCGTATTCCCGATCAGGTCGAGAACGCTGGGCGCGACGGTCATGCGGGTAGTCTTTCCTGGGCCGGTAGCCCTCTAGATCGTGCGCGCCCGCTGACAGGCAAGCTCAGTTTTTCTGAAAGCCCCCCGTCGCCTGGCGTCGGCCGCCCGTGTTGCGCCTGGCGCGCCGCGTGACGGGGAATGTCAGCAGGACGTGGAGCATTAGCGCAGCAAAGGCGGGTCGAGGGGCGGCGGGAGATTCTGATTCCCCCGCACATCCCGGCCGTTTCCGGGATATGCCGACCGGGGTCAGGCCTTGCCCAGGCTCAACTGAATGACGTCCGTGCGGCCCGTGCGGAAGCCCGCCTCGCAGTAGGCGAGGTAGTAGTTCCACATGCGGCGGAAGCGCTCGTCGAAGCCCTGGTGGCGGATGTCGTCCCAGGCGGCCTCGAACCGCTTGCCCCATTCGGACAGGGTGTCGGCATAGTCCTGGCCGAAACGCATCACCGAGTTCCAGCTCAGGCCGGCCTTGGCGATCGGGCCCATCAGGGCTTCCTCGCTGGGCAGCATGCCGCCCGGGAAGATGTACTTCTGGATGAAGTCGGCGTGGCGGCGATAGCGGTCGAAGAACTCGTCCTT
>JBIICO010000061.1:0-15681 GCA_044238855.1 Caulobacter sp.
AAGCTGTCGTTCATCGCCGACTTGCCGCCGTAAGCCGCCTCGATGGCCGCCGTGTCGCCGCCCAGTTGCTTGAGCGCCTTGGACACCATGCCGCCCCGGAACAGGGCCGGAATGACGCCCAGCTCGTCGCTGTTGGCGCCGACCAGGTAAGGAACCTTGGCCTGCTTGCCGGCCGCGAAGCCCTCGGCCGCGCCGCCGGTCACGAACTGGCCGTCGATGAAGGGCCCGGAATAGGTCGCCTCCTCCATGTTGAGCAGGTCGATGCCGCCCAGCACCGTCTTGGCCGGCAGCGCGCGCAGGGCCGCCGCGTCGTCGCTCGCCACGCCGGCCTTCCTGGCGAAGGCGGCGCCGATGCTCTCGGCGGAGGGTTTGGTCGGCTTGTCGGCGTTCAGCAGCGCCAGCACGTCGCGACCGCCGCCGGACTGGGCGATCGCCTTGCCGAACAGGCCGCGCGCCTGGGGCATCAGCATCAGCTGGTTGACCGAGCCGCCGCCGGCGCTCTCGCCGAAGATGGTCACTTTGGCCGGGTCGCCGCCGAACGCCGCGGCGTTGCGCTTCACCCACTCCAGCGCCGCCACCTGATCCATGTAGCCGTAGTTGCCGACCGGACCGCCCTTGGCTTCGGCCGTCAGCGCCGGATGGGCGAAGAAGCCGAACCGGCCGAGGCGATAGTTGAAGGTCACGACGATCACGCCGCGCCTGGCCAGCTTCGAACCGTCGAAGATCGGCTGGCTGCCGGAGCCCATGACGTAGCCGCCGCCGTGGATCCAGACCATCACCGGGGCCTTGGCCGCCCCCTGGGGCGCCCAGACGTTGAGGGTCAGACAGTCCTCGCTCTGCGGCTCCCTGGACTGGGTCGCGTCCCAGCCCGGCTTGTTTTGGACGCAGTCGAAGCCGAAGCGGTCGGCCTCGCGCACGCCCTGCCAGGACGCCGCCCTGGCCGGCGCGCGCCAGCGCAGGTCGCCGACGGGCGGCGCGGCGTAGGGAATGCCTTTGAAGATGCTGACGCCATCGGCCTGGCGGCCGCTCAGGGCGCCGGTCTCGACCTGGGCCCGGACCGGGGCGCCGGCGGTCGGCGGAACCGTGGACGGCGCGGGCTGGGCGCAGGCGGCGGACGCGAACACCAGGCAGGCGAGACCCGCCACCGTCGCGAAAGCGCTGCGCGAAAACGTTTGCCGCTTGGAATCCGTCACTTTCCGCCTCCCGACGGCCACTAGGCCGCGATGCGCCGTTGTGCCCCGGCGCGTTGATGTCATATTATACAACTGCATAATGAAGTCGAGCGCATTTTTGACGACGTTTGATTGGTTTTGATCGAATGCCGGATCGCGCTACCTAGAGCCACGGCCGACAGAGCCAACGACGGGAAGAGACCGCCTTGAACGCACGCGTCCGCCAGAGGGAAGCCACCCGCGCCAGCATTCTGCAGGCGGCGCTCGAGGAGTTCTCGGAACGGGGCTTCGACGGCGTCTCCACGCGCGAGATCGCGGCCAAGGCCGGGGTCCACCACGCCCTCATCAAATATCACTTCAACAGCAAGGACGAACTGTGGCGCGCGGCGGTGACGTTCCTGTTCGAGCGCCAGTTCAGCGACCTGACCCTGCCCGGCCCCGACGATCCCCAGTACGGCGATCGCAAGGCCTACGCCTCGGAGGTCATCAGGCAGGTGGTGCTCTACTCCGCCCGCCACCCCGAACACGCCCGCCTCATGGTCCAGGAGAGCTGCCGGGACAGCGAACGATTCCAGTGGGCGGCCGATACCTTCATAAAGGGCGCGGCCCAGGCCTCCGCCTCCTTCATCCGGCTGATGCAGCGTGACGGCATCCTGCCGCAGGGCTCGGTGGCCGCGCTGTCCTACATCTTCGTCGGCGCCGCGCAGCTGTTCTACACCCTGGCCCCGGAGGTCCGCCGCGTCTGGGGGATCGACCCTTCCGATCCGGACGTGATCGAGGACCATGTGAACGCCCTGGTCGCGGTGATGGTGCGCTAGGCGGCCATGACGCCGCCCGCATCGCCGGCCGGATTGGTCGCCGACATCGGCGGCACCAACGTCCGCTTCGCCCGCACTCTTCCCGGCCCCGACGGCGCGCCGACACTCGTCGACGAGCGCGTCTTCCGGGGCGACGACCACCCGGACCTCGAGTCCTGTCTCGCCCTCTATATCGACGGCCTCGGCGGCGACCGGCCGACGCGCGCCGTGTTCGGCGTCGCCTGCGCGGTCGACGGCGACGCGGTCCGGCTGACCAACCGCGACTGGCTCATCTCGGTCGAGGCGCTGAAGCGTCGCTTCGGCTTCGAGCGCCTCGACCTGCTCAACGACTTCGCCGCCGTCGCCCACGCCGTCCCAGCGCTGCGCGACAAGGACCGGCGCCCCATGCCCGGCCCGGTCTGGCCGGACGCCACGCCGGACCGCGTCTCCGTCGTCGGTCCGGGCACAGGGCTGGGCGTGGCGGTGCTGGTCGACGGCGAGCATGTGATCGCCAGCGAAGGCGGTCACGCGGCCTTCGCGCCGCACGACGCAGAGGAAGCGGAGATCCTGCGGCTGCTCCTCCGCCGCCTGCCGCGCGTGTCGAAGGAAACGCTGCTGTCGGGCCGAGGCCTGGAGACTCTCCACGGCGCGATGGCCGAGCGCGACGGCCGCCCCGTCGCCCCGATCACCGCCGCGCGGATCGTGGAACAGGCGTCGGCCGACCGCCTCGTCCATCGCACGCTGGAGCGCTTCGCCCTGCTGCTGGCCTCGGCGCTCGGCGACCTCGCCCTGATCCACGGCGCCCGGGCCGTCGCCGTCGCCGGCGGCATTCCCCCGCGCATCGCGCCCTGGCTGGACACAGCCGCCTTCCGCGACCGCTTCGAGGACAGAGGCCCCGCCTCGGCGCTGCTCAGGAGCGTCCCGGTCGCGCTGATCGCCCATCCCCAGCCCGGCCTGCTGGGCGCCGCGCGGCGGCTCGATTTGCGATTCAATCGCAACTGATGCAGGTTGCGGGGCCCGGGAGGCCTCCGATGAACGATCGCGTCCACACCATCGCCGATCTCGAAGCCATCGTCGGCGCCGCGCCGATGGCCGTGAAGATGAAGATCATCGATCATCTCGACGCCACGGCGAAGCGCTGGATCGGCGCCGCGCCCCTGGCCTTCGTCGGCTTCGGGACGGACGACGGTCCCCGCGTCACGGCCGCCGGCGGCCCGGCGGGGTTCGCCGGCGTCGGCGCGGACGGGGTCCTGCGCATTCCGCTCTCGGCGCTGGATGACGCGGGCGGCATCGAGGCCGGACGCGGCGCGGGCGTGCTGTTCCTGATCCCCGGCGTCGGTGAGACCCTGCGCGCCAACGGCCGCGTCGCCGGCGTCGACGACACGGCGGTCGAGATCGCCGTCGAGGAATGCTTCGTCCACTGCGCCAAGGCGCTGATCCGCTCGGACTTCTGGACCTCTGCCGGCGCGCCGGCCCCGACCGACCCGGCGGCCTTCGTCAACGCGACCCGTTTCCTGGCCCTGGCGACCATGGACGCCGAGGGCCGCATCGACGTCAGCCCCAAGGGCGACCCCGCCGGCCTGCTGATCCGCCTCGACGGCGAGCGCGCCTCCCTGGCCGAACGGCCGGGCAACCGCCTCGCCTTCGGCTATCGCAACATGATCGAGCAGCCGCGCGTCGCGGTTCTGGGCGTGATTCCCGGCGTCACGGCGACGGTCGGCTTCCCGGGCGTCGCGCATCTGACCTCGGACGAGACGATCCGCGCCGGCTTCGTGGTCGAGGACAAGATGCCGATCATGGCCACGGTCATCGACGGGGTCCGCCCCGCCATCCGCCGCGCCGGCGCCCTGGAACGCGCGGCGCTCTGGCCCGCCGGCCCGGCGCCGCAAGGCATCGACGCCGCGACCACCCTGGTCGCCCACCTGAAACTCAACAAGGAACGCGGCCCCGCCGCCGCGCTGCTCCGCCTGGCGGCCACCCGGGGCATCGTCCAGAAGGGCCTGGCGAGCAACTACAGGACGGACCTGTACTGACCCCTTGCCCCTCCCCTGCGTCGTCCCGCTATGCTGGGTGAAAACGAGAGAGGGGAACGACCATGAGCGAAGCCGCCAGGCCGACGGGCGCCGAGGATCTGAACAGGACGTTGGGCCTGGTGCGCCGGATCGAGATGGATCCCGCCGGCCGCGCGGTTCTGGAGTACGAGGCCGGCCTGCACATGTGCCACTCGGGCGGCGTCGTGCAGGGCGGGTTCGTCACCGGCTGGATCGACGCGGCCATGGCCCATGCCGCCATCGCCATGGCCGGCGCCGACGTCGTGCCGATGTCGCTGGAGCTGAAGGTCAGCTTCTTCGCCCCCGCCCGCCCCGGTCGCGTGATCGCCGAAGCCTGGGTCGAGAAGCGCGGCAAGCGCACCTGCTTCTTCGAAGGCCGCCTGCTGGACAGCGCCGGCCTGGTGCTGGCCAAGGCCAGCTCCACCCTGATGCTGGCCGCGCGCGACAAGGTGGAGACGGCGGCGAAGTCCGCCGTCGGCTAGAGCGCGTCAGGCGGAAGTGTACGCGGTTCCGCCGCCCGAACGCGCTCTGAACCAAGAATCCAGAGCACGCTGGCCCGGTCAGACGATTCCATCTGAACCGGCCGTGCTCCAGGAAAGATATCGGGGAGCAGGCCCCCCAGCCTGCTCCCCGATAGGCCGTCGCCGTCAGGCCGCCTCAGCGGCCCGCGGTTCGGCCAACCCCGCCTCGCGCAGCAGCCGCTGCTGTTCGGCCGGCTTGCGCCACAGGAAGTCGGCGGGAAGTCCAAGTCGCGTGCTGGCCTGGGCCGGCGGCGAATCCGCCCTGAACGCCCGCTCGGCCAGCCGACCGGCCGCCTTCAGCGCCAGCCGGTCGGCGAAGGTCAGGTCGAATTCCTTGCCCAGTTGCAGCTTCTCGCGAACGATCGGCGGCAGCAGCGAGACCGAGGCCCGCGCCAGCGCCCGGTGCAGGAACTTCGGCACGCTAGGCGCCGCCCGACCGGACTGGATGATCTCGAGGAACTCGGTGACGATCGGATGCGGCTCGAAGCGCGGGGCCAGCTTTTCCATCATCGCCATGAAGTCGGCGGTGGAGCGCGGCGAATTCTGCACGCCGTACAGCGACGGAATCTGCGAGCCCTCGTTCCAGAACCGGGCCATCTCGGCCTCGGTCAGCGGCTGCACGAAGCGGTCGTAGGCGTTGACGAAGCCATAGGCCGCCGTCGCCGCCACCCAGTCCAGCAGCTCCGGATCGAGCGCCTTGTAGGCCTCGCCGCTGGGCGTCGCGCCGTTGACCCGGGCGTGCATGTTGGTGACGCCCTGGATCACGCGGCGCGCGGCGCTCTGCGGGCCGTAGACCCCGACCATGGCCGCCGTGCCCGTGCGCTTGCTGCGGCCGATCGGGTCGGCCTTGTAGGTCGAATGATCCCAGACGCCGGAACGGATGCGCGCGTCGGCGAACTCCAGGAGCACCGCCGCGACCCCGCCGATGCCGAGCGCGATCGGGTTCTTGTAGATGCGCCAGGCCATCGACGACGGATGCAGGAACGCCGCTTCGCCCTTGGGGCTCGCGTAGTCCATCTTCCAGCCGAGGTAGGAGGTCATCTCGTTCATCGCCGACTCCGTAGCATCAAAACCGTATCAGTCGATAGTATTTCAGATTCGTATCGCACGATACATATTGGCGCAAGGCGGCCGTCTGGTTCATGCTGCCGGCAGGGAGGAATCGACGCCGTGCCGGACACCGCCACATCAGCGCACCAGACGCGCGCGACCCAGACCGGCGGCTACCGCAAGGGCGACGAGACGCGCCGGCGCATCCTCGACGCGGCCCTGACGGCCTTCGGCGCCAACGGCTTCAAGGGCGCCACCACGCGCCAGATCGTCGAGGCGGCGGGGGTCAACCTGCCCGCTCTCACCTACTACTTCGGCGGCAAGGAAGGCCTCTACCGCGCCTGCGCGGAGGCCATCGTCGAACGTTTCCGCGAGCGCATGCTGACCGGCATCGGCGAGGTCCAGTCGACCTTCGGCCCCGAAATGACGCCGGACCTGGCCCGCGCCGGCCTCAAGTCCATCGTCGGCATGCTGGCCGAAATGCTGGTCGGCTCCCGGGACTCGGAAATCTGGACCGCCTTCGTCCTGCGCGAGATGGCCGAACAGGGCCCCGCCTTCGCCATCCTCTACGACCAGGTCTGGTCGCCGGGCATCGAACTGGTGGCCACCCTGGTCGCCCGCGCCTGGGGCGAAGCGGCGGCGACGGAGGCCTCGCGGGTGGAAGCCCTGATGCTGATCTCGAGCCTGACGGCCTTCAGCGTCGCCAGACCGGTGGCGCTGAAATATCTAGGATGGTCAGCCACTTCGGGTGACAAGTTCGATCGCATTCTCAGCGCGGTGGAGCGCCGGATCGACAGGTTGCGATAGCGCTACCCCACCCGCTCGAGCCGCTCCGACACCACGCTCCGCGCCGCCAGCGCCGCCACCTCGCCGATCAGCATCACCACGGGACCGTCCATCGCCCGCTCGGCCAGCATCGCCGGCAGCGTCTCAAGCGACGCCCGGAGGATCGCCGCCTCGGGCCGCCCGGCGTTCTCGATCGCCGCCGCGGGCGTCGTCGCCGACATCCCGTCGGCGATCAGCCGATCGGCCAGCGCCGCCGCCGCGTCGCGGCCCATGTAGAGCGCCAGCGTCGTCTGGCCGTCGGCCAGCCCCTTCCAGTCCAGGTCGACCAGCCTGCCGCCCTGGGTCCGGGCGGTGGTGAACAGCACCCGCCGAGCCAGGCCTCGATGGGTCAGGGGGATATCGAACTGGGCCGCCGCCGCGCAGGCGGCGGTGACGCCCGGCACGATCTCGGTCGCCACGCCCCGCTCGCGGAGGAAGGCGACCTCCTCGCCCACCCGGCCGAACACCGACGGATCGCCGCCCTTCAGCCGCACCACCGTCAGGCCGCGCCGCGCCAGACGCAGCATCAGGCGGTTGATCGTCTCCTGGCTCATGCTCGCCCGCCCGGCCCACTTGCCGGTCTGGATGCGCACGCACCCCGGCGGCGCCAGCGCGATCACCTCGTCCGACACCAGCGCGTCGTAGAGCAGCGCACCCGCGCCCTGCACCGCCCGCTGGGCGCGCACGGTCATCAGGTCGGCCGGTCCCGGCCCGGCGCCGACCAGCAGGACGCGACCGCGTTCGACGTCATGCAGCATGGAGAACATCCTTCGAAGCCGCTGTGATCATTCGTGAAATCTCCGGACGACACGAGCCGCAGTTGGTCCCCGCCCCTGTCGCCCCCCCGACCGCGTCGGCGCTGCGGGCGCCGGCCGAGATCGCGCCCAGGATCGCCTTCGCCCCCACCTTGAGGCAGGCGCAGACCATCGGCCCGTGGTCGACCACCGGCCCAGGCGGACGGCCGAACAGCAGCGTCGCCCGCGCCTCGCTGGGCAGGTCTGCCTCGAACAGCTCGATCAGCCAGTCGCGCGGCGGCAGCCTGCCGGCGGTGGTCAGGAACAGCACCCGCGTCAGCCGCGCCCCGGCGATCCAGGCCAGCCGCACCGACCCGGCCCGGGCGTCCTCGTAGGTCAGCGCCTCGCCCGTCGCGCCCCTGGAGACCAGCTTCCGCACCGCCTCCCGCTCGCCCTCGTCGCCCCGTCCGGCGAACTCGAACTGGCGACAGCCGGCCTGCGGAATACGCCGCCAGATGACACCCTCGGGCAGTGCCGGCGTCCTGGCCTCGGTGGTGAGGAGGAAGCCCTTCCACGTCTCCCGATAGGGGCTGATCCGGGCCGGCGTGTGCTTGAACTCGGGTTGGCCGGAGGTCGGGTCGAGGTTCGGCGCGATCAGATGGTTCGTACGCCCGGCCGGTGCGAAGGCGTCGGTCCAGTGCATCGGCATGAAGAGCCCGCCCCGCCGCTGGCGATCGGTGAGGCGGGCGACCGCCACGGCCTCTCCGCGCACGGTCCGCACCCGCGCCAGAGCGCCCTCGACGACGCCCAGGGGGTCGGCGTCGGCGGGGTGGATCTCGACGAAGGGCTCGGGCGCGTGGCGGCAGAGGTCGGGCGCCAGACCCGTGCGGGTCATGGTGTGCCACTGGTCGCGGATGCGGCCGGTGTTGAGCGAGAAGGGGTGGACCTCGTCGACGGCGGAACCGGGCCCCGCTGGCCGCACCGGAACCGTCCGCGCCCGGCCGTCCGCCGTCTGGAAGCGACCGTCGACGAACAGCCGTGGCGTCCCGCCCGCGGGGGTCACCGGCCATTGCACCGGCTCCAGCCCGTCGTAGCCCTCGCGGCTCAGGCCCATCAGGCCGGACAGGTTGAGCACCCGGTCGGTGTTCTCGTAAGCGGTCAAACGGGTCCACTCGCGGAACACCGCCGCCTGATCGGCCCAGTTGAAGGCGTCGCGGAAGCCCATCTCGATGGCGACGTCGGCGATGATCCGCCAGTCCGGCCGCGCCTGCCCCGGCGCGGGGAACAGCGCCCGCTGACGCGAGATGCGGCGCTCGGAATTGGTGACCGTGCCGTCCTTCTCGCCCCAGCCCAGCGCCGGCAGCTTCACGTGGGCGTATTTCAGCGTGTCGGTTTCCGCGACGCAGTCTGAGACGACCACGAACGGGCACTTCGCCAACGCCTCGCGCACCCGCCCGGCGTCGGGCAGGCTGACGGCGGGATTGGTGGCCATGATCCAGACGGCCTTGATCCGCCCGTCGTGGATCGCCTCGAACATGTCGATGGCCTTCAGGCCGGGCCTGTCCGCCGTCCTCGGCCCACCCCAGAAGCGGCCGACGCGGGCCACGTCCTCCGGGGCGAAGTCCATGTGCCCGGCCAGGGTGTTGGCCATGCCGCCGGTCTCGCGCCCGCCCATGGCGTTGGGCTGGCCAGTGATCGAGAACGGGCAGGCGCCGGGCTTGCCGATCCGGCCGGTCGCCAGGTGGGCGTTGATGATCGCCAGCCCCTTGGCCACGCCCTGCGCCGACTGGTTGGCGCCCATCGAGAACAGGCTGACCGTCTTCGGGTTGTCCGCGAACAGATTGTAGAAGCTCAGTAAATCGGCCAGCGCCACGCCGCAGTCGGCGGCCACTGCGTCGGGCGACTGGTCCAGCTCGGCCAGCGCCGCCTCGACGGCTTCGAAGCCGTTCACGTGGTCGGCGATGTAATCCCGGTCGATCGCGCCGCGCCGGATCAGGTCGGCCAGCAGCCCGTTCCACAGCCTCACGTCGCTCTGCGGCGCGATGGCCAGGTGGAGGTCGGCGCCCTCGGCGGTGTCGGTGCGGCGCGGGTCGATGACGACGTGCTTCTGGCCCCGCGCCCTCGCCGCCTCCATGCGCCGGAACAGCACGGGGTGCGTCCAGGCGGCGTTGTGGCCGCTGAACACCACGAGGTCGGCGAGGTCGAGGTCCTCGTAGCAGCCGGGGACCAGGTCGGCGCCGAACGCCTGCTTGTGCGCCGCCACCGCCGAAGCCATGCAGAGGCGGCTGTTGGTGTCGATGTTCCCGGAGCCGATGAACCCCTTCATCAGCTTGTTGGCCACGTAGTAGTCCTCGGTCAGCAACTGGCCCGAGACATAGAAGGCCACCGAGTCCGGGCCGTGCCGCGCGATCGTCTCGCGAAATCGTCGCGCGACCAGCGTCGTGGCCTGCTTCCAGCCCACCTCGCGGTCGCCGATCATCGGTGCGAGCAGCCGCCCTTCCAGTCCAACCGTGGCCCCCAGCGCCGAGCCCTTGGAGCAGAGTCGGCCGGCGTTGGCGGGATGGGCGCGGTCGCCGGCCACCGCCAGCGCCCTCGCCTGCCCGGCCGCGGCCGACACGCCGCAACCCACCCCGCAGTAGGGGCAGGTGGTCCGGACCATCGCCGCGCCCGCGCCGTCAGCCATCGCGGCCCGCCATGGCGTAGAGGCCCAGCAACAGACGCCCGTCGCGCACCTCCAGCGGGACCACCGGCGTGCAGCCCTTGCCCCTGTCGGCCCCGGTCGGCTCGCCGCTGCTCAGGTCGATGTTCCAGCTGTGCAGCGGACAGGTCACCGCCCGGCCGTGGACGATCCCCTGGCTCAGGGGCCCGCCCTTGTGTGGACAGGCGTCCATCAGCGCGAACACCTCGCCGTCGCCGGTGCGGAAGATGGCGATGTCGCCCTGCGGGCTGGGCACCCGCCGCGCGCCGCGCCGTGGGATGTCGGTGACGGCCCCCACGTCGGTCCAGTGGATCACGGGCTCCTTGGCGATCGCGTTCATGCCGGGGCGAACTCCATGCGACGGCTGAGGGGCTGGAACTCGTCGGCGTGGCGGCCGGCGACGCGTTCCGCCCAGGGATCGATGCGCGAGAACCGCTGCGAGTAGGCGAAGCGGTCGTAGAGCGCCCGCCGCGTGTCCGGGTCGGTGACCTGGTCACGGATGCTGTCCAGCCCGACCCGGGCCATCCATTTGTAGACCCGCTCCAGGTACCAGCCTTCCTCGCGGTACAGCTGCATCGCCGCCGCGATGGTCCAGATCGCTTCTTCCTCGGTCGCGACCCGGGTCAGCACCTGGGTGCCCTGGATATGCAATCCGGCGGCCCCGCCGATGTGGATCTCGTAGCCGCTGTCGACGCAGATGACGCCGATGTCCTTGCAGGTGGATTCGGCGCAGTTGCGCGGGCAACCGCTGACCGCCAGCTTGACCTTGGCGGGCGCCCAGGAGCCCCAGAGGAACTTCTCCAGCTTGATGCCCAGGCCCGTCGAGTCCTGGGTCCCGAACCGGCACCAGTCGCTGCCGACACAGGTCTTCACCGTGCGCAGGCCCTTGGCGTAGGCGTGGCCGCTGACCATGCCCGCCGCGTTGAGGTCGGCCCAGACGGCCGGCAGGTCGTCCTTCTTGACGCCCAGCAGGTCGATGCGTTGACCGCCGGTGACCTTCACCGCCGGGATCCGGAACTTGTCGGCCACGTCGGCGATGGCGCGCAACTCGTCCGGCGTGGTCATGCCGCCCCACATGCGCGGCACGACCGAATAGGTGCCGTCCTTCTGGATGTTGGCGTGGACCCGCTCGTTGATGAACCGCGACTGCTTGTCGTCGGCGTACTCGCCGGGCCAGGCGCACAGCAGGTAGTAGTTCAGCGCCGGCCGGCAGGACGCGCAGCCGTCGGGGGTCGCCCACTCGAGCGCCTGCATCACGGCCGGCAGCGACTTCAGCCCCTCGGCCACGATCCGTCGGCGGGTCTCGCCATGGCCGTGATGGGTGCATTTGCAGACCGGCTTGGGCCCCGTCTGGACCTCGAACCCGTCGCCGAGCGTCAGCTTCAGCAGTTGCTCGACCAGCGGCGTGCAGCTGCCGCAGGAGGCGGAGGCCTTGGTCACGGCCCGGACGTCATCCAGGTTGGCGAGGCCCTGCCCCGTGATCGCGCCCGTGATCTGGCCCTTGCAGACACCGTTGCAGCCGCAGATTTCCTGCTCGTCGGCCATGGCCGCAACGGCCGAACTAGGGTCCAGGCCGGCCAGCCCCTCGGTGATCGCCTGGCCGAAGATCAGGGTCTCGCGGATCTCGGCCACGTCACGGCCGGACCGCATCAGGTCGAAGTACCAGCCGCCATCGACCGCGTCGCCGAACAGCACCGCCCCGGCTACCTTGCCGTCCTCGATCACCACGCGCTTGTAGACGCCGCGCGCCGCGTCGCGGAACACGATGTCCTCGCAGCCGTCGCCGCCGGCGAATCGTCCTGCCGAGAACACGTCGACGCCGGACACCTTCAGCCGCGTCGAAAGCACCGAGCCCTCATAGGCCCCGGCCCCGTCTGTCAGCTCGGCGGCCAGCGCACGGCACATCTCCCAGATCGGCGCCACCAGGCCGTAGCACTGCCCCCGGTGCTCGGCGCATTCGCCAATGGCGAACACGGCCGGGTCGGAGGTGCGCATGGCGTCGTCGACGACCACGCCCCGGTTGACGTGCAGCCCCGCGGCCCTGCCCAGCGCGCCGTTCGGGCGGATGCCCACGGCCATCACCAGCAGGTCGCAGGGCAGCAGCGCGCCGTCCTTCAGCCTCAAGCCCGCGACCTTGCCGTCGACGCCGACGATCTCCTCGGACTGGGCGCCCAGCACCGTTTCGACGCCTCGCTCGGCCAATGCTTCGCGCAGCAGGAAGCCGGCGCTCTCGTCCAGCTGCCGCTCCATCAGCACGTCCATCAGGTGGACGACCGTCGCGCCCATGCCCCGCCGGGCCAGGCCGTAGGCGGCTTCGAGGCCCAGCAGGCCGCCCCCGATCACCACCGCCCTCGCCCCCGGCCTCGCCGAGGCCTCGACCATCGCCTCGACGTCGTCCAGGTCGCGGAAGGTGACCACGCCCTTCAGGTCCGCGCCCGGCAGCGGCAGCCGCACGGGATCGGAGCCGGTGGCCAGGATCAGCCTGTCGTAGCCGACCTCCAGCCCGCCTTCGGCCAGCACCTTGCGCCCCTCCAGGTCGATCCCGGTGACGCTCCGCCCGGCATGCAGGGCGATGCCGTTGTCGCGGTACCAGGCCTCGTCGTTGATGACGATGTCCTCGAAGGTCTTCTCGCCCGCCAGCACCGGCGACAGCATGATGCGGTTGTAGTTGACCCGCGGCTCGGTCCCGAACACCGCGATTTCGTAGCGGTCCGGGTCGCGCTTGAGGACTTCCTCGATCGCGCGGCAACCCGCCATGCCGTTGCCGACGACGACCAGTCTCTGCTTCGTCATGATCGCCGCTCCCTACAGGCGCACGGGAACGGCGGCGTCGCCGTGGAGGGTCGGCCAGACCGCCCGCCAATGGTTCTTGAGGCCCAGCAGCGCGACCAGGGCCAGCAGCGACAGCACCGCGAAGCCGAGGAAGCCGAGCTGGTAGGTCCCGGTCAGCTTGCGGGCGAGGCCGAGGCTGGAGGCCAGGTAGAAGCCGCCGATGCCGCCGGTCATGCCGATCAGGCCGGTGACGACGCCGATCTCCTTGCGGAACCGCTGCGGCGCCAGCTGGAACACCGCCCCGTTCCCCGCGCCCAGCGCCAGCATGGCGAACATCAGCACCGCCAGGGCGATCCAGGGGCTGGGCTGGTGGAAGCTCGCCGCCGCCAGCCCGATAGCCGCCAGGACATAGACGGTGCTCAGGGTCCGCACCCCGCCGATCCTGTCGGCCAGCGCCCCGCCGACCGGGCGGACGAAGGAGCCGGCGAACACGCAGGCGGCGGTGAAGAAGCCGGCGATCACCGGGTCCAGCCCGTACTCGGCGTTGAAGTAGATGGTCAAGGACGAGGACAGGCCGACGAAGCCGCCGAACGTCACCGCGTAGAGCAGCATCAGCCACCAGGCGTCGGGGACCTTCAGCACGTCGAGATACTCGGTCAGCTTCTTGGGCGCGGGCTGCTCCGGCGCGTCCCGGGCCAGCAGCACATAGACGACCAGCGCGACGGCCAGCGGAATGGCGGCCAGGCCGATGACGTTGCCCCAGCCGAACATCTTGGCCAGGCCCGGCGCGAACAGGGCGGCCAGCGCCGTGCCGGAGTTGCCGGCCCCGGCAATACCGAGCGCCAGGCCCTGGTGCTCCGGCGGATACCAGCGCGAGGCCAGCGGCAGGGCGACGGCGAACGAGGCCCCGGCGACGCCGAGCAGCACGCCCAGCACCAGAACCTGCGAGTAGTTGTGGACGCCCAGGATCCAGGCCACCGACAGGCCGGCCAGCACGACCACCTGGCCGATGATGCCGGTCTTCTTGGGCCCGATGCGATCGACCATCACCCCGGCGACGAGGCGCAGCAACGCCCCGGCCAGCACCGGGACGGCGACCATGAAGCCCTTCTGGGCCGGGTCGAGCCCGAAGTCCTTGGCAATGGCGACGCCGAGCGGTCCGAGCAGAACCCAGACCATGAAGCTGAGATCGAAATAGAGAAACGACGCGAACAGGGTCGGCGTGTGGCCCGACTTGAGGAACGAGCGGCTGTTCATGAGCGGTGGCCTTCGGATGCGCGTGAGCGAGAACGGCGGCGTCGCCGGGGCTGGTGACCGCATCCGAGCGGTCGTCTCTACGGGCCGGGAGCGTCGTTGCCCGTTGGCCTGCCCTCATGAGGCCGCCGCTTTCCGCGCCGGGACCAGCGCGGTGTGCCGCCCTGACAGGCGTAAGGCTCTCCTTCGCCCGCTTTTGCGGCGCCGCGGCATGACCCTGATGGAATTCAGGGCGCCGCGCCCCCCTGTTCCTCTCGCCGTGGGCGCGGCGGCCGAGCGCGGCGACAGCTCTTCCACCGGAAGAGCGAGCACGAGAACCTACCCCAGCGCCTTCCTCAGCAGGTCCGCCCGGTACACCCGTTCGGCGATGGCCGGATCGGTGTCGGCCGGCGCCTGTCCCCAGCGCTGCATCCGCGACAGGATCCAGAGCGCGTCCTCGGTGGTGGGGACGCCCGCTTCGTCCCGCTGGAAGACGATCTCGCGCTCCAGCGCCGGCGCGATGGCCTCGGGCGCGGCGCCGACCGCCCCGGGCGCGGCCAGCAGCGCGATCAGCTCGGCCCGGTTGCCGGGTTCGTCGGCCCAAGCGCCCGCCTGAACCAGCGCTCGAAGCAGAGCGGCGACGGTTTCGGGATGGGTGACCGCCCAGGCCTCGGCCAGCCCCAGCACCTTGTCGGGCGCGCCTGGCAGCAGGCCCTTGCTGCTGGCCAGCATTTCCCCGGCCCCGGCCTGGACGGCCACGGCGTTCCAGGGCGCCCCGGCGCAGAAGCCGTCGATACGGCCGTCGGCCAGCTGTTCGACCATCCGCTGCGGCGGGGTCACGACGATCCGGACGTCGCGGTCCGGCTCCAGACCCGCCTCGGCCAGCCAGCCGCGCAGCAGGTAGTTGTGGATCGAGTAGGGATAGACGACCGCGAAGGTCGCCGGCGCGTCGCGGCGGCGCAGCGTCTCGCCCACCGAACCGGTGGCCGCGATCTCCTCGGCCAGGCCGCGCGACACCGTCAGCCCCGCCCCGTTCCGGTTCAGCGCCAGCGGCGCGATCATGGCCTCCCGGCCCCGCGTGGCCTGCAGCGTCGCGGCTAGCGCCAGCGCCCCGAGCATGTGGGCGCCGTCCAGCGCGCCATAGGTCACCTTGTCCCGGATCGTCGCCCAGGAAGCCTCGCGGCTGAGGATCACGTCGAGACCCTCGGCGACGAAGAAGCCCTTGTCCCGGGCCACCACCAGCGGCGCGCAGTCGGTCAGGGGGATGAAGCCCAGCGTCAGCACGGTCACGACGCGTCCCCCTTCAGCAGGCCGGCGAAGGCCAGCAGGTCGGCCGCCACCGCGCCGATGGGCCGCCCCTTGTCCATCGCCAGCTTGCGCAGAAGGCCGTAGGCCGCCGCCTCGTCCAGGCCACGCTCCTTCATCAGCAGGCCCTTGGCCCGGTCGACGACCTTGCGCGACTCCAGGTCGGCCTTGGCCTTGGCCAGGTCGCCGCGCAGCTGCTGCATCAGCGAGAACCGGGTCATCGCCACGTCGAGCACCGACCGCACGCGCGCCGGCGCCAGGCCGTCGACGACATAGGCCGCGACGCCCGCCCGCACGGCCTGCTCGGCCAGTCCCGGCTCGGAGCGGTCGGCAAACATCACGATCGGGCGCGGGTTGGCGATGCTGGCGTCGCGCAGGCTCTCCAGCGTGTCCCGGTCGGGGCTGTCGCAGGCGATCACGATCACGTCGGGTCCGAACCGCGCCGCCTCCGCCGGATCGAACAGCGCCGACTGCCGGACCTCGAGCGGGTCGACGCCGGCCAGGCCCTCGGCGACGAGGGCCG
>JBIICO010000258.1:0-4628 GCA_044238855.1 Caulobacter sp.
GGGATGAGTTCGAACTGGGCGGCCTGGCCGTGCGGGTGCTCCATACGCCCGGTCACACACCGGCTTGCGTCACGTACCTGATCGGCGATGCGGCCTTCGTCGGCGATACCCTTTTCATGCCTGACTACGGCACGGCGCGGGCCGACTTCCCCGGCGGCGACGCGGCGACCCTGTACCGCTCGATCCGGCGCATCCTGGACCTGCCGGCGGCGACGCGGATCTTCGTCGGTCACGACTACCTGCCGCCCGGCCGACGCCATTTCGAGTGGGAGACCACCGTCGCCGACGAGCGGGCGCGCAATATCCATGTGCACGATGGCGTCTCGGAGACCGCGTTCGTGACCATGCGCGAGGCGCGCGACGCGACGCTGGCCGCTCCGACCCTGATCCTGCCGTCGCTGCAGGTGAACATCCGAGCCGGTGCCCTGCCCGAGCCGTCCGGCAAGGGCAGGGTCTTCCTCAAGCTGCCGGTAAACGCCCTCTAGATCAGGCCGCCGCCCTCGCCCTCTGCGCCGCTTCCTCGGCCTTGCGCCCGGTCAGTTCCACCATGTGGTCGAAGACGGCCTCGAAGCCGCCCAGGCCCTGGGTCATCGAGCGCAGGTCCATGATGAAGCCCTGCCGCTCGTCGTGCGGCATGTAGACCTCGATGCTGTCCCAGCCGGGCCAGCCGTCACGTGCGTCGAAGCCGAGGATCTGGCCACGGCGGTTGGAGATCGACGAGGTGATCCGCGCGGTCGAAGCGCTGGGTGCGTGGATGACCAGCTTCTCCACCGGCTCCAGCAGGATCGGCGAGGCCTGGGCCAGGCCCTCGCTCATCCCGATGCGGCCGGCCGTGCGGAAGGCCATTTCCGAGCTGTCGACCGGATGCCAGGAGCCGTCGACCAGCGTCACCGCCACATCGACCACGGGGAAGCCGAGCGGCCCCTTCTCCATGGCGTCGCGCACGCCCTGCTCGACGGCCGGGATCCATTGCTTCGGCACCACGCCGCCGGTGATGCGGTCGTTGAACTGAAAGCCTTCCCCGCGCGCCAGCGGGCGGATCTCCAGCAGCACGTCGCCGAACTGGCCGTGGCCGCCGGTCTGCTTCTTGTGCCGGCCGCGCTGGCTGACGCTCTTGCGGATGGTTTCCTTGTAGGGCGTCGCGGGCGTTTGCGTGGCGACGTCGACCTGGTAGCGCCGCTTGAGTCGCTCCAGCGCCGTGCGCAGGTGGCTCTCGCCCTGCCCCGCCAATCGCATCTCGTGCAGCGCCGCGTCCTGATGCAGGGTCAGGCCGCCGTCCTCCTCCAGCAGCTTCTGCAACGCGCCGGACAGGCGGACGTCGTCCTTGCGGTCCTTGGTGGCGATGGCGAGCTCGTAGACGGCGAAACGGGGCTGGGGCGTGACCTTCGCCGCCGCGCCGACCTTTCCCGCGACCAGCAGGTCGCCGGCATGGGCCGTCTCCATCTTGCCCAGCGCCACCACGTCTCCGACCTCGGCCGAGGCGATCTTCTTCGTCGCCTGACCCTGGACCGAGAAGAGACCGCTGACCCGGTTCTTCTCGCCGCCGGACGCGACCAGCTCGGCGCCGTCCGTCAGCGCGGCGCCGAACACCCGCGCCCAGGTCATCTTGCCCGCCTGGCCGGCGTGGCTGGTCTTCACGACATAGGCGCCGGGTCCGTCGAGGCCCAGTCGGGCGGCGGCGGCGTCCGGTTCGGGCGCGTCATGGCGCAGCGCCTTCAGAAGGCGGGTGACGCCGTTGCGGGTGGAGGCGGCGCCGAAGAACACCGGCACGATCTGAGCCGCGCGGGTCTCGGCGACGATGTCGGCGAAGACCGTGCCCTGGTCCGGCGTCTCGTCGGCCAGCAGCATCTCCATCAGGGCGTCGTCGAAGTCCGCCATCTGCTCCAGCATATGGAAGCGGGCGGCGGCTTCCTCGTCCCGCAGGTCGTCGGGGATCGAAGGCTGTTGCTCGGAGGGCTTGCCCGGCCGGTAGACGAAGGCGCGTTCCAGCGCCAGATCGATGAAGCCGGCGACGTGCTCGTCCTTCCAGATCGGCAATTGCCGGGCCACCAGCGGCGCGCCGCTGACGGGGGCCAGGGCCTTGAGCAGCTCGTCGACGTGCCCGCGGGCCTGGTCGATCTTGTTGACGAAGATGGCGCGCGGCACACCGAGCCGCTCGAGCTCACGCAGCCAGGGCTGCGCCTGCAGCGCCTTGTCCGGATCGGGGTCGACCACCACCACGGCGAGGTCGACGGCGGGCAGCACATGGTCCGCCTCGGCCCGGAACTCCACCGATCCCGGGCAGTCGATCAGGGCGTAGCGATCGCCCATGAACGCGAAGCCGGCGAGGTTCAGCTCGACGCTCTGGCCGGCCGCCTTCGCCTCCGGCGAGGCGTCGCCGACGCAGCCGGCCTGGCCGACCATTCCCTGCCGCTCGGTCGCGCCGGAAGCATGCAGCAGTGCTTCGAAGAGACTGGTCTTGCCCGCGCCGTTCGGACCCACCAGCGCGATCGTCCGAACAGCGCCCGATTTTCTAGAGGTCATGTGCGTTCTCCCACCGTTCGACGGCGGCGAGACCGCGGCCCCGCCGCGTCTTTTCGCTTGAGGACGCCGCGCGATCCGCGGTCGTCTCCCTCACTCCACACCCGGTGGCGCGGAACCGCAAGCATCGATGACCCAGCGTCAGCCTTTTCGCCCCCAGACCGGGGGCGTAATAGTTCGTCGAAACAAACTATCGGGGCGGGGCGTATGGCCGGCGAGTTCGAAGCAATCATCATCGGGGCGGGCTTCGGCGGCGTGGCGGCGGCCATCAAGCTGGACGAGGCGGGCTACAAGCGCTTCGTGGTGCTGGAGAAGGGCGATGGCATCGGCGGCACCTGGCGCGAGAACACCTATCCCGGCGCCTGCTGCGACGTGCCCTCGCGGCTATACTCCTACTCCTTCGCCCTGAATCCGGACTGGAGCCGCGCCTTCTCGCCCCAGCCGGAAATCCGCCAGTACATGGAGGATGTCGCCAAGCGCTTCGGCGTGACCGACCGCTTCCGCTTCGGGACCGAGGTCGAGAAGGCCGAGTGGGACGCCGCCGCCAGCCTGTGGCGCGTGACGCTGAAGGGCGGCGAGACGCTGTCCGCGCCGGTGCTCGTCTCGGGCCTGGGCCAGCTGAACAAGCCGAGCTTCGCCGGCATTCCCGGCCGCGAGAACTTCAAGGGCGACTGCTGGCACTCCGCCCGCTGGCGGCACGACGTCGACCTGGCCGGCAAGACCGTGGGCTGCATCGGCTCCGGGGCCAGCGCCATCCAGTACATTCCGGAAATCGCCAGATCGGCGGGCAAGGTCGTCGTCTTCCAGCGCTCGCCCAACTACATCGCGCCGCGCAACGACAAGCCGGTCGGCCCGTTCGCGAAGTGGCTGTTCCGCACCGTCCCGGCCGTGGATCGCGGCCTGCGCTGGCTGATCTGGAAGCTGATGGACCTGCGCTTCCAGTCCTTCAAGCAGGGGACCAAGGCGGCCGAGAAGTTCAAGACCGACACCCTGAAGTACCTCGACGAGGTGGTGAAGGACCCTGTCCTGAAGGCCAAGCTGACGCCGACCTACGAGATCGGTTGCAAGCGCGTGCTGATCTCCGACGACTACTACCAGACGCTGATCAAACCGAACGTCGAGGTGGTGACCGAGGGCGTCAAGGAGATCACCCCCGACGGCGTGCGCACCGCCGACGGCGCCGAGCACAGATGCGACGTGCTGATCTACGGCACCGGCTTCATCACCACCGACTTCATCTCGCCCGTCGAGATCACAGGCCTGGACGGCAGGACGATCAACGAGGCCTGGAAGGACGGCGCCGAAGCCTACCTGGGCGTCGCGGTCACCGGCTTCCCCAACCTGTTCCTGCTGTACGGGCCCAATACCAACCTGGGCCACAACTCGATCATCTTCATGATCGAGGCGCAGGTGAACTACATGATCAAGGCGCTGGCGGCGCTGAAGGCGCGCGGCGCCAAATCGCTGAACGTTACCCCGATCGCCCATGACCGCTTCAACACCCAGCTGCAGCGCGACCTGGCCGACACCGCCTGGGCCGGCTCCTGCTCAAGCTGGTACAAGACCGCGTCGGGCAAGATCACCAACAACTGGTCCGGCGACACCAAGACCTATCGCGACATGACCGCCGAGGTGAAGCTGGAGGACTACGAGGTGGCCTAGCCCGGGACCACCCGGTCCACGGTATTGATCAACACACTGACGAACGTCGTCGCCGCGGCGATCACCGCGCCCGACACCAGC
Source organism: Caulobacter sp. (assembly GCA_044238855.1). GTDB lineage: Bacteria > Pseudomonadota > Alphaproteobacteria > Caulobacterales > Caulobacteraceae > Caulobacter. The sequence goes on from JBIICO010000258.1 coordinate 4,264, forward strand.
GCGAGCACCGCCAGGCTGATCGCCGTGGCGACCCCGCCGATCGCGCCCAGAGCGCCGTCGCGCTCGGCGATGCCGAGGCCGAAGGCGGCGATGGCCAGGGCCGGCAGCATGTTGCCGAACGGGATCGGCAGGAAGACGATAATCGCCAGGATCAGGCAGACGAAGCCGGTCACCCCGTCCAGAAGCGGATTGTACAGGAACGTCAGCCGGGGCCGCAGCCGGCGCTCCAGCCAGGTCAGGTAGGGCGACAGCTTCTCGACCAGCCCCGCGTAGTCGGCGCGGCTCATCGTCCGGTCGGCGAGGATCTTCGGCAGCCACAGCGTGCGGCGGCCGAACATCAGCTGCGAGGTGATGAACAGCAGCGG
>JBIICO010000062.1:0-15580 GCA_044238855.1 Caulobacter sp.
CGCCTGCACAACATGCGGACGCTGAACTTCATCCCCAAGCCCGCCAAGCGGGAGCGGATCGCGCGCGAAACGCTGGACATCTACGCGCCGCTGGCCCGCAACATCGGCTGCCACCGGATCTGCACCGAGCTCGAGGAGCTGGCCTTCGAGCACCTCAATCCGGTCGCCCGCAACGCCATCATGCGCCGGCTCGAAGCCATGCGCCTGGATCAGGGCCGGGCCGTCGAGCACGTCAGCGGCGAGATCATGAAGCTGCTGGAGGCGGAGAACATCCCCGCCCGGGTGTTCGGGCGCGAGAAGCATCCGTTCTCGATCTGGCGGAAGCTGCAGCGCAAGTCGATCGGCTTCTCGCAGATGTCGGACATCTACGCCTTCCGCGTGATCGTCGACAGCGAGGCGGACTGCTATGCGGCGTTGGGCCTGATCCACCGCAACTGGCCGTGCATTCCCGAGCGCTTCAAGGATTTCATCTCCACCCCCAAGCGCAACAACTACCGCTCGCTGCACACCACCGTGGTCGGGCCCAAGGGCATGCGCATCGAGATGCAAATCCGCACCGAGGTCATGGACCGGGTGGCCGAGGACGGCGTCGCGGCGCACTGGCGTTACAAGAACAAGTCCTACGGCTTCGACCGCGAGGCTATGGAGGCGGGCGGCGGTCGCGACCCGCTGGCAAACCTCCGCCAGCTGCTCCAGGTGCTGGAACACGGCGGCGACAGCGAGGACCTCGTCGAACACGCGAAGCTGGAGCTCTTCCTCGACCAGGTGTTCGTGTTCACGCCGAAGGGCAAGCTGATCAGCCTGCCGCGCGGCGCGATGCCGCTGGACTTCGCCTACGGCGTCCACACCAACGTCGGCGACACCACGGTCGGGGCGAAGATCAACGGCGAACTCAAGCCGTTGCGCACGCAACTTCAGAACGGCGACGTGGTCGAGATCGTGCGCGGGCCCAAGCCCGCGGTGCCGCCGGACTGGCGCTCGCTGGCGATCACCGGTCGGGCCCGCTCGGCGATCCGTCGCCATATCCGCCAGACCGAGAAGGAAGAGTTCCTGCGCCTGGGCGTCTCGGCCATGGACCAGGCGTTCGCCCGCGTGGGCAAGAGCCGTTCGGGCGTGTCGCTGCGGCCGGCGCTGGACCGTTTCGCCACCGCGACCGAGGACGAACTGTTCGACGCCGTCGGCCGTGGGCGGATCGCGCCGGCCGAAGTGCTGGAAGCGCTGTTCCCGGGCCTCAAGGACTCTGAAAAGGCGGCCGTCGCCGCCCGCCAGAAGATCGAGAGCGGCCGCGAGGCGCGCCAGTACGTGCGCGGCAGCGGCATTCCGGCCGGCGCGACCATCCGCTTCGCCCAGTGCTGCACCCCGGTGCCGGGCGACCGGATCGTCGGCATCGCGGTCGACGAGGCGACCGTGGACGTCCACGCCATCGACTGCGCCACGCTCGAACAATACGATGACCGCCAGGACCTCTGGCGCGACCTGCACTGGACGCCGGAAGCCGAGCGCAACACGGTCTCCCGCACCCGGCTGCGGGCGACCATCCGCAACGCCCCCGGCGTGCTGGGCGAGGCCTGCCTGACCATCGGCGAGGCCGGCGGCAACATCTTCAATCTCCGTATGCAGTACAGGCAGGACGACTATTTCGACGTCGACTTCGAGATCGACGTCCGCGACGCCCGCCACGCGACCAACATCGTCGCCGCTCTCCGCGCCAACCCGCTGATCGAGACGGTCGACCGGGCCCGGGGCTAGGTCCCGAGCGCCTCGACCGCCGCCAGCGTCGCGCGGGTCAGGGGCGATGGGAGCGCGTCGAGGGGGAACCAGCCGCAGCCGCCCATCTTGTCCGGCTCCATGACCGCCGGTTCGCCCTCGCTGTCCTCGACCAGATAGACCGGCGCGGTCCAGTGCATGCCGTCGCCGGCGTCGATGGTGTCGGCCATGCAGAGCAGGCGGCCGGGTGTGATGGTCAGGCCCAGCTCTTCGTGGATCTCGCGGGCGCAGGCGGTTCGAACCGGTTCGCCCCAGTCGACCTTGCCGCCGGGAAGGCCCCAGTGCTTCGCCTCGGGCTGCCGCAGGCGTAGGACGAGCAGCAGCTTGCCATCGCGGACGATGGCCGCGCCGCAGCCGACGCCGGGCCGTTTCGGTTCAAGGATTTCCATGTCCGCCTCATAGCCGATCCGTCGCCCGGCGACAGCCGCTTCGGCTCAGGGTTCGACCGCGAGCACCTCGATACGGCGTTCGTGGCCGGCCGCGTCCAGCCAGGCGAACGGCTGCTCCTCGGGCAGCCCGATCAGGGCCGCGCCGATCGGCGACAGGATCGAGATGCGGCCCTCGTCCATGTCCGCGTCGGCGGGCATCACCACCTGAACCTGCCGCTGCCGGCCGCTGACCAGGTCGCGATAGCGCACGGTGGAGCCCAGACGGACGACGCGGGCCGGCATGTCGTCCTCGGGGCAGACCTGGGCGCGGGCGACCTCCTCGGCCAGCAGGACGGCGCCGGGAGTCGCGGGGCTGATGGTCTCGGGCAGCAGGTCGATGAACCGCTCCAGGTCGGCGGTGCTGATGAAGACGGCCGGGCGCGCGGCCTCGGCTTTCTGGGCGATGGTCATGGGAATCCCTCGCGTCCGCCGGTGCGGACGTCAGATGTCGAAACGGAATGGCAGGCAGGCGAACGGCCCCCGGGCCGACGCGGCGCGCGCGTTCAGGCCCGGGGCAAACCGCCTGTGACGAGGCGTCCCGCGTGATGCGTCAGGCGATGGAAGGCCGCGCGTTCGAACATGCGGGCAGGGTGGGCCGTCCGGCTACGGAAGTCAAAGCGGGCGCGTTCGGGGTTTCGCCCGATGGCCGGACGCGGCGCGCGGTGGGACCGTCCGGCCGTTTCAAAACCGTTCCGGGAGTGTCCGATGTCGCGCAGGTTCTTCGTCTCGCTGGCCGCCGTGGCCCTGGTGGCGGCCTCGCAGCCGGTCGCGTTCGCCGCCGAAAAAGCGCCGACCAGCTGGGACAACATGGTGCAGGTGAAGTCGAAGAAGCTGGACGTCGTCTTCCTGACCCCCGGCGCCGACTTCCGCGCTTACAGCAAGGTGATGTTCGACCCGACCGAGGTCGCCTTCGAGAAGAACTTCCAGCGCAACTACAACACCGACACGGTCGACCTGTCGCGCCGCCTGACCACCAACGACTTGCAGCGGATATCCGGCGAGGTGAAGGACGGGTTCGAGAAGGTGTTCCGCGAGGCCTACCAGAAGGCGGGCTACCAGATCGTCGATGCGCCGGGCCCCGATGTCCTGCGGCTTCGCACGGCGGTGGCGGACCTCTACGTCAGCGGCCCGGACACGATGTCGCCCGACCGTGTGATCACCTTCACCGCCGACGCCGGCCGCGCCACCCTGGTGCTGGAAGCGCGCGACTCGGTGACCGGCGCCTTGCTCGGCAGGGCGGTGGACAAGCGCACCGTGGCCGACATGGGCCCCTACCTGCGCAATCGGGCCAGCAACCAGCAGGACTTCGGCAACCTGTTCGAGAGCTGGGCCGGGACCTCGGTGACCGGGCTTGAGGAGCTCAAGGCGCAGTCGCCGATCGATCCGAGCGGCCTGAAGGCGAAGTAGGGGCTCCAGGCGTCTAGCCGGGGCGGGCGGTCCCGGCTATCAACGCGCTCCATGAACACGCAAGACGTCCTCGAAGAATTCCGCGCCAGCGGAGCCCTGCGCGAAGGCCATTTCGTGCTGTCCAGTGGCCTCCACAGCCCGGTCTTCCTGCAGAAGAACCTGGTCTTCGCCCAGCCCGACCGCTGCGAGCGCCTGTGCAAGGCGCTGGCGGCGAAGATCGTCGCCACGGTCGGCCAGCCGGATCTGGCGATCAGCCCGGCGGTGGGCGGCATCATCCCCGGCTACGAGACGGCCCGTCACCTGGGCGTCCAGTCCTTCTACGTCGAGCGCGAGGGCGGCGCCTTCAAGCTGCGCCGCGGCTTCCACATCGAGCCGGGCCAGAAGGTCGTGATGGTCGAGGACATCGTCACCACCGGCCTGAGTTCCCGCGAATGCATCGAGGCGATCAAGGCGGCGGGCGGCGACGTCATCGCCGCGGCCTGCATCGTCGACCGCTCGGGCGGCAAGGCCGATGTCGGCGTGCCGCTGGTGGCGCTGGCGACGCTGGACGTGCCGGCCTACGAGGCCGACAAGCTGCCGCCCGAACTGGCCGCCATCCCGGTGCAGGATCCGGGTAGCCGTCGGCTGAAGTAACACCATATTCCGCTCATCCCCCGAAGGCGGGGATCCAGGCTTTTTTCTTGGAAGCTCGGCGCCGAACGCTAAAACACCTGGGTTCCCGCCTTCGCGGGAATGAGCGGATGTAAAACTGATGCAGCAGCAGCGCCTACGCCTCGGCGTGAACATCGACCACGTGGCGACCATCCGGAACGCTCGTGGCGCCAGCTATCCGGAGCCGGCGCGCGCCGCCGAGCTGGCGCTCGCCGCCGGCGCGGACGGGATCACGGCCCACCTGCGCGAGGACCGGCGGCACATCTCCGACGCCGACATCGACGTGCTGGCCGCCCTTTGCCTGAAGCGCGGCAAGCCGCTGAACTTCGAGATGGCGGTCACCGCGGAGATGCTCGGCATCGCCGCGCGTCACCGGCCGCACGCCGCCTGCCTGGTGCCGGAGCGGCGCGAGGAGGTCACCACCGAGGGCGGCCTCAACGTCGTCGCCGGCCACAACCACATCGCCCCGGCCGTGAAGCAGCTGCGCGACGCCGGCTCGCGGGTGTCGCTGTTCATCGAGGCCGACCCGGGCCAGATCCGCACCAGCGCCGAGATCGGCGCCCAGGTCGTCGAGCTGCACACCGGCGCCTTCTGTGACGCGGCCCGGGCCGGCGAGACCGACCGCGCCGACGCCATCCTGAAGCGCCTGCGCGACGGCGCGGCCTTGGCCCACTCGCTGGGCCTGGAAGTCCACGCCGGCCACGGCATCGACTACGCCACCGTCGCGCCCATCGCCGCGATCCCGGAGATGGTCGAGCTGAACATCGGCCACTTCCTGATCGGCGAGGCGATCTTCATCGGCCTCGGCCCCGCCATCCAGCGCATGCGCGCCCTCATGGACGCGGCCCGGGCGGAGATCGCCGCGTGATCATCGGCATCGGCTCGGACCTGTCCGACATCCGCCGCATCGACAAGTCGCTGGAGCGGTTCGGCGATCGCTTCATCGAACGGGTCTACACCCCGATCGAGCGTGACCGGTCCGAGCGCAAGGTCAACGCCCAGGGCGGCAAGGCGGCCAGCTACGCCAAGCGTTTCGCGGCCAAGGAGGCCTGCGCCAAGGCGCTTGGCACCGGCGTGCCGCGCCGGGGCGTGCACTGGGCCGACATGGGCGTGGTCAACATGCGCAGCGGCAAACCGACGATGGCCCTGACCGGCGGCGCGGCCGAGCGGCTGGCCGAGATCACGCCGGAGGGGCATGTGGCGGTGATCCACCTGTCGCTGACGGACGACTATCCCTACGCCCAGGCCTTCGTGATCATCGAGGCCGTGCCGGCGGCGATGACGGCGAGTTAACGCGCTTTCCGCAACAGTCCGGGCTACACAGGGAATCGGGCGGGGGCGCCCGTCGTCATGGGAAGACCGCGCGCGAGATGACCGACGTCGCCGACACGCAACCCGAAGCCGCTGACAAGCAGCCGCCGTCCCTGAAGAACGAGGCCATCGACACCGTCAAGACGGTCGGCATCTTCCTGCTGATCGTGCTGGTGCTGCGGATCTTCATCTTCCAGCCGTTCACGATCCCGTCCCGGTCGATGATGCCGAACCTGCTGGTCGGGGACTACATCATCGTCACCAAGGGCGACTACGGCTACAGCCGCGCCTCGATCCCCTTCAATCCGCCCCTGTTCAGGGGGCGACTTTTCGAACGGCGGGCGAAGCGCGGCGACATCATCGTCTTCAAGACCCCGGCCGAGGGCCACAAGGACCTGATCAAGCGTCTCGTCGGCCTGCCCGGCGACCGGATCCAGGTCCGCGGCGGCGTGGTCTACGTCAACGAACAGGAACTCACGCGCGTCGCTGACGGGAGCGGCCCTTCTGAGGCCTGTCCGAACCGCGCCACGCCGCAGCGCTTCCGCGAAACCAACCTCGATGGCCGCAGCTACCAGACCTACGACTGCGGAACGGGCGGCGACCTCGACGACACTCCGGTCTACCGGGTGCCGGACGGCCACTACTTCTTCATGGGCGACAACCGCGACAACTCGGTCGACAGCCGCGTCGACCCGGCCGCCGGCGGCGTGGGCTACGTTCCGGCCGAGAACCTGGTCGGCCGCGCCCGCTTCGTGGGCCTGTCGTGGGAAGAGGGCGCGTCGCTGTTCAAGCCCTGGACCTGGTTCACCGACGCTCGCGTCAGCCGCTTCTTCAAAGGTCTGAAGTAGTTCGTCGATACGCCGCCAACGCGAGTCGGCGCGCGCGACGCTTGCCCGTGCGGTATTGGCGGACTAACCAGACGCGGGACGTTCCCCGCTTCGAAGAGAAGGGCCGCGCGCCGACATGACCGACGCCGCCGATACGACGACCGAAACCCAGGCCGAGACGCCCGAGCCGAACGGCGCGGTCAAGGAAACGGTCGAGATCGTCAAGACCGTCGTCTACGCCCTGCTGATCGCGCTGGTCCTGCGGATCTTCCTGTTCCAGCCCTTCACGATCCCGTCGGCGTCGATGGAGCCGAACCTGCTGAAGGGCGACTACATCATCGTGTCGAAGTTCAGCTACGGCTACAGCCGCCACTCGGCGCCGCTGAGCCCGCCGCTGTTCAAGGGCCGTATCCTGGGCAGCGAGCCCAGGCGCGGCGATATCATCGTCTTCAAGTTCCCGCGCGACGACAAGATCGACTACATCAAGCGCCTGGTGGGCCTGCCGGGCGACCGCATCCAGGTGCGCGGCGGCCTGCTGTACGTCAACGACAAGCTGGCCTCGCGCGTCTACGACGGCGTCGGCGACGAGGGCGTCTGCAGCGACTGGATGTCGAATTCCCAGGTGCAGCGATTCCGCGAAACCAACATCGACGGGCGCACCTACGAAACCTACGACTGCGGTCCGCGCGGCGCGCTGGACGACACCGAGGTCTTCGTGGTCCCGGCCAAACACTACTTCTTCATGGGCGACAACCGCGACAACTCCGACGACAGCCGCGCCAACGTCGGCTTCGTGCCGGCCGAGAACCTGGTCGGCAAGGCGCAGATCATCCTGCTGTCCTGGGATGGTGAGGCGAAGCTCGTCCAGCCCTGGACCTGGTTCACGCACGCGCGTCCGAGCCGGTTCTTCAAAGTCCTCAAGTGAACACGCGCTTGAGCGCGGTCGAGGCCCTCGAGCATCGCATCGGCCATGTCTTCGCCGATCGCGACCTGCTCGAGCGCGCGCTGACGCACGCCAGCGTCGGCGACGGCGCCCGCAAGGTGCGCCATAACGAACGGCTGGAGTTCCTGGGCGACCGGGTGCTGAACCTGCTGGCGGCCGAGCGGCTGCTGGCGCTGGATCCCGAGGCCAAGGAAGGCGTCCTGTCGCCCCGGCTGGCCGCGCTGGTCAACGGCAAGGCCTGCGCGCGGGTGGCGCGCCACATCGGCCTGGCGCCCGCGCTGCGGTTGTCGGGCTCGGCCAGCAAGATCGGCGCGCGCGACAGCGACGGCGTGCTCGGCGACGCGACCGAGGCGCTGATCGCGGCCCTCTACATCGACGGCGGCCTGGACGTGGCCCGGCGCTTCTTCCTGGAAGCCTGGACGGAAGAGTTCGCCGACCCCGCCGCCCCACGCAACAAGGACGCCAAGACCCAGCTCCAGGAATGGGCGCAGGCCAGGGGCCTGCCGCTGCCGAAGTACGAGGTCGTCTCCCGCACCGGCCCCGACCACGCGCCGGTCTTCCGGGTGATGGTCACGCTCCAGGGCTACCCGCCCCAGGACGGCGAGGGGCGTTCAAGGCAGGAAGCGGAGAAGTCCGCCGCCCTGGAGATGCTGCTGAAGCGGGAAGGGCGGGAGTAGCCCGCGGGCTCAGCCCGCCAAACTCCGCGCCACGGCCTCCGCGACCTTGATTCCGTCCACCGCCGCCGAGAGGATGCCCCCCGCGTAGCCGCAGCCTTCGCCCGCCGGGAACAGACCCTTCGTGTTCAGGCTCTGGAAGTCCTTGTCGCGGGTGAAGCGCACCGGCGAGGAGGTGCGTGTCTCGACGCCGGTAAGGAAGGCGTCGGGGTCGTCGTAGCGCGGGATCTGGCGGCCGAAGACAGGCAGCGCCTCGCGCAGGGCGGCGATGGCGTAGTCGGGCAGGGCGGTCGACAGGTCCGTGGGCGTGACGCCCGGGCGATAGGAGGGGATCACCTCGCCGATCGCCGTCGAAGCCTGTCCGGCCAGGAAGTCGCCGACCCGCTGGCCCGGCGCGAAATAGCTTTCGCCGCCCAGCACGAAAGCCCGGCTCTCCAGCTCCCGCTGCAGGTCGATCCCCGCCAACGGATGGTCGCTGCCATAGTCGGCGGGGGTGATGCCGACGACGATGCCGGAGTTGGCGTTCCGCTCGTTGCGCGAATACTGGCTCATGCCGTTGGTCACGACGCGGCCGGTCTCAGAGGTCGCCGCGACCACCGTGCCGCCGGGGCACATGCAGAAGGAATAGACGGTCCGCCCGTTCGAGCAGTGGTGCGACAGGGCGTAGGCCGCCGCCCCCAGGTCGGGATGCCCGGCGCAGGATCCGAACCGCGCCCGGTCGATCCAGCCTTGCGGATGCTCGATGCGGAAGCCGATCGAGAAGGGCTTGGCCTCGACGAAGACCCCGCGCGCATGCAGCGCCGCGAAAGTGTCACGCGAGGAATGGCCGATCGCGAAGACCGCGTGGTCGGTCTCCAGGAACGAGCCGTCCTCCATGTGCAGGCCGCGCAGCCGCCCCTGACCGTCCGCGCCGCGTTCAATCTCGACGTCGGTGACCCGCGCGGTCCAGCGGTACTCGCCGCCCAGCGCCTCGACCTTTTCGCGCATGCTCTCGACCATGGTCACGAGGCGGAAGGTGCCGATGTGCGGATGGGCCTCGGTCAGGATTTCCTCGGGCGCGCCGGCCCGAACGAACTCGTCGAGCACCTTGCGGGTCAGGAAGCGTGGATCCTTGATCTGGCTGTAGAGCTTGCCGTCGGAAAAGGTGCCGGCCCCGCCCTCGCCGAACTGGACGTTCGACTCGGGGTTCAGCTCGCCGCGCCGCCACAGGCCCCAGGTGTCCTTGGTCCGCTCGCGCACCACCTTGCCGCGGTCGACGATGATCGGCCTGAAGCCCATCTCGGCCAGCAGCAGGCCCGCGAACAGGCCGCAGGGGCCGGCGCCGACCACGACGGGGCGCGGCCGCTCCGACCCGCCCGTCGGCGCCTGCACCGGATGTCGATACGAGGTGTCCGGCGTCGGCTGCACGCGTGTGTCGCCGGCCAGCCGCGCCAGCGCCGCCGCCTCGTCCGCCAGCGCGACGTCGACCGTGTAGACCATCAGGATCGCCGACTTGCGCCGCGCGTCGTGCGCCCGCCGCCAGATCTTCCACGACAGGAGTTCGCTCTCGCCCACGCCGAGCCGTTCGGCGATCGCCGCCGGCAGGGCCTCGGCCGGATGGTCGAGCGGGAGCTTCAGTTCGTTCAGGCGCAGCATCGGCGCGGTTTAGCGGCTCTTGCCCGCTCGCGCACGCAGTTCGCGAATGAAGACCGCTTATGCTATGGGCTCGCGCAATGACTGAAACGCCCCAGAACGAAACCGCCGAAACTGCCTCGGGCCCGACCCGCGCGGGCTTCGCCGCCATCATCGGCGCGCCAAACGCCGGCAAGTCGACCCTGACCAACCATCTGGTCGGGGCGAAGGTCTCCATCGTCACCCAGAAGGTGCAGACGACCCGCTTCCCCGTGCGCGGTGTGGCCCTCGAAGGGCAGGCGCAGGTCGTGCTGGTCGACACGCCCGGCATCTTCAAGCCGCGCCGGCGGCTGGACCGCGCCATGGTCCGCTCGGCCTGGGCCGGCGCCGAAGACGCGGACGCGGTCGTGCATCTGGTCGATGTCCAGGCCGAGCTGGCCGCCCAGGACGGCACCGCCAAGGGCGCGGACAAGAAGGCCGTCGAGGACGTGCAGTCCATCGTCCAGGGGCTGCAGGGCGCCGGCCGCAAGGCCATCCTGGCGCTGAACAAGATCGACGGCGTCAAGCGCGAGCGGATGCTGGCGGTCGCCAAGGCGCTGTTCGACACCGGCGTCTACGACGAGGTGTTCATGATCTCCGCCGCCACCGGCGCGGGCGTGGACGACCTCAAGCGCCGCCTGGCCGAGCTGATGCCGGAGGGGCCCTGGCTCTATCCGGAAGACCAGACCGCCGACCTGCCGATGCGTCTGCTGGCCGCCGAGCTGACGCGCGAGAAGCTCTACCTGCGCGTCCACGAGGAGCTGCCCTACGCCGCCAGCGTGGAGACCACGGCCTTCGAGGAGCGCCACGACGGTTCAATCCGCATCGAGCAGACCATCCTCGTCGAGCGCGAGGGCCAGCGCGCCATCGTCATCGGGGCCAACGGCCAGACCCTGAAGTGGATCGGCAAGGCCGCCCGCGAGGAGCTGACCGACCTGCTGGAGCGCACGGTCCACCTCTTCCTGCACGTGAAGGTCCGCGAGAACTGGGCCGACGAACGCGAGACCTACCAGGGCCTGGGCCTGGACTTCGACGTCTGAGACTTCCCGAGGGGACAGGTTGAGGTGTCACGAGGGAGGCCTCAACCTATCCCCGTTCTGGAGCCCCGAATGCTGCGCGCCATCGCTCTCGCCGCCGTCCTTGCTTTCGCCACACCGGCCTTCGCCGCCACGCCGGAGGAGGACATCACCGTCGTCCTCGACAGCCTGCACGCTGCCGCGAGCAAGGCCGACGGCGCGGCGTATTTCGCCCTCTACACGCCGGACGCGGTCTTCATCGGCACCGACGTCACCGAGCGCTGGACCCTGCCGGCCTTTCGCGCCTACGCGGAGCCCTACTTCGCCAAGGGCAAGGGCTGGACCTACACGGCGCGCGAGCGGCACGTGGTCCTGGCTCCGGGCGAGTGCCGCTGCGTGGCCTGGTTCGACGAGGTGCTGGACAGCAAGTCCTACGGCACGGCGCGCGGCAGCGGGGCGCTCGTGAAGACGCCGGGCGGCTGGAAGATCAGCCAGTACGTGCTCAGCTTCCCGATCCCCAACGATGTCGCCGATGACGTGACCGCCAGGATCAGGGCCTACGAGGCCGGCAAGGCGAAGTAGCTCAGCGCTGCGGGGTGCAGGCGATCTTCAGGCGCAGCATGGCCGCCCGCGCGGCCTCCGCGTCGGCCGGGTCCTTGAACGGCATCAGCAGCGCGCTGTCGTCGCCGGGATCGTTCGGATAGACGACGCCCGCGACCTGGAAGAACCTCTCGGCCTGCATCTCGCCGACCGTGACCCGGCTCCAGTCGATCTCCATGTCGGCGAAGGGGCCGACCTGGGGCGTGCGCATCCGGCTCAGGCAGCCCTCGCCGGACCACTCGGGCGCGTTGGCGGGATCGCTGAACAGGCTCTTGTCCAGGCCTTCGGCCACAAGCGCGGTCAGGGTGGCCTGGTCGCCCGCCAGATCCATGGGCGCGAACAGGAACAGCGCGGTCAGCAGCGGAACGATCATGGCGGCCTCGTCGGAACGGTCGCGACAGGCTATCTCATGACCATGGAATGGGAAGACGACGCCTTTGTCCTGGCCGCGCGGGCCCACGGCGAGACCGGCGCCATCGTCGAGCTACTGACCCAGCAGCATGGCCGCTACGCCGCCCACGTCGCCGGCGGGGCGTCCCGCCGGATGAAGCCGTTCCTGCAGCCGGGCGCCCGGGTGCTGGTCGGCTATCGCGCCCGCGTCGAGGGACAGCTCGGCGCCGCACAGCTGGAACCGGTGGGCGAGGGCCCCTCGGCCCTGTTCGACGACCCGCTTGCGCTGGCCGGCATCGCCGCCGCCACCGCCATCGCCGCCGGCGCCCTGCCGGAACGCGAGCCGCACCCCGGCGCCTTCCTCGCCCTGGAGGCTCTGACCAACGCCTTCGCGCTGGAGGATATCTGGCCGGCCGTCTTCGTGCGCTACGAGGCCGGGCTGCTGCAGGAGCTGGGCTTCGGCCTGGACCTCAGCAAATGCGCCTCGACCGGGGCGGTGGACGACCTCGTCTGGGTCAGCCCGCGCACCGGCCGCGCGGTCAGCCGCCAGGCGGGAGAGCCATACGCCAACCGCCTGCTGCCGTTGCCCCGCTTCATGCTGTCCTCGCAGGGCGGCCTGTCGGAGGGAGACGTCCGCAGGGGCTTCGACCTGACCGGCCACTTCCTCGAACAGTTCGTGTTCGGCCCTCTCAATCGCCCACTGCCCCCCGCCCGCGTCTGGCTGCTCGAGCGGCTGGCGGACGCGGGACGTCTCTAGGAACCGTCCATGCCTTTCCCGCCCCCGATCACCCTCGACGAGCGCCAAACCCGTCTCTCGGCCCTGCGCGCCCGGATGGACGCCGCTGGCGTCGAGGCGGTTCTGCTCGGGTCGACCACCGGCCTGCGCTACTTCACGGGGCTGAGCTGGCACGGCTCGGAGCGGCTGGTCGGGGCGATCGTCCACGCCTCGGGCGCGCTGGAGTACGTCTCGCCACGCTTCGAGCTGGACAAGGTGGCGCGGATCGTCGGCGTGCCCGGCGACATCCTGACCTGGGAGGAGCACGAGAGTCCTTACCGGCTGGTCGCCGACCGTCTGACGCCAGGCGGCAGGCTGGCGGTCGACGACCAGGTGCAGCTGTTCACCTACCGCGGCCTGCGCCGTGAGATCGCCGACGACCGGCTGGTCGACGCCTGGCCGCTGACCAACGCCATCCGCCGCCGCAAGTCGCCGGCCGAGATCGCCCTGATGCGGGCGGCCAAGATCCTGACCATCGAGGTCCAGCGCCGCGCCCGCGACAGCCTGGTCCCCGGCGTGCGCGCCTCGGAGGTCGAGCGCTTCATCGACCAGCAGCACAGCCTGCTGGGCGGGCAGGGCGGCTCGAGCTTCTGCATCGTCTCGTTCGGCGAGGACACCTCACTCCCGCACGGCGGCGAGGGCGACAGGGCGCTGGCCGAGGGTGACGTGGTGCTGATCGACACCGGCACGCGGCTCGACGGCTACACCAGCGACATCACCCGCACCTACGTGTTCGGCGAGCCGACCGCCGAGGTCCGGCGCATCTGGGACATCGAGAAGGAGGCCCAGGCGGCCGCGTTCGACGCCGCCCAGCTCGGCACGCCCTGCCAGGAAGTCGACGCCGCCGCCCGCGCGGTGCTGGCCGCCCATGGCCTGGGACCCGACTACCGCCTGCCCGGCACGCCGCACCGCACCGGTCACGGCATCGGCCTGGACGTGCACGAGGGGCCGTACCTGGTGCGTGGCGAGACCGCGCCGCTGGAGGAGGGGATGTGCTTCTCCAACGAGCCGATGATCGTCGTGCCCGGCAAGTTCGGCATCCGGCTGGAGGACCACTTCCACATGACCGACGCCGGCGCGAAGTGGTTCACCAAGCCCCAGCACAGCCTCGACGACCCGTTCGCCGACGTGGAGCCCTACGCCGCATGAGCCTGCCGGTCGTCAGCCTGACGGCCCTCGCGGCCGGCGACGCGGCGCAGGTGGCGCTGATCGGCGAGGCCTGCCGCGCCAACGGCTTCTTCTATGTGTCCGACCACGGCGCCGAGGCCGAGCTGACGACGCTGGCGGTCGAGAGCGTGCGGTTCTTCGCGCTGCCGCAAGCGGACAAGGCGACCATCGCCATGGCCAACGGCGGCCCGGCCTGGCGCGGCTGGTTCCCGACCGGCGGCGAGCTGACCTCCGGCCGACCGGACCTGAAGGAAGGCCTCTACCTCGGCGAGGAGCTGGGCGAGGGCGATCTCCGCGTCATCGCCGGCTGGCCGATGCACGGGGCCAACCAGTGGCCGGCCGCGCAGCCGTCGCTGAAGCCCGCCGTCCTGGCCTACATGGCCGCCGTCACCCGCGCCGCGCACGGGCTGATGGAGGGCGTGGCGCTCAGCCTCGGCCTGCCGCCGCGCTATTTCCACGACCGCTACACGGCCGATCCGACCGTCCTGTTCCGCATCTTCCACTATCCGGCCACGCCACCGGCCGACGGCCGTGACTACGCCTTCGGCGTGGGCGAGCACACCGACTACGGCCTGCTGACCCTGCTGGCGCAGGACGAAAACGGAGGCCTGCAGATCAAGGGCCGCGACGGCGTCTGGTTCGACGCTCCGCCGATCCCGGGCGCGCTGGTCTGCAACATCGGCGACATGCTCGACCGCCTGACGCGCGGCCTCTATCGCTCCGCGCCGCACCGGGTGATCAACACCAGCGGTCGTGACCGGCTCAGCTGGCCGCTGTTCTTCGACCCCGCCTTCGACGCCGTCGTCGAGCCGCTGCCGGTCGAGGGCGCTGCGGCGCGTGAGGCAAGATGGGACGAGGCGGACCTCGACGGCGTCAGCGGGCCTTACGGCGAGTACCTGCTCGGCAAGGTCGGGAAGGTGTTCCCGGAGCTGAAGAAGACCGTGCTCTGAGGGGGACTGGATTTCGTGTCCCCTCTTGGGGACATGATTTCCTGTCCCCGCAAAACCGTCAGACGCGTCGCGGGGACAGCTAATGACGTCCCTGAAGGGACGCCAAAAGCAGTCCCCCGGCTGCACAGTCGCAGCGACAACCCCGCCTCCGCCTTGCTAGAACCAAAGCCGAACCTCTTTCCCGAATCGACGAATGACCCTGCACACCCCTCCGCCGGGAGACGGCGACCGTATTCTCGACGAACCGCTGACCGAGGCCCTGTCGCGGCGCTACCTGGCCTACGCCCTGTCGACGATCGGCTCGCGGGCGCTGCCCGACGTGCGCGACGGGCTGAAGCCCGTGTACCGCCGCCTCATGTACGCGATGAGCAACATGCGGCTGAACCCCGAGGCCGCCGCGCGCAAGTGCGCCAAGGTGGTCGGCGAGGTGATGGGTAACTTCCACCCGCACGGCGACCAGTCGATCTACGACGCCCTGGTCCGCCTCGCGCAGGACTTCTCGCAGCGCTACATGCTGGTGGAGGGGCAGGGGAACTTCGGCAACATCGACGGCGATAACCCCGCCGCCATGCGCTACACCGAATGCAAGATGACCCAGGCGGCGATGCTGCTGCTGGACGGCATCGACGAGGACGCGGTCGACTTCCGGCCCACCTACGACGGCCAGGACGAAGAGCCGGTCGTGCTGCCCTCGGGCTTCCCCAACCTGTTGGCCAACGGCAGCTCCGGCATCGCCGTCGGCATGGCCACCTCGATCCCGCCGCACAACGCCGGCGAACTGATCGACGCCTGCCTGCTGCTGCTCAAGTCGCCGAACGCGACGACGGCCGACCTGATGGAGCATGTGCTCGGCCCGGACTTCCCGACCGGCGGCGTGATCGTCGAGTCCAAGGCCTCGATGCTCGAGACCTACGAGACCGGCCGCGGCGGCATCCGCACCCGGGCGCGCTGGTTCAAGGAGGAGCAGGCGCGCGGCGGCTGGCAGATCGTCGTCACCGAGATTCCCTACCAGGTGAAGAAGTCC
>JBIICO010000064.1:0-15546 GCA_044238855.1 Caulobacter sp.
GTGCTGGAGCTCGACGCCGCCAGCCGCACCAAGGTCGACGAGATGCGCGAGCTGCTGGACGGGGTGCGCTACGCCCCGACCGAGGCCCGCTACAAGGTCTACGTCATCGACGAAGTGCACATGCTGTCGACGGCGGCGTTCAACGCGCTGCTGAAGACGCTTGAAGAGCCGCCGCCGCACGCCAAGTTCATCTTCGCCACCACCGAGATCCGCAAGGTGCCGGTGACGATCCTCAGCCGCTGCCAGCGCTTCGACCTGCGCCGCGTCGAGCCGGAGGTCCTGGTCGGCCACCTGGGCCGGATCGCCGAGAAGGAGGGCGCCCGCGTCGACAGCGAGGGCCTGGCCCTGATCGCCCGCGCGGCCGAGGGTTCGGTGCGCGACGGCCTGTCACTGCTCGACCAGGCCATCGTCCAGGCCGAGCGCGGCGAGACGGTCGGCGCGGCCGTGGTCCGCGACATGCTGGGCCTGGCCGACCGCGCCCAGACCATCGAGCTGTACGAACACGTCATGAAGGGCGCGACCGGCCCGGCCATCCTCGGCTTCAGGACCCTCTGGGGCTACGGCGCCGACCCGGCCCAGGTGATGCTCGACCTGCTGGAGCACTGCCACGGCTCGTCGGTGTCCAAGGCGCTGGGGCCGGACGCCCTGCAGCTGCCGAAGGAACAGGCCTCCAAGCTGGCCGGCATCGGCGCGACGGCCTCGGCCGGCACGCTGTCGCGGCTGTGGCAGATGCTGATGAGGGCCTACGAGGAGGTGCGCCGCGCGCCCGACCCGTCGGCCGCCGCCGAGATGGCGCTGATCCGCCTCTGCTACGCCGCCGACCTGCCCGGGCCGGAGGAGGCGCTGAAGGCGCTGCGCGACGGCGAGCCTATCCCCGGCGGGTCCGGCGGCGGCATGGCGCCCTCGGGCGGCGGGGGCGGAGCCTCGGCCAGCGGCGGCGGCGGCGCCTTCGCGGCCCAGCCCCGGCAGATGACGGCCGCGGCGCCGGCGCCCCAGGCGACGACGGCCCTGGCCAGCTTCGAAGACGTGCTGAAGCTGATCCAGACCAAGCGCGACATCACCCTGTTCATGGACGTCCAGCGCTTCGTGCGGCCGATCAGCTTCCGCACCGGGGCGATCGAATTCGAACCCGCGCCGCGCGCCCCCGCCGACCTGACCAAGCGCCTGGCCCAGCGGCTGAAGGAATGGACCGGCCAGACCTGGCTGGTCGCCACCGCCGGCGGTGGCGGCGCCGAAAGCGCCTGGGAACGGGAGAAGCGCGAGGAGAAGGAGGCCAAGGCCGCCATCCTCGCCGACCCGTTCGTGATGTCGGTCATGGAAGCCTTCCCCGGCGCCGAACTGCTCGGCGTCAAGCAGATCGCGGTTCCTCAGGTCGAGACCGGCGCTGAAGCGCCCGAAGAGCCGGACGACGAGGACTGAGCGCCGCTTGCGGTTCCGCTAGGGGATGGGGTTAGCGTCTTCGCCAGACGCTTCGTGCGTCCTTCGAGACGCTCGCTTGAGGCTCGCTCCTCAGGATGACGAAGGTGGGTGGTCCGCCACCCTGCTTCGTCATGGTGAGGAGCCGGCCCTCAGGCCGGCGTCTCGAACCACGCAAGGCCTATCGGCGCCAACAGAGCGCTGAAGGAAAGGGAGCAGACCAATGACCAAAGCCAACGGCCGCAAGGCTATCTTCATCACGGGCGCAGCGAGCGGCATGGGCCTCGAGACGGCCCGGCTGTTCTCGAAGGAAGGCTGGTTCATCGGCGGCGTCGACGTCAACGACGCCGGGCTGGACGCGCTTCGCAACGAACTGGGCGCCGAGAACTGTCTGGTCGAGAAGCTCGACGTCACCGACCGCGAGGCCTACCGCGCGGTGCTGGACCGCTTCGCCGCCGCCACGGACGGCAAGCTCGACGTGCTGTTCAACAACGCCGGCATCGGCCGAGGCGGCCCGTTCATCGACATGCCGTGGGAAGACGTCATGGCCGTGGTCAACGTGAACCTGGTCGCGGTGCTCAGCGGGGTTCACCTGGCCGCGCCGCTGCTCAAGGCGACGCCGAACTCGCTGTGCTTCTCGACCTCGTCGTCGTCGGCCATCTTCGGCATCGCCAACATCGCCGTCTATTCGGCGACCAAGCATGCGGTGAAGGGCTTCACCGAGGCGCTCTCGGTCGAGCTCAAGGCCGCCGGCGTGCGCGTGGCCGACACCCTGCCCGGCCTGATCGACACCCCGATCCTGCCCGACGAGGCCAAGGTCAACGCCCCGACCGAGGGCATGTGGCGCCTGACCCCGCCGCGCGAAGTGGCCGAAGCGGTCTGGGGGGCCTACCACAAGGACAAGATCCACTGGTATGTCCCCGCCGAACTGGAGGCCTACGACCTCGTCGTCACCCAGTATCCGGAGATGATCCGGGACCAGATGGCGAAGCAGGGCCTGTTCAACAACGCGGACCAATAGAAGGGCTCAAGGCGATGAAGGACCTCGGCGGACTGATGAAGCAGGCCCAGGCCATGCAGCAGAAGATGGCCGAGGGGCAGGAGCGGCTTAAGGCCCAACTGTTCGACGGCACGGCCGGCGGCGGCATGGTCACCGTGACCCTGACCGGCGCGGGCGAGCTGAAGGGCGTGAAGCTGGACGAGGAGCTGCTCCAGCCGGGCGAGGGCGAGGTGGTCGCCGACCTCCTCGTCGCCGCCCACGCCGACGCCCGCCGCAAGCTGGAAGTCGCCCAGGCGGAATTCATGCGCGACGTCGCCGGCCCGCTGGCCGGCATGAACATCCCGGGATTGAAGTTCTGAACGCGCTGAGGGGGCAGGTTGAGGCGTCCCAAGGGACATCTTGACCTGTCTCCGCCTTCGCAGTTGGCGCGAACGGCCGACGCCCCATATGACAGCTCCATGGCCGCCTCCGCAGGACCCGAGATCGAGCGACTGATCGCCCTGCTGGGGAAGCTGCCCGGCCTCGGGCCCCGCTCGGCTCGCCGCGTGGCGCTTGCGCTGCTGAAGCGGCGCGAGCAGTTGCTCGATCCGCTGGCCGCCGCCATCACCGAAGCGCGCGACAAGGTCCGCACCTGCTCCACCTGCGGCTCGCTGGACACGCGCGATCCCTGCTCGATCTGCGCCGACACCAGCCGCGACCGGGCGCTGATCTGCGTGGTCGAGGAGGTCGGGTCGATCTGGGCCATGGAACGGGCCGGCGCCTTCCGGGGCCGCTACCACGTTCTCGGCGGCCTGTTGTCGGCGCTGGACGGCATCGGGCCGGAGAAGCTGCGCGTCGGCGAGCTTGTCTCGCGGGCGAGCGACGGCTTGGTGCGGGAGGTGATCCTCGCCCTGCCCGCCACGGTCGACGGCCAGACCACCGCCCACTACCTGGCCGAACGGCTGCTCGCGTCGGGCGTGCCGGTGACCATGCTGGCGCGCGGCGTCCCCGTCGGCGGCGACCTCGACTGGCTCGACGACGGCACCATCGCCCAGGCGCTCAGGGCGCGACGGCCGGCATAGAGGCCTTGCGTCCTTCGAGACGCGGCTCCGCCGCTCCTCAGGATGACGAACTCGGTAGTCCGCCCCCTCCTTCGTCATGGTGAGGAGCGAGCCCTCAGGCGGGCGTCTCGAACCACGCACCGCTCCGAAAGCGAGACTCTCGCGACATATAATCCCGAGACAAAGCGAGACATTCGACCCCTTTCCGCCCCTTCCAACCCACCGGCCACGCAAATCCATCCCCCTCCCCGGCAGCAGACCGACAATAGGTCGATGACCTCGCCCGCCGCCCCTGTCTCCCAAGCTTTCCAAGGCTTCTCGCCAAAGCCGGCCGGCCGATCGACGCCGGTCCGCGACCGGGCCGTCCCGATCCGTACCCCTATCGTCCGCCGCCGGAGCGCGAATGGAGACTCCCGCCCCTACCGCGCAGTCCTGAAACCCGCTAGGAACGGAGCATGAACTTCTCCGATCCTTTCCTGATCCTCGCGCTCGCCGCCGTCGTCTTGGCGCTGGCGTTTCTTGGCTGGGCGCTGATGGAACGGCGCAGGGCCGGCAAGGCCGAGCAGCGCGCCTGGGATCTGCGCGAGCGCTACGCCGAGACCGAGGCGCGGATGAAGGTGTTCGAGGACCAGTCGGCGACCCAGGCCGAACTGCTGCGTCATCAGGCGGCGCAATCCGCCAACGCCGTGGCCGAGGAATTGATCAAGCGCAGCGACGAGACGTTCCGCAATCGCGAACTGCTGGCCCAGCAGCGGATCGAGGCGCAGCTGAAGCCGGTCGCCGAGACCCTGGCCAAGTTTGAAGCCCACGTGAGCGCCGTAGAGAAGACCCGCGCAGAGGAGACCGGCGGCCTGAAACAGCAGATCGCCGCCCTGATGGAGGCGTCGACCGCGACCCAGGCCGAGGCTCGCAAGCTGTCGGCCGCGCTGCGCCGGGGCGCGGGCGTGCAGGGCCGCTGGGGCGAGCAGACGTTGCGCAACGTGCTCGACGCGGCCGGCCTGACCGCCCACTACGACTTCTCCGAACAGTTCACGCTCGACACCGAGGAGGGCCGTCGCCGGCCCGACGTGAAGGTGAAGATGCCGGCCGGCGCGGTGTTCGCCATCGACGCCAAATGCTCGCTCAACGCCTTCCTCGAAGCGCAGGACGCGGTCGACGATGCGGCGCGGGAGGCGGCGATGATCCGCCATGCCCAGAGCGTGCGCGGGCACATGCAGAGCCTTTCGGCCAAGGCCTACTGGGACCAGTTCGCCAGCGAGCGCTCGCCCGACTTCGTGGCCATGTTCGTGCCCGGCGACGGCTTCCTGGCCGCGGCGCTGGACCGGATGCCGGACCTGATGACCGAGGCGATGGACAAGCGGGTGCTGCTGGTCACGCCGACCACCCTGTTCGCGCTCTGCAAGGCGGTCGCCTACGGCTGGCGGGTCGAGGAGCAGGCGGCCAACGCCGACAAGATCGCCGCCCTGGGCCGCGAGCTCTACAAGCGCCTGTCGGTGATGGGCGGCCATGCCGCCAGCGTCGGCAAGGCGCTGGAAGCCGCGGTCAGCCGCTACAACCAGTTCGTCGGCTCGCTGGAGACCCAGGTGCTGACCCAGGCCCGCCGCTTCGAGGACCTGAAGGTCGACCACGAGGGCAAGGAAATCCCGCTGATCGAGCCGGTGGAGTCGGCCGTACGCCCGCTCGCAAAGCTGTCGGGCGAAGAGGCGGCCCGGCTCGGCGCGCTGGGCGACGGCGCCTGACCCCCGGTTGCCGTCCCGCGCCCTGCGCCCTAGCCTCGCGCCATGATTCAGCTGTTCGCCTCTCTCGGCGCCATCATCGCCGGCCTCGCCATGCTGGTCACGCAGGGGCTGCCGCTGTTGAAGGCGAGCCGCACCGGAATCCTCATCAGCAAGGCCTACGGCGTGCCGAAGATCGTCCGCCAGGAGGAGCCGGAACGCTTCCGCAAGCTCTTCAGCGAGCGCCGCACCGCGCTGATCCTGCCGCTGGTCCTGGTCGGCGTCGGCCTGGTCTTTTTCCTCCAGTTCGTCCTGTACGTGATCATGGTGGCGGAGCGGGGCTGAACCCCGGCGCGGCCTTGTCCCACCTTGACGGTCGGGAACGCCGCCCCTACCTCGTGGCCGACATGACCGTTCGCCGTATCCTCACCATCGACAACGCCGCCGACCTGGCGGTGCTGAAGCGCGTCTCCACCCCCGTCGAGGGCGGTGTGACAGACGAGCTGCGCACCCTGATGGACGACATGCTGGAGACGATGTACGCGGCCCCCGGCATCGGCCTGGCCGCCGTGCAGGTCGGCGTCGACAAGCGCATCATCGTCATGGACCTGGGCGACCGGGACCCGGACGGCGCCGAGGCGGCGGAGAACGAGGAAGCCCAGCGCAATCCGCGCTATTTCGTGAACCCGGAAATCGTCTGGAAGTCCGAGGAGCTGTTCTCCTATGAGGAGGGCTGCCTATCGGTGCCGGAGATCTACGACGCCGTCGAGCGTCCGGCCCGGGTCAAGATCCGCTACCTGAACTACAAGGGCGAACAGGTCGAGGACGACGCTAGCGGCATGTACGCCGTCTGCATCCAGCACGAGATGGACCATCTCGAGGGCGTGCTGTTCATCGACCACCTGTCGCGCCTGAAGCGCGACCGGGCGGTGGCGAAGGTGAAGAAGGCTGCCCGCGCGGCCTGATCCCGCTCCGGGCATTCCCGCCTTCGCGGGCGCCCCATCCGACTCCGCAAACGAAAGGCGACGCCCGATGACCGGGCGCCGCCTGAACCCCCGCTTTCGCGGGGGCATTCGGACTCTCGAGTTAGTTGCGCTCGGTCGTGGTCGTGTCGCCGGCGGCGGCGCGGGCTTCCTCGGCTTCGCGCTTGGCGTCGGCCGAGGCGTCGGACACGCCTTCCTGCACTTCGCCGGCGGCTTCCTTGACCGCGCCGGCCGCTTCCTCGCCCGCGTTGGCCACGGCCGCCCCGGCTTCCTTCACGTCGGGATTGTCGGCGATGTCGCCGGCCGCTTCCTTGACCTCGGAGCCCGCCGCGGCGGCGCCTTCCTTGATCTCTTCGCGGTCGCCGCGCGAGCAGGCCGCGACGGACAGACCGGCGGCGGCGAGAATGGCGGCGGTGATGACGAGCTTGCGCATGGGTTAGGCCCCTTCCGTTGGTTTCCGCCCGATCAACGGTTTGTGACCGGCGCGGGTTCCCGTGGGTTCCCCGGCCCTGTAAAGGGCGCGCCATGCGGCTAGCCTTCCTCGGAACTCCCGACTTCGCGGTCAAAAGCCTCGCGGCGCTCATCGACGCCGGGCACGAGATCGCCTGCGTCTACTCCCAGCCGCCCGCGCCGCGCGGGCGCGGCCAGACGCTGCAGCCGTCGCCGGTGCATGCCTTCGCCGAAAGTCATGGCCTGACGGTGCGCACGCCGGTGTCGATGAAGGCCGAAGAGGAGATCGCGGCGTTCGAGGCCCTGGCTCTCGATGCGGCCGTTGTGGTCGCCTTCGGGCAGATCCTGGTCCAGCGGGTGCTGGATGCGCCGAGGCTCGGCTGCTTCAACGTCCACGCCTCGCTGCTGCCGCGCTGGCGCGGCGCGGCGCCGATCCAGCGCGCGATCATGGCCGGCGACGCGATGACCGGGGTGCAGGTCATGCGCATGAGCCTGGGCCTCGACGAGGGCGACATCATCGCCACCGAGACCGTCCGCATCGGCCCGCTGGACACCGCCGCCAGCCTGAGCGAACGCCTGGCCGAGGCCGGCGCGCGGCTGCTGCCGCCGACACTGGCGGCGATCGAGGCCGGGACGGCGACCGAGACGCCCCAGGCGGCCGACGGCGTGACCTACGCCCGGAAGATCAAGACCGCCGAAGCCCGCATCGACTGGAGCCGGCCGGCGCCCGAAATCGACCTGCACATCCGCGGCCTCTCCCCCTTCCCCGGCGCCTGGTTCGAGGCGACCGGAGCCAAGGGGCCGGTGCGGGTGAAGGCGTTGCTGTCGCGCGTCGAGGACGCCTCCGGGCCGGCCGGGACGGTGCTCGACGACGACCTGCTGATCGCCTGCGGCGCTGGTGCGGTGCGGCTGCTGCGGGCCCAGCGCGAGGGCAAGAGCGCCCAGGACGCCGCCGACTTCGTGCGCGGCTTCCCGCTGGCCGCCGGAACGGTGCTGACCTGATGCCGCGCTATCGCCTGACCATCGAGTACGACGGCGGCCCCTATCGGGGCTTCCAGGCGCAGGGCGATCTGCCCAGCGTGCAGGGCTCGATCGAGACGGCCGTGCTGGGCTTCACCGGCGAGACCATCCGCATCCACGCCGCCGGCCGGACCGATACCGGCGTCCACGCCACCGGCCAGGTGATCCATGTCGACCTGACGAAGGACTGGAAGCCGGAGGTCGTGCTCAACGCCCTGAACGCCCACCTGGTCCCGCAGCCGATCGCCGTGCTCGACGCGGTGGTCGTCGGCGACGACTGGCACGCGCGGTTCTCGGCCAGGGAGCGGCGCTACCAGTACCGCATCCTGAACCGTCCGGCGCCGCCGGCCATCGACCAGGGCAAGGTCTGGCACGTGAAGAAGCCGATCGACGCCGACGCCATGCACGCGGCGGCCCGGGTGCTGGTCGGCCACCACGACTTCACCACCTTCCGCGACATGCAGTGCCAGGCCAGGTCGCCGATGAAGACGCTCGACGTCGCCGCCGTCCGCCGCGAGGGCGAGATGGTGCTGCTGGAGTTCGCCTCGCGCAGCTTCCTGCACCGCCAGGTCCGTTCCATGGCCGGGTCGCTGGTCGAGGTCGGCGTCGGGCGCTGGACGAAGGATGATCTCGCCGCCGCCCTGGAGGCGAAGGACCGCCGCGCCTGCGGGCCCGTGGCCCCGGCCGACGGCCTCTACTTCACCGGCGTCAGCTACGGCGATTGAGCCGGATAGGCCGTCACGAACTGCTGGCCGGTCGCCCGGGCGATCAGTTCGCCGCCCTCGCGCTTGAAGTCGACCTCTGCATGGATGAGCGATCGCGAGCGGCTGGTTACGCGCCCCTCCAGCTGAAGCAGTTCCGCCCGGCCGAGCTTGAAGAACCGGACCTGCAGATCGGTGGTGCGGTAGGCGCTGGGGTCGTCGATCACGGTCATCGCGGCGAAGGCCAGCATCTGGTCCGCCAGCGCGGCGAGGTAGCCGCCGAACATCGAGCCGTCGCCGTTCATCACCTCGGGCGAGGGCTCCCAGCGCTTGCGCACCCAGCCCGCGCCCCAGTCGTCGATGAGGCCAAGCTTCAGGGTGGCCACCACCGGCGGCGGCGTGACCTTGCCCGCCTTCAGAAGATCCAGCCGTTCCGTCGCCCAGGTCATGCGTCCTCCGCTTCGTTTCCGAGGCGGGAAATGTGAGGCTTGCTCGGATTTGAAGGGACTCGCATGTCTGACGCCGAAACGCCTGTCGGCCAAACCGTTGAAACCGCTCGCCGATCTCCGCGGCAATCCCGCGCCAGGGCGACCGTGGACGCCGTGCTTGAAGCGGCAACTCGCATTCTGGAAGCCGGCGAGGTCTTCAACACCAACCGCGTGGCCGAGCGAGCGGGTGTCAGCGTCGGCACCCTTTACCAGTACTTCCCCAACAAGGCGGCGATCCTGGCGGAGCTGGGCGCGCGGGAGCGGGAGGCCATGGCGCGAGCCACCAGGGCCGGGATCGAGGCAGGCCTGACGCCCGCCCGCGCCTCGATCCGCGCCCAGTTGACGGCCTTCGCGGGTCGCAACAAGGCCCGTCGCGCGGTGCTGGAGGCGATCCTGCGCGAACCGGCCACACCGGGAATGGCGCGGGAGGTCGACGCCGGGGTCGCGCCCTTCGTGCGTGAGGGCGAGCGGCCGGTGCACGCCTTCGTCCTGTCCCGCGCCGTCATGGGCGTCGTCCGCGCGGCGGTCCTGGAGGACTCGCCGCTGCTGGGAACCTCCGACCTGGAAGATGCGCTCCTGCGCCTGGTCGAGGGCTACGCGTCGGCCGGGCCGCCGAAGCGGGTGAAGTAGCGCTCGATGATGGCCACATACGTCGTCTTCAGAGCGCGCAGTTCCGCGACTGGCACCTGCTCGTCGACCGCGTGCATGGTCGTGCCGACCAGGCCGAACTCGACCACCGGGCAGAGAGCGCGGATGAACCGGGCGTCCGAGGTGCCGCCGGTGGTCGACAGCTCCGGCTCCTCGCCGGTGCTCTCACAGATCGCCTCGACGAGCAGGTCGGTGAACTCGCCCCGACGGGTCAGGAAGGCCTCGCCGCTGATCAGGGTCTTCACCTCGACCTTGCCGGCGAAGTCGGCGCCGGCCTCGATCGCCTGGTTCTCGATCCAGGCCTGTAATTCCGAGCCCTTGTGGGCGGGGTTGAAGCGGATGTTCACCCGCGCCTTCGCCTCGGCGGGGATGATGTTGGTGGCGGTGTTCCCGACGTCGATGGTGGTGACCTCAAGGTTCGACGGCTGGAAACCCTCGTATCCGTCGTCCAGCAGCCGGCCCTGCAACCGCGACAGGATGTCGACCAGCACCGGGATCGGGTTGGCGGCGCGGTGCGGATAGGCGACGTGACCCTGCTTGCCGGTGACGGTGATCCAGCTGTTCACGCTGCCCCGGCGGCCGATCTTGATCATGTCGCCCAGACGCTCGGCGCTGCTCGGCTCGCCGACGATGCAGTGGTCGATGACCTCGCCCTCGGCGGCCAGCGCCTCGACCACCTTCTTGGTGCCGTCGAGGGCGACGCCCTCTTCGTCGCCGGTGATCAGGAAGCTGAGCGAGCCGCCCGGCTCGCCCGTCGCCAGGACCTCGGACACAGCGGCGACGAAGGCGGCGATCGAGCCCTTCATGTCCACAGCGCCCCGACCGATCAGGATCTCGTCGCTGCTGATCGCGGCCTCGAACGGACCGCTGGTCCAGGCCGCGGCATCGCCGACCGGCACCACGTCAGTGTGCCCCGCGAAGCAGAGGTTCGGGCTCGCCGTCCCGCGCCGGGCGTAGAGGTTCTCGATCTCGCCGAACTTCATCCGCCGACAGGCGAAGCCGAGACCCTCCAGCGCGCGCTGGAGGACATCCATCGCCCCCTCGTCGGCGGGCGTCACGGACGGGCGGCGGATCAGTTCGCGGGCGAGATCGAGGACATCGAGGCTGGGCATCGCCAGATCGTCTACCGGCCTCGCCAGCCTAGGGCAAATACCTAGCCCCATGGCGCTTTGCGGTTGCGCGGGGTTCAACTGTGTCAGCGCCCATTCCGGGCCGCCCGGAATGGGCCGGCGCTTCATTGAGAAGGCCCCGTCGCGGCTGCCAGATCGCATGGCCAACACGGGAGACCGGCCATGCAACTGCTCGATCACAAGCTTCCTCCGCCGGCGCTGTTCGCGCTGTTCGGCCGCGCCCCGTCGCATCAGGGACCGGGCGCCCGGAGCCGCGTCGACGGCCGCCGTCCGGGCGAGGTCCGCCCCGACCGCTTCTTCCTGCACGTGCGCTCCGTCTCCGCCGACGGCTTCGCCCACCTGTTCCAGTTCGCGCTGGTCGACGACAGCGGCAACGTCGCCGTCAGCGTCTTCGTGCGGGGGCGCAGCCCGGTCGACGACCATGAGGAGCCGTCCGACGACAAAGGCCCGCCGCCGCCCATCCCGGCCGTCACTTGGGATCAGCTGGACGAGGCGCTGAAGCCTTGCCGCGGCGCCCAGATCATCGCCTTCGGCCGGGTGCTGCACGGCAGCTTCCTGCCCGAGGCGACGCGCAAGACGATCGCCGGGCTGGACTGCGCCCGGGCGCGGTTCATCAAGAGCGCGCGTCGGCGGGGCATCGCGGTGGGGCCGGGCGACCTGAGCGACCTCAACGACGCGAGGCGGCTGGTCGGGTTGCCGCCGGTCCGGTCGCCGGACGCGGCCTTGCGTGCCATGGGCCTACGCGAACTGTGGCGCTGGATGGATACGGCCGAGGACCTGGGGGCGTGACAGGCCGCGTCAGTCGGGCTTCACGCCGTCCCAGAACAGCGGGCTGAGGGCGTAGAAGAACTGGTCGATGTCGCTGTCCGGGCCAGGATAGTAGAGGCCGTCCTCCTCGCGCACGACCAGGCCCCGCTCGACCATCGCCGACAGCTTCCGGCGCACCGTCTCGCGCGGAACCCGGGTGATGTCGGCCAGGCTGAGGACGTTCAGGCCCCGGCGGCGGACGATGACCGTCTGGGCGCCCTTGGCCTTGGCCTCCAGCGCGAAGTTGGCCTGGGCCAGCTCCGTCAGCATGAAGACCAGATGCAGCAGGAACTGGTCGAGGTCGCCGTCATACCGGCCACGAAGGCGGACCAGCACCGAGGAGAGCGACCCGCCCCACTTGTAGAAGAAGCGGGCGGCGTCTCGGCCGAGATAGTCGTCCACCCACTGGCCGGTGTCGGCGGCGGGCGCGGGTCGGCTGTCGACCGCCATTATCGAGCTATCGAAGGTCGATGCGCTGAACGATTTAAGATTAACGTCCGTAAACCCTGATTGAGCTCCGGCCGCGCGTGTGTAGTTAAGTGCCTTGTCGCGCTTGCCGTGCATGGGGCGGACTGTCCTCGAATTTTTTCTACTGTCGCCACCCCCGGCGAATGCACAAAAACGCATGCGACGGACGGTCGCAACGTCAAAGAACGCGCCTCAGGGTTCTTTCCTGTGGATGCACCCTGTGGGTCGATGACTCGCCTCGGCGAACGGCGTCGCCCTGAACGCAAAAGCGCCGCCCGGAGCGATCCGGGCGGCGCCATGCCGCTCACGTTTTCCGTGGCGGTCAATCGCGGAGCAGGTCGTTGATCGAGGTCTTGCTGCGTGTCTGGGCGTCCACCGTCTTAACGATCACGGCGCAGTAGAGGCTCGGGCCGCCGTTCGGGTCGGGCAGGCTGCCCGGGACGACGACGCTGTAGGGCGGCACCCTGCCGACATGAACCTGGCCGGTCTTGCGATCGACGATCTTCGTCGTGGCCGACAGGTAGACCCCCATCGACAGCACCGCGCCCTGGCCGACGATCACGCCCTCGACCACTTCCGAACGGGCGCCGATGAAGCAGTCGTCCTCGATGATTGTCGGATTGGCCTGCAGCGGCTCCAGCACGCCGCCGATGCCGACGCCGCCGCTCAGGTGGACGCGCTTGCCGATCTGGGCGCAGCTGCCGACCGTCACCCAGGTGTCGACCATCGTGCCTTCATCAACGTAGCCGCCGATGTTCACGAACGAGGGCATCAGGATGACGTTCTTGGCCACGAACGAGCCGCGGCGGACGATGGCGCCGGGCACGGCGCGGAAGCCGGCTTCCTCGAACTGAGGCGCTTCCCAGCCGTCGAACTTGTTCGGCACCTTGTCCCACCAGGGTCCGACCGCGCCGCCGAGCGAGCCGGCGCGCATGACTTCGTTCGGGTTCAGGCGGAAGGACAGCAGCACCGCCTTCTTGACCCACTGGCGCACGACCCACTCGCCGTCGACCTTCTCGGCCACGCGCAGCTTGCCGCTGTCGAGCAGGGAGAGGGTCTCCTCGACCGCCGTGCGGACCGGGCCCTGGGTCGCGACGGAGACGCCGTCGCGGGCCTCCCAGGCGGCTTCGATCTCCAGCTCGAGGTCGGCGAGGCTCACGGTGCTCATGCGGCGTTTCCCTTCACCCGCGCGCCCGTCAGGAAGGCGGTCAGGTCGTTGGTGCGGTGGTGGACGAAATCGGCGGTCGAGCCGGCGGCGTGCGGGCCGACCAGCACGGTGGTCATGCCCAGCGCATGGGCCGGGGCGAGGTTCTTCTCGCTGTCCTCGAAGAAGGCGCTTTCCCGGGCGTCGACACCGTGCAGGGCGACCATCTTCTCGAAGGTCTGGAGCGAGGGCTTGGGGATGTAGTCGGCGGAGGTGATGTGGAACACGTCCTCGAACACATGGGCGATGCCCAAGCGCTCCAGCACCCGCTCGGCGTGCGGACCGGAGCCGTTGGTGAACACCAGCCGTCGCCCGGGGAGCTGCTCCAGCGCCGCCGCCAGTTCCAGGTCCGGGGTCAGCAGATCCAGCGACACGTCGTGGACCTCGTTCAGGAAGGTCTCCGGATCGAGCTGGTGGTTGGCCATCAGCCCCGCCAGCGTGGTGCCGTGGTTGTGGAAGTAGCTCTTCTGGATCGCGCGGGCCTCGTCGCGCGGCAGGCCGGTGAACCGCTCCATGAAGTCGGTCATGCGATCCTCGATCAGCCGCATGAAGCCGGTCTCGAGCGGGTAGAGGGTGTTGTCGAGATCGAACAGCCAGACGTCGATGTGGGCGAGGTCGGTCACGCCTTGATCAGCGTCCCGGCGCCGTGCTCGGTGAACAGCTCGACCAGCATCGCGTGCGGCCGGCGGCCGTCCAGGATGACCACGGCCTCGACGCCGGAATCGATCGCGGCGATGGCGGTTTCCAGCTTGGGGATCATGCCACCGTTGGCGACACCGGTGCGGATCAGGTCGAAGGCCTCGGCCACCGTCATCTGGCGGATCAGCTCGCCGTTACCGTCCTTCACGCCGGCCACGTCGGTCAGCAGCAGCATGCGCTTGGCCTTCAGCGCGCCGGCCAGGGCGCCGGCCACGGTGTCGGCGTTGATGTTGTAGGTCTGGCCCGACTCCGACACGCCGATGGGGGCGATCACCGGGATGTAGTCCTTCTCGGAGTTGATCAGCACCTCGATCAGTTCGGCGTCGACCTTGTGCGGTTCGCCGACGAAGCCCAGGTCGACGACCTGCTCGATCTGGCTGTCCGGGTCCTTCTTGGTGCGGCGCGCCTTGGTCACCGTGATCAGCCGGGCGTCCTTGCCAGACAGACCCACGCCCCGCACGTCGGCCTCGCGGCCGGCCAAGGTGATCCAGTTGGCGATTTCCTTGTTGATGGCGCCCGACAAGACCATCTCGGCGACTTCCATGGTCGCCTCGTCCGTGACGCGCAGGCCATCGATGAAGGTCGACTTCACCCCGGCGCGGTCGAGCATGCGCGAGATCTGCGGCCCGCCGCCGTGCACCACGACCGGATGGACGCCCATCAGCTTGAGCAGCACGGCGTCGGCGGCGAACAGCTTCGCCACCTCGTCCTCGCCCATGGCGTGGCCGCCGTATTTGATCACGACCGTCTCGCGGTCGTAGATCTGGATGTAGGGCAGCGCCTCCGCGAGCGTCTTGGCGGTGGCCCAGCCCGCTTCCTCAGACTTGGTGATCAAGGCACAGGTCTCCGTCGCGGCGCGCGGGTGCGATAGCGGATGGGGGGCGGCTCGTCCACCAAACGGCGCGGATCAGCGGTCTTCGAGGGCGTGGAAGATACGGAGAACCGTCACGTCTTCCCGTTCGACACCGTATTGAATGACGTAGCCGAAGGACCCGAAGCGCACGGGAAGCTCCCGGAGTTCACCGGCGTTCAGCTTCCCGCGAAGCGGCATGACCCGTAGCGAGTCCACCGCCTCGAGAATCCTGTCGATCGCATCGCTTGCGGCCGGCGAGCTTTTCGATTTGAGGAAGGCCGCCAAACGAACCATGTCCGCGGTCGCGAAATCGGAGACACGGACCCTATAGTTCAATCGGCGGCTTTCCGCTGCCGCGCAACTTCCGCCCGCAGAGCCGCACTGAATTCCTCAACGGACATAGTGCCCGCTTCGCCCCGCTTATGGGCTTCCCAGCGCTGGCGAGCGATGGCCCAGCGATCATTGGCTTGATCGTCGAAGGAAACTCCGCGCTCGGCGACGCCGTCGACGACGGGCTTCTTAGAGTCGTTCATAGGGCCAAGACTACGCTCTCAAAGATGCGCCGTCCAGCTCTACCGGAACGGCGGCTCGTCGAAAGCTCTCAACTTTCGCGAGTGCAAACCCGGGCCCTCTTCACGCAACAGGTCCACCGTCGCGATGCCGATCTGGAGGTGCTGGCTGATGGCGCGTTCGTAGAAGGCGTTGGCCTGGCCGGGGAGCTTGATCTCGCCGTGGAGCGGCTTGTCCGAGACGCAGAGCAGCGTGCCGTACGGCACCCGGAAGCGGTAGCCCTGGGCGGCGATGGTGGCGCTTTCCATGTCGATGGCGACGGCGCGGCTCTGGTTGAAGCGGATGGCGCTGGAGGTGTAGCGCAGCTCCCAGTTCCGGTCGTCGGTGGTGACCACGGTGCCCGTGCGCAGGCGG
>JBIICO010000065.1:0-15433 GCA_044238855.1 Caulobacter sp.
TGGCGCCCCCCGCACTTGGCTCACCACGCATGGGTCCTCGCGACTAGCGCGAGGATGACGCGCCGGTGAGGGGGAGGGGACTTACTTCGTCTCGCCACTCCCCGGATCGGTCTCGGTCTTCGGGGTCTGGACCGAGCCCTTCGAGCCGGGCGGCTCGGTGGCCGGGCGGGGCGGCTCGCCGTCCTTGCCCGGTCGCAGGTTCTCGTTCTCGGTTTCGCGGTTGTCGGGGCGCTGATCGGTCATGGCGGTCAAACGCGGCGAGCGGGCCTTCGATCCGTCAGAACCGCCAGCTCGCGCCGACGATCGGGCCGTCGAGCGTCAGGTTCAGGTCCCGGTCGCCCTTGCCGTATTCGAACTCCAGCCAGCGATAGCCGCCGACCAGGCCGAAATGCTCCGTGACGCGGTAATCGGCCAGCAGGATCACGCCCCAGTCGGAGGTATCGTCGCCGACGCCCGCGTCGGCCTGGGCGCTCAAGGTCCAGCGGCCGGGCGTCCAACGCACGCGGCCGCCGACCGCGAGGTCGGCCCAGGTGTCCTCCGACTCGCCGCGCACCAGGCCGAGCGGCCCGCCCGCGTCGAACGACAGGTCGACCCAGAACACCTTCACCCCGCCCATCACGTCCAGATCGAGGTCTTCCGCCGGGCTGAACCGGTAGAAGCCCTCGACCGTGGTGACCGCGCCCTTCAGGTCCAGCTCGGGGTCGAGGATGGCCGGCGCGACGTCCAGGTCCTCGCCGAAGGTGAAGTCGACATAGGCGATGTCGACGGTCGCGCCCCAGCGGCCCTTGCGCACCTCGCCGACTGCGAAGCCGAAGACGTTCAGGTTGTCGAAGATCCCCGAAGAATCGCTCTCGACATCGGGCGCCGGGAAGTCGGGCGAGCCGCTGCTCGGGCCGAGCCCGGTCGAGCCGCTGACCCCGGCGAGCCAGCCGTAGGGCATGACCGTCACCTCCACCTCGTCGTCGGGCGGCTCCTGCGCCATGGCCGGCGCGGCGAACAGGGCGGCGGCGAGCGCCAATCCATACGGCGTCTTCATGGGCGCAGCATCGTCGTCCCGGGCGGGCCGCCCCATCGGGTGGAACCCCGAGCCGGCGGCGTCGAGATTCCCCGTCACGTCACCGGCGCGCCACGCTTGCTCCGCTTCCGCGTCCCTGCTAAACGGCCCGCTTCCGGTGAATGAACAGACTGGCTGGCGGGCTTCACCGCCTACGGTCCGCTGTTCGGAAGCCGGGATCGAAGGTGGAACGTCTACGAGTGTAGCTCAGCTGGTAGAGCATCGGTCTCCAAAACCGAGGGCCGGGGGTTCGAATCCCTCCACTCGTGCCACCTAGTCACTATCTACGGAGCGCGATGGTCGCGCACCGACCTGTAGAAAGAGCTCCAGACCCTTCCGATGGCCAAGAAAACGGGCAACCTCGCCGCGATGAAACAGCGCGCCGCCAAGAGCGCCGCCGCCGTCGCCGCGCCCGCGGGTCAAGGCGCCGCCGCCGCGGCTCCCGCGCCGAAGAAGCCGTTCAACCCGGTCCAGTTCGGACGGGAAGTCCGCGCCGAGGCCAAGAAGATCACCTGGACCAGCCGGAAGGAAACCTGGATCACTTCGGTGATGGTTTTCATCATGGTGATCATCGCCGCCATCTTCTTCTTCGTGGTCGACACGGGTCTTTCCTTCATCGTGTCGAAGCTCCTCGAATTCACGAACGCCGGATAAGACATGCCCAGCGAAGCCGAACCCCGGCCCTCCAACCCGCGCCACAAGTGGTACATCGTCCACGCCTACTCGAACTTCGAGAAGAAGGTGGCCGACCACATCCGTGACCAGGCCAAGGCCCAGGGTCTGGAGGATTCGTTCTCCGAGATCCTCGTCCCGACCGAAACCGTGACGGAAGTCCGCCGCGGCCGGAAGGTCGACGCCGAGCGCAAGTTCCTCCCCGGCTACGTGCTGGTGAAAATGGACCTCAGCGACGAGGCCTACCACCTGGTCAAGAACACGCCGAAGGTCACGGGCTTCCTCGGTTCGGCCAGCAAGCCGCAGCCGATCTCCGAAAAGGAAGCGGCCCGCATGATCGGCGTGGTCGAGGAAAGCGTCGAGCGTCCGAAGTCGACGGTCTCCTACGAGATCGGCGAGCAGGTTCGCGTCACCGACGGTCCGTTCGCCAGCTTCAATGGCACGGTCGAGCAGGTCGACGAGGCGCGCGAGCGCTTGCACGTCGCCGTCTCGATCTTCGGCCGCGCGACCCCGGTCGAGCTGGAATACAACCAGGTCGAAAAGGTCAGCTGACCTTTCCCCCGTCATTCTCGGGCTTGTCCCGAGGACCCATGCACACGGGCGACAACAAGAAGGGCGCGGAGCAATCCGCGCTCTTTCTCATTGGGCTCGCCACGCTTGGGTCCTCGCGACGGGCGCGAGGATGACGAGAGGGGAGCGGCGAAGATGGGAAGCGGTTGTCCGCCCCCGCCTTCTCTGCTACACGCCGCCGCTTCCTCGGCTCGCCGGGGATCAAATCCGTGGGAGGGGTCTGCCCGCACCACGGCCGCATAGGCGCTTTGACTAGCGCCGCTTAACGGAGACAGAGATGGCCAAGAAAATCTTGGGCTACATCAAGCTGCAGGTGGCCGCGGGTTCCGCGACCCCCTCGCCGCCGATCGGTCCGGCGCTGGGTCAGCGCGGCGTGAACATCATGGGCTTCTGCAAGGAGTTCAACGCGCGCACCGAAAGCATCCCGAAAGGCACGCCCCTGCCGACCGTGATCACGGTCTACCAGGACAAGTCGTTCACCTTCATCACCAAGACCCCGCCGGCGACCCACTTCATCAAGGAAGCCCTCGGCCTGAAGTCCGGCTCGAACAAGCCGGGCCGCGAGAGCGCCGGCCAGATCACGCGCGAGCAGCTCGTCGCGATCGCCGAGAAGAAGATGAAGGACCTCAACGCCAACGACGTTGACGCCGCCGCCCGCATCATCGAGGGCTCCGCCCGTTCGATGGGCCTCAAGATCGTGGAGGCCTAAGACCATGGCCAAGCAACCCAAGCGCATCCAGGCCTGGACCGGCGATCGCGACGCGATCCATTCGGTCGAGGACGCCGTGAAGCTGGTCAAGGCGAACGCCACCGCCAAGTTCGACGAGTCGATCGAGATCGCCGTCAACCTGGGCGTCGACCCGCGTCACGCCGACCAGCAGGTCCGTGGCGTCGTGTCGCTGCCGTCGGGCACCGGCCGTGACGTTCGCGTCGCCGTCATCGCCAAGGACGCCAAGGCCGAGGAAGCTCTCGCCGCCGGCGCCGAAGTCGTCGGCGCCGAAGACCTGGTCGAGCGCATCCAGGGCGGTTTCATGGACTTCGACCGCGTCATCGCGACCCCGGACATGATGGCCCTCGTCGGCCGTCTCGGTAAGGTGCTCGGCCCGCGCGGCCTGATGCCGAACCCGCGCGTCGGCACCGTGACCCCGAACGTGGGTCAAGCGGTGAAGGACGCCAAGGGCGGCGCCATCGAGTTCCGCGTCGAGAAGGCGGGCATCGTCCACGCCGGCATCGGCAAGGCCTCGTTCACCGAAGAGCAGCTCCTGGCCAACGTGAAGGCTCTGGTCGACGCTCTGAACAAGGCCAAGCCGTCGGGCGCCAAGGGCACCTACGTGAAGCGTATCGCGCTCTCCTCGACGATGGGCCCGGGCTTCAAGGTCGACACCGGTTCGGTCTCGGTCTGACAGGCTCCACAGCCTGAACAACACGGACGGGCGGGCTCGCGAGGGCCCGCCCGTTTCGCGTTTGGGCCTTGGCGACCGGGCTAGCCGATGCTGTCTTGTGGCTATCCGGAGGTTCACGCCGAGAGGGCGTCGGCCTGACCGATATCGAGCTCGCTTGGGCCTCAGTTCGGCAACACCGCGAAGTCTTCGCCCGCCCGGACCTCGGCGGCCTTGAACACAGCGCTCGGGGCGACGGCCTTCCAGTACACGGCGTCCTCGGTGCGGCCGCAGTCGGCGCGCTGGGCGCAGCGTTTTCGTCGGGCGGCGGCGACGTCGAGCAGATGGGCGTGCCGGCCGCGCGGCGTCTGCCGCGGTTCGGGCGCGAAGGCGCGGAGACGACGAGCGTCGTCGCCGGTCCAGGGATCGGTGGTGTGCAGGGAAACAGGGCCCAGAAGCATGGGCTTAGACCTTCCGTCCGCGCGGCGGGAGGGTGTTCGACACAACCCGTCCGGCGTCTGATCGTCTTCCGCGATCAATGGGTAAATGGTCCTGGATTGGGACGGTTCCAAGACCTGTTGCTGACGGAAGTGTGTGATTCCAGCGGCTTGGATGGTTAATACCGTGCTGCGATCGTGGAGGGGCCGTGATCTTCGAACTTGAAGCGCCCATTGTAACGTCACCTGACGCGATAAAGGCATTCGCCGAGTTCGTCGCGCGGTTCGGTGAAGTGCGGCTGAGGGGACTTGGCGACCGCGTTGCCGATGCAGAGCGGTTAATCCGGGTTCTGGCGGATGGGCGGATGGTAGGGGGCGCGGCGCTCAAGAACCCCCGCGACAGCTACCGTCAGAAGGTCGCGACGCGCGCCGCGGCGGAGATCGGCAGGAGCGACTATCCGCTGGAACTGGGATGGATCGCCGTCGATGGCGCCTTCCGGGGCCGAGGGCTCGCGAAGGGCCTGGTGGGGAAGGCGATCGAGGCGAGCGAGGGGCGTGGCCTGTTCGCCACGACGCGGGCAGACAACACCGCGATGCTCCGTGTGCTCGAGGCGGCAGGCTTCAGCCTACTGGGGCGGCCCTACGCATCCGAGGAGCGCCCGGGCGGGAGGATTGTGTTGCTGGTCCGTCAGGCGGTTTCCGGTCCCGCTTGAGTTTCCGCGCGGCTTCATCTATACGCGCGCACTTCCAGCGACGGGTTCGCCCGATGCTGGTCCTGTCCGAGAGTTACGGGATGTCGGGGTCACCGGCGTCTTTATCGAAGGGGAGCCCCCCTTCGCCGTGAGGAGACGGGGAACAGAAGACGCCGCATCACCGCCTCTAGCTGCGGGCGCGGCCGAAACTTTCCTTGGGACAGGTCTACCGTCACCCGCCTTCGGGAGCGATCCCGCATGCGGGCGGCATGCTTTCGGCGTCCGGATGGTCCGGGCGTCGCGATCTAGGAGACCGCAATGAACCGCGCTGAAAAAGCGGAATCGATCGAGACGCTCAAGGGCGTCTTCGCCGATGCCGGCGCTGTGGTCGTGACCCACTACATGGGTCTGACCGTTGCGGAAATGACCGACCTTCGTCTGCGCCTCCGCAAGGAAGGCGCCGCCATCAAGGTGGTGAAGAACACTCTGGCCCAAAAGGCTCTGGCCGGCTCGCTCGGTGAGAAGGGCGACGCCCTGTTCACCGGACCGGTCGCCATCGCCTACGCGCCGGACCCTGTCTCCGCCGCCAAGGTCGCCGCCCAATTCGCCAAGGAGAACGACAAGTTCAGCCTCGTTGGCGGCTTCATGGGCGAGGAAGTCCTCGACCAGAACGCAGTGAAGGCTCTCGCCACGCTGCCGTCGCTGGACGAACTCCGCGGCAAGCTCATCGGCCTTCTGCAGGCTCCGGCGACCAAGGTCGCGGGCGTCGTGCAGGCTCCGGCCGCCCAGCTGGCCCGCGTCTTCAACGCTTACGCCACGAAGGACGCGGCGTAAGCCGGTCATCTCCGCTCAAATCCAAATACTCCCAAGGAAACTGACACCATGTCGAAGCTCGAAAAGATCGTTGACGATCTGTCCGCCCTGACCGTCCTGGAAGCCGCTGAGCTCTCCAAGCTGCTCGAAGAAAAGTGGGGCGTCTCCGCCGCCGCTCCGGTCGCCGTCGCCGCCGCCGGCGGTGGCGCCGCCGCTCCGGCCGAAGCCGCCGAAGAGCAAACCGAGTTCACCGTTGTTCTGACCGCCGGTGGCGACAAGAAGATCAACGTGATCAAGGAAGTCCGCGGCGTCCGTCCGGACCTCGGCCTGAAGGAAGCCAAGGACCTGGTCGAAGGCGCTCCGCAGAACGTCGTCGAGAACGTCTCGAAGCAACAAGCCGAAGAAGTGAAGAAGAAGCTCGAAGAAGCCGGCGCGTCGGTCACCATCAAGTAAGATGGGATCGCGTCAGCTCTGACGCTTTCTGCACTACGATTTCGGGCCCGGAGGGAAACCTCCGGGCCCGTTTTCGTATGGCGGCTACTTCGCCCGCGCCGTCAGGATGTCGCCCAGTCGGTCGGGCGTGGCCTCGACGCGGTCCAACCGCGGGTAGCGGAGGCCGCCCTTCCAGTCGAGCTTCACGACCCGGAACTTCTCGTTGGCCTTGACGATCAGCTCGATCGGGCCGCCGGACTTGCTCGCCCTGACCGCGTCCCGGAAGCGTTCGGCCGCGTAGGCTTCGCCGTTGACGGCGATGACCTGGTTGCTGACGGTCAGCCCCGCCTTCCAGGCCGGGCCTTCCCACTGCACGCCGGTGATGGTTCCCGTCGCGTTCAGCGTCAGGCCGACCGAGTAGGTCAGGTCCGTCCGCTTGGCCAGGGCGTCGGCGCTTTTCTGGTAGGCGGTGGGCGTCTCGCTCCACGCCAGTTTCCAGCCGCCCCGCCCGAAACCGTCGAGCGGCGCCTTCTCGGCGCTGGCGATCCGCGCCTTGAGGAAGCCCGCCCAGTCGTAGGGCGTCACGTCGTTCAGCGTGCTGACGACGTCGTCGAAGCTGTAGGTTTCCGGCACGTAGCTGCCGTCGCGCACGCCGAAGAAGGCCCTGGCGAAGTCGTCGAGCGACTTCCTGCCGCCGGTCCGCTCGCGGATCAGGGTGTCGGCGTCCAGCCAGACCAGCAGCCCTTCGGAGTAGTAGTCCTCGTTCCGCTGGTAGCTGAGCCAGCCCTTGGGCTTGCGGGCGCTGATGACCGGGTCGCTAGTGGTGTCGCTCATGTCTCGCCAGTCCCGGCCGACGCGCGCGTCGTAGGCGGCGGCGGTCAGGGCCAGGGCGCCCATCGCCTCGTCGCGGCTCCACAGCCCCGACCGCGCCGCCAGCATGTAGCCCCAGTACTGGGTCTGGCCCTCGTAGAGCCACAGCAGCTCGCCGTGCATCGGCACCGAATAGTCCGGGGTCCACAGCCCCTGGGGGCGGCGGAACTTGCCGTTCCAGCTGTGGGTGTATTCGTGCGGCAGCAGATCCCTTTGCGAGACCATCCGGCCCCAGTCGGTGAAGTACTCCGGCTCCCGGCCGTTCTCCGACGAGCGGTGGTGCTCCAGCCCGATCCCGCCCATGCGGTCGGTCAGCGACAGCAGGAAGTCGTAGCGGTCGTACTGCCGCGTGCCGAACAGGCGATCGGCCTGGGTCACCAGGTTGCGGTGCTTCTGGATCTGCTCAGGGCCGGCCTCGAGCAGCTCGGGCCGATCGGCGACGATGTTCAGCCGCACCGGGCTGCGGCCGCCGGGATCGAGGTCGATCTGGCGGTAGTACTTGCCGGCGAACATCGGCGAGTCGACCAGGGTCTCGAACGGCACGGGCCTGAAGGTCGTGGTCGGCCCGTTCCGGCTCGCCACGTCCAGGGCCACCCCGAACTTCCAGCCTTCGGGCAGGGTGACGCTGGCCTGCACCGGGATCTGCCGCGTGAACCAGCCGGCCGGATAGAAGGCCATCGAGTTCCACTGCAGGTTCAGCATCTCCTGGGTGACGACGACGCGGCCCTGGTCGGGAGCCGTGGCGGAGAGGAACTCGAACTCCAGCTCCAGCGCCTTGGCGCCCTCGGGCGCGACGATATGCAGTGCGTAGACCTCGATCGGATCGCGCACCCACTCCACCGGTTTGCCGCCGGCTGTGATCTTCAGGCCGGCGATCTTCTCCAGCTGGCCCCGCGGCGCATGCGTGCCCGGCAACCACTCCGGATAGAGCAGCACCATCGGCCCGGACTTCTCGACCGGGATGGTCTGACGGACGCGGAAGATGCGGCGATCCAGGTCCGTCGCGTCGACGGCCAGACGGACCACGCCGGGATAGGGCACGTCCCGCGCGGCGGGGATGGCGGGCGGCAGGGGCGCGGGCTGGGGGCCCGGGCTCTGGGCGGCGGCGGGAAGGGCGATCAGCCCGGTCAGGACCAGGGCGGATGCGGTGCGTCTGAACACGTTCGGAAGTCCGGAAGGCGACTGTCGGAGGGACTGTCATATGATCGGGCGCGCGGGGCGCGGACAAGCCCGCAGGAACCGCTTTCGACGGATCGGCGTTAGCCGCTCATGCTCAAGCTCGCCGGTGTCTTCCTCGTCGTCATGATCATCGCAGGCATCCTCGGCTTCGTCGTCGACGTCGCCGGCGGGATCGCCAAGATCGCCTTCTTCATCTGCCTGATCGGCCTGGCCGGCACGCTGGTGATGAAGGTCATCCGCAAGGAATGAAAGGAATGAAAAAGGCCCGCGTCTTGCGGACGCGAGCCTTGATCGATCGGATCCGGCCCCTGGCCTAGAACTCGCGCCAGTCGTCCTTGTCCGCCGCAGGCGCCGCGCCGCCCCGCGCGAAGCTGGCGAGGCGGGCCCGCGCCGCATGAACCGGCGATGGCGCGGGCGCCGAGGCTTCCGTGGCCAGGGCGATCGCGGGGGCCGGAGCCGGCCGCGCCGCCGGAGCGGGCGCGTGGGCCGGAGCGGCCGACGAACGCGAGGCCGGGGCAGGGCGGTACGAGGACGCGGCCGGCGCGGCGGCGGGACCCTGGCCGATGTCGAAGCGCCCGACCAGCCTCTCCAGTTCGCCGGTCTCGACCCGCAGGCTCGAGGCGGCGGCCGTGGCCTGCTCGACCATGGCGGCGTTCTGCTGGGTGACCTGATCCATCTGGTTCACGGCGGCGTTGACCTCGTTCAGACCGGTGGCCTGCTCCTGGGCGGAGGAGGCGATCTCGCCGATCAGGGCGTCGATCTCGGTGACCTTGGCGACGATGCCGGTCAGGGCCTTGCCGGTCTGGCCGACCAGTTTCACGCCCCGTTCGACCTGCTCGGTCGAGGTCGAGATCAACTGCTTGATCTCCTTGGCGGCCTCGGCCGAACGTTGGGCCAGGGCCCGGACCTCCGAGGCCACGACCGCGAAGCCCTTGCCCGCGTCGCCGGCGCGCGCCGCTTCGACGCCCGCGTTGAGCGCCAGAAGGTTGGTCTGGAAGGCGATCTCGTCGATCACCCCGATGATCTGGTTCACCTGGTGCGAGCCCTGCTCGATCGCGCCCATGGCGGAGACCGCATCGCTGACGATACGGCCCGAAGCCTCGGCGTCGTTTCGGGCGTCGCCGGCGGTGGAGGAGGCCTGCTTGGCGCCCTCGGCGCTGCGCTTGACGGTGGCGGTGATCTGGTCGAGCGCGGCGGCGGTCTCTTCGAGCGAGGCGGCCTGCTGCTCGGTGCGGCGCGACAGGTCTTCGGAGGCCGTGGCGATCTCGTCGGCCCCGCCGCGGATGCCGGTGACCGAGCCGGACACGGCGGCGAGCGCCTCGCGCAGGCTGTCCACGGCCGCGTTGAAGTCGGCCTTGATCTGCGCGTACTGGCCGTCGAACTGGGCTTCGATGCGGGCGGTCAGGTCGCCCCGGGCCATGCGGCTGAGGCTGCCGGCCAGGGCGGAGACGACGGCGGCCTGTTCGGCCTCGATGCGGCGGCGCTCGGCCTCGGTGCGGCCGCGCTCGCTCTCGGAGGCGTCGCGCATGCGGTTGGCCTCCACTTCCAGCGCGCGGGCCTTCAGGCCGTTGTCCTTGAAGGTCTGCACGGCCTTGGCCATCACGCCGACCTCGTCGCCGCGCTCCTGGCCGTCGACCTCGACCTCCAGGTCGCCGGCCGCCAAGCGGCGCATGCGGTCGGCCAAGGCGTTCAGCGGCCGGGTGATCTTGCCGCGCGACATCCAAAGACCGAAGGCCAGGGCCACGCCGGCGGCCAGGGCCGCGCCGATCAGGTTGAGGACGATCCCCTGCTGCGCCTCCGCGGCCAGGGCGGCGGCCTCGGCCTGGTCGCCTTCGGAGCCCGCCTGGTTGTAGGCGCGCATGTCGGCGGTCAGGCTCTGGATCAGCGGATCGACGGCGACCATGGCGGCGGTCGCTTCCTCGTTCCGCTCGGCCCGGCCCAGGGCCACGGCTTCACGAGCACGGGCGGTGATGACGTCGGCGCGGTCATGGAAGGCCTGCAGCTGGTCCTTGTTCTCGGTCTCGAGCTTCAGCGCATTGTCGAAGTTCACCCCCATCCGCTCGACGGACTCTTCGAACGCCTGCGCGGCGGCGCGTCCGGCGTCGCTCGTGCCGTCGTAAGCGATGGTCTGATAGGCGGTGTAGCCGAGCTGGTTGATCCGGCGTCCGATCCGTTCGACCTCCAGCGAGGCGGGCGCGCTCTGCTCCGCCAGGACGCGGTACCGCGCGGTCGTGGAGCCCAGCAGCCAGGCGCCGAAGCCGGCGCTGACCAGCAGCGCGCCGACCAGCACCAGCAGCGCGGCCAGGATCTTGGTCGAGATTTTCCAGTTATCGAGCATACGACACCCCAACAGCCCCACGGATCGCCGTTATCTGGCGCCGCACAAAAACACCCGTATCGGACGCTTGGCGGGTGTCGGTGACCTGTTCGTTAACGACGCGGCTCAATGTGGGCCGGGACGCGGATGCGTGGCGTTTTGTCGCCGTCGGCGGGGCGTGACGCCGCCGATGCGCCGTCCCTTGCGC
This sequence comes from Caulobacter sp., assembly GCA_044238855.1. GTDB lineage: Bacteria > Pseudomonadota > Alphaproteobacteria > Caulobacterales > Caulobacteraceae > Caulobacter. The sequence continues at coordinate 10,624 of JBIICO010000065.1, forward strand.
GGGTTCGCGCCGCGAGAAAGTCAAGCGGCGCCCCTTCCCTTATCCCCAGCTTTGCCCTATATCCGCCCCCTCGCGGAAAATCCGATCAACTGAGACGCGATTTTCTACGCGCGTGCCCGACAGCCCGGTCAAAGCCCTCCGACCGGTGCGATGGGGCGCCCCTGACACGCCAGGGGCAAGGTCTTGCGTCCGCTTCCGGCCCAGCCGGAAGAGCAGAGGGTGGACGCGACAAGACACATTTACGCGCGGAGTCCCTCCGCGCACGCAGGGAAAAACATGGCGCAATCCTTCACCGGCAAGAAGCGGATCCGGAAGTCGTTCGGCCGCATCCCCGAAGCTGTGCAGATGCCGAACCTCATCGAGGTTCAACGCTCCTCCTACGAACAGTTCCTCCAGCGCGAAGTCCGCGCGGTCGAACGCCGTGACGAGGGCATCGAGGCGGTCTTCAAGTCGGTGTTCCCGATCAAGGACTTCAACGAGCGCGCCGTGCTCGAGTACGTCTCGTACGAGTTCGAGGAGCCGAAGTACGACGTCGAGGAGTGCATCCAGCGCGACATGACGTACGCGGCGCCGCTGAAGGTGAAGCTCCGTCTCATCGTGTTCGAGATGGAAGAGGAAACCGGCGCCCGCTCGGTCAAGGACATCAAGGAGCAGGACGTCTACATGGGCGATATCCCGCTCATGACGGACAAGGGCACCTTCATCGTCAACGGCACCGAGCGCGTGATCGTCTCGCAGATGCACCGTTCGCCGGGCGTCTTCTTCGACCACGACAAGGGCAAGACCCACTCCTCGGGCAAGCTGCTGTTCGCCGCCCGCGTGATCCCGTACCGCGGCTCTTGGCTCGACTTCGAGTTCGACGCCAAGGACATCGTCTACGTCCGTATCGACCGCCGTCGGAAGCTGCCGGCCACGACCTTCCTCTACGGTCTGGGCATGGACGGCGAGGAAATCCTCACGACCTTCTACGACGTTGTTCCGTTCGAGAAGCGTCCGGGCGGCTGGGCCACTCCGTACAAGCCCGAGCGCTGGCGCGGCGTGAAGCCGGAGTTCCCGCTGGTCGACGCCGACACCGGCGAGGAAGTGGCTCCGGCCGGCACCAAGATCTCGGCCCGCGCGGCCAAGAAGCTGGGCGACACCGTCAAGACCCTGCTGCTGTCGCCCGACGCGCTGGTCGGCCGCTACCTGGCTCGTGACGAAGTGAACGCCGAAACCGGCGAGATCTACGCCGAAGCCGGCGACGAGCTCGACGCGACGGTGATCGAGGCCCTGGAAGAGAAGGGCTTCACCACCATCGACGTGCTCGACATCGACCACATCACGGTGGGCGCCTACATGCGCAACACCCTGCGGGTCGACAAGAACTCGATCCGTGAAGACGCGCTGTTCGACATCTACCGCGTCATGCGTCCGGGCGAGCCGCCGACGGTGGAAGCCGCCGAGGCGATGTTCAAGTCGCTGTTCTTCGACCAGGAGCGCTACGACCTCAGCTCGGTCGGCCGCGTGAAGATGAACATGCGCCTGGAAGAGGACGTCGCCGACGACGTCCGGGTCCTGCGCAAGGAAGACGTCCTGCAGGTCCTGCGGGTCCTGGTGGGCCTGCGCGACGGCCGCGGCGAAATCGACGACATCGACAACCTCGGCAACCGTCGGGTCCGCTCGGTCGGCGAACTGCTCGAGAACCAGTACCGCGTCGGCCTCCTCCGCATGGAGCGCGCGATCAAGGAACGCATGAGCTCGGTCGATATCGACACGGTCATGCCGCACGACCTGATCAACGCCAAGCCGGCCGCCGCCGCCGTCCGCGAATTCTTCGGCTCCTCGCAGCTGTCGCAGTTCATGGACCAGACCAACCCGCTGTCGGAAATCACCCACAAGCGTCGCCTTTCGGCGCTTGGCCCGGGCGGTCTGACCCGGGAACGCGCCGGCTTCGAAGTCCGCGACGTGCACCCGACCCACTACGGCCGGATCTGCCCGATCGAGACGCCGGAAGGTCCGAACATCGGTCTGATCAACTCGCTGGCCACCCACGCACGGGTGAACACGTACGGCTTCATCGAGAGCCCGTACCGCCGCGTGCTGGACGGCAAGCCGATGGACGAAGTCATCTACATGTCGGCCATGGAAGAGGCGAAGCACGTCATCGCCCAGGCCAACATCCCGATGAACGGCGACGTGTTCGCCGAAGATCTGGTCCCGGGCCGTGTGAACGGCGAACCGGGTCTGCTCCAGCGCGAGCAGGTCGACCTGATGGACGTGTCGCCCAAGCAGGTGGTTTCGGTGGCCGCGGCCCTGATCCCCTTCCTGGAAAACGATGACGCCAACCGCGCCCTCATGGGCTCGAACATGCAGCGTCAGGCCGTGCCGCTCGTCCAGTCGGACGCCCCGCTCGTGGGCACCGGCATGGAAGACGTCGTGGCCCGTGACTCTGGCGCCGTCGTGATCGCGCGCCGCAAGGGCGTGGTCGAGCAGATCGACGGTACCCGTATCGTCATCCGCGCCACGGAAGAGACCGACCCCACCAAGTCGGGCGTCGACATCTACCGCCTGTCGAAGTTCCAGCGTTCGAACCAGAACACCTGCATCAACCAGCGTCCGCTGGTCCGCGTGGGCGACAAGATCAACGCCGGCGACATCGTCGCCGACGGTCCGTCGACCGACCTGGGCGAACTGGCCCTGGGCCGCAACGCGCTCGTCGCGTTCATGCCCTGGAACGGCTACAACTTCGAAGACTCGATCCTGATCTCCGAACGCATCGTGCGCGACGACGTCTTCACCTCGATCCACATCGAGGAATTCGAAGTCATGGCCCGCGACACGAAGCTCGGCCCGGAAGAGATCACCCGCGACATCCCGAACGTCGGCGAGGAAGCCCTGCGCAACCTCGACGAAGCCGGCATCGTGGCGATCGGCGCCGAGGTCCTGCCGGGCGACATCCTGGTCGGCAAGGTCACGCCCAAGGGCGAGTCCCCGATGACCCCGGAAGAGAAGCTGCTGCGCGCCATCTTCGGCGAGAAGGCTTCGGACGTCCGTGACACCTCGCTCCGCCTGCCGCCCGGCGTGGCCGGCACGATCGTCGAGGTTCGCGTGTTCAACCGGCATGGCGTCGACAAGGACGAACGCGCCCTGGCCATCGAGCGCGCGGAAATCGAACGTCTGGGCAAGGACCGCGACGACGAATTCGCCATCCTGAACCGCAACATGACCTCGCGTCTGCGCGAACTGATCGTCGGCAAGACCGCCGTCTCGGGCCCCAAGGGCCTGACCCGCGGCGAAGTGTCGGCCGAGAAGCTCGAAGAGATCGCGCCGGGCCTGTGGTGGCAGATCGCGCTCGACGACGAGAAGTCGATGGGCGAGCTGGAAGCCCTGCGTCGTCAGTTCGACGAGGCGCGCAAGCGTCTGGACCGTCGTTTTGAGGACAAGGTCGACAAGCTGCAGCGCGGCGACGAACTGCCCCCGGGCGTCATGAAGATGGTCAAGGTCTTCGTGGCCGTGAAGCGCAAGCTTCAGCCGGGCGACAAGATGGCCGGCCGTCACGGCAACAAGGGCGTCATCTCCAAGATCCTTCCGATCGAGGACATGCCGCACCTGGAAGACGGCACCGCTGTCGACGTCGTTCTCAACCCGCTGGGCGTGCCTTCGCGCATGAACGTCGGCCAGATCTTCGAAACCCACCTCGGCTGGGCCGCGGCGGGTCTGGGCAAGCAGATCGCCAACCTCCTGGAAGCGTGGCAACATGGCGGCCAGAAGCAGGCCCTGCAAGACCGCCTGCGCGAGATCTACGGTCCCGACGAAGAGCTGCCGGACGACGAGGAAGAGCTCATCGAGCTCGCCAAGAACCTGTCCAAGGGCGTGCCCTTCGCCACTCCGGTCTTCGACGGTGCCCACATCGCCGACATCGAGGATCGCCTGGAATCGGCGGGCCTGGCCCGTTCGGGTCAGTCGATCCTGTTCGATGGCCAGACCGGCGAGCAGTTCAAGCGTCCGGTCACGGTCGGCTACATCTACATGCTGAAGCTGCACCACCTGGTCGACGACAAGATCCACGCCCGTTCGATCGGCCCGTACAGTCTCGTCACGCAGCAGCCGCTGGGTGGTAAGGCCCAGTTCGGCGGTCAGCGCTTCGGGGAAATGGAAGTCTGGGCCCTGGAAGCCTACGGCGCCGCCTACACCCTGCAGGAAATGCTGACGGTGAAGTCGGACGACGTCGCGGGTCGCACCAAGGTCTACGAGTCGATCGTCCGCGGCGATGACACGTTCGAAGCCGGCATTCCGGAAAGCTTCAACGTGCTGGTCAAGGAAATGCGCTCGCTCGGCCTGAACGTGGAGCTGGAGAACAGCTGATCGGAACCTGACCCCTCTCCCGCGGCGCGGGGGAGGGGCTCCGAACCGCCTCTCCATCCAGAAATTTTCGCGGGTCCGCCCGCACTGAAGGAACCAAGATGAACCAGGAAGTCCTGAACATCTTCAATCCGGTCCAGGCCGCTCCGACCTTCGACCGCATCCGTATCGCTCTGGCTTCGCCGGAGAAGATCCGTTCGTGGTCGTTCGGCGAGATCAAGAAGCCGGAGACCATCAACTACCGCACGTTCAAGCCCGAGCGTGACGGCCTGTTCTGCGCCCGCATCTTCGGTCCGACCAAGGACTACGAGTGCCTGTGCGGCAAGTACAAGCGGATGAAGTACAAGGGCATCATCTGCGAGAAGTGCGGCGTGGAAGTCACCCTCGCCCGCGTGCGGCGCGAGCGGATGGGCCACATCGAACTGGCCTCGCCGGTCGCCCACATCTGGTTCCTGAAGTCGCTGCCGTC
>JBIICO010000185.1:0-7197 GCA_044238855.1 Caulobacter sp.
TGGGTGTAGTCGAGGCCGAACTGGCGCACGAAATAGGCGGGCACGAAGGCGCCCGAGCCGTAGGAGCCGAACGAGGCGATGGTGACGCCCAGCACCATGTGCAGCACCGGCCACTTGGTGAACAGCACCTTGGTCACCGCCCACAGTTCGCGGAACTCCTCGCCCAGCGAGAAGGGCTTGGGCGCCGGGGCAGGGGTGACCTCTTCCTCGGTCAGCGGATGCTCGGGCAGCTCGGAATGGCCGCGGGCCGGCTCCTTGACCACCAGCTTGAAGATGATCGCCAGGATGATGCCGGGCACGCCGACGATCACGAAGGCGACGCGCCAGCTGAATTCCTGGGTCAGCCAGCCGCCGGCGATGGCGCCGACCATGGTCCCCAGCGGAATGCCGAAGGCGTAGATCGACAGCGCCGTGGCGCGTTTCTTCGGCTCGAAGTAGTCGCTGATCAGGCTGTGCGAGGGCGGGCTGCAGCCGGCCTCGCCGATGCCGACGCCGAAGCGCAGGATGGCCAGCTGGACGAAGCTCTGGGCCGCGCCGCAAAGGGCGGTGAAGCCCGACCAGATGACCAGCGACCAGGCGATGATGTTGACCCGGCTCTTGCGCTCCGCGAGCCGGGCGATGGGGATGCCGAGGGTGGTGTAGAGCAGCGCGAAGTAGAGACCGCCGAGCAGGCCCAGCTGGGTGTCCGTCAGCTTCAGGTCGACCTTGATCGCCTGGCCGATGGTGGCGATGATCGTGCGGTCGATGAAGTTGAAGGTGTAGGCCGCGACCAGCATGGCCAGGACCGCGGACTTGTAGCCGCTCGAGTATAGCGGCTTCGCCGACGCGGTCGCCGTTGTGTCGGTCATCGTCTGGTCCCTCCCCGGACTCGTTTCGGCTACCCTAGACTCTCGGTGGTCAGCTGACGATCTCTTCGCGGATCGTCTTGCGCGCCAGCCAGAAGAGCAGCGAGGCGATGATGCCGACGGTCGACGACAGGATCAGCGCCCAGCGCACGCCCTCGCCTTCGCCCATCGAGACGGTCAGGTAGTCGCTGAGCAGGCCGACCAGCAGCGGGCCGAGGCCCAGGCCGATCAGGTTGATCACGAACAGCAGCACCGCAGCGGCGGTGGCCCGGGTTTGCGGGCGCACGAGGCTCTGCACCGCCGCGAAGACCGGGCCGTACCAGAGCGAGCCGAGCAGCACCGGCAGGGCCAGCAGCGCGAGCGCCAGGGCCGCGCTGCCGCTCAGCATCGCCGAGATGAAGAACGGAAAGCTCAGCAGGCCCGCCACGGCCGGGACCGAGACGTAGGCGCGGATGTCGCGTTTGGCCGCCCGGTCGGCGATCTGGCCGCCGAGCCAGGTGCCGAAAGCCCCGAAGACGCCGATGATCAGCCCGAGCGCCGTGCCCAGGAACCCGGCCGGGCCGAGGCCGCCCATGTTCCCCGCCAGCTCGGCCAGCTGCGCGCCGTGATTGCGGAAGAAGAACGAGCCGTAGAAGGCCAGGTGGCCGTAGCCGATGAACGACACCAGCGAGCAGGCGAAGGCCAGCAGCCAGAAGGACCGCTTCGTGCCCAGTTCCTTCATCGCCTCGCCGAAGCTCGAGCCGGCCGTGGCCTGCCGAGCCTGGGCGGCGGCGAGGGCCTTGCGCGGCTCCTTCAGCGTCAGGGCGGCGATGACGGCGAGGAGGATGCCGGGCGCGCCGGCGACGAAGAAGGCGATCCGCCAGCCGTGAGCGTCGGCCACCAGGCCGCCCAGCGCCATCCCGGCCAGGGAGCCGAGCGGAATGCCCATCGAGTAGAAGGCCAGGGCCGAGGCGCGCTTTTCCTTCGGGGTGTAGTCGGTGATCAGCGAGTGCGACGGCGGGCTGCAGCCGGCCTCGCCGACGCCGACGCCGATACGCGCCAGCAGCAGGTGCACGAAGTTGCCGGCCAGGCCGCAAGCGACCGTGAACGCGCTCCAGATCGCCAGCGCCCCGGCGATGATCATCGGCCGGTTGGCGCGGTCGGCCAGCCGGGCGATCGGGATGCCCAGGAAGGTGTAGAACACCGCGAACGCCAGGCCGGTCAGGGCCCCCAGCTGCCAGTCCTTCAGCCCCAGGTCCTGCTTGATCGGCTCGGCCAGGATGTTGACCACCTGCCGGTCCAGGAAGTTCAGGGTGTAGATGCCGAGCATCAGCCAGAGGGCGTAGGACCGGTAGCCGCTGCTGACGGGCTGGACGTCGGGAGCGACGGGAGGCGTCGCGGTCTGGTCGGTCATGTCGTCCTGTTCTCCCCGTGGGGATGTATTCGAGGAACCGGCGCCGGCGGGAGCCGCCGGCGCGTTCGGGAAGCGGTCGGCTAGCTGACGATGTCGTCCTTGATGGTCTTGCGGGCAGCCCAGAACAGGCCGAACGCGACCAGGCCCATCACCGCCGAGGCCACCAGCGCCCAGCGGATGCCTTCCGCCGAGCCCATGCCCAGACCCTTGTCGAAGAAGGTCGAAAGGACGCCGACGATCAGCGGGCCGAGGCCGAGCCCGATCAGGTTGGCGACCAGCAGCAGGATGGCGGCCGTCGTGGCGCGCATGGCCGGCGGCACGATGCTCTGCGCCGTGCCGTAGACCGGGCCATACCAGAGGCTGGTCAGGACCGCCGGCACCACCAGGAACAGCAGCGCGAACAGGGCGTCGTGGTGCAGGATGCCGAAGACGTAGAACGGGATCGGCAGGATCGCCGCCAGCGCCGGCACGAGGGCGTAGGCGCGGATGTCCTTGGCGCCCATCCTGTCCGCCAGGAAGCCGCCCAGCCACACACCGAAGATGCCGCCGATGCCTGAAAGGCCGCTGAGCATCAGCGCAACGAAGGTGAGCACGCCGACCTCGAAGCCGACGATGTCGGACGCCTTGGCCGCCAGCTGGGCCAGCTGGTCCTTGTGCACGCGCAGGAAGAAGGAGGCGATGAAAGGCTGCTGGCCGTAGCCGATGAAGGCTTTCACCGCGACGCCGAACGCCAGCAGCCAGAAGGTCTTCTTGCTCTTCAGCACCTTCAGCACCGCGACGAAGGTCGGGCCGGCCACCGCTGCCTGGGATTTCGCGGCGAGCTCGGCGGCCAGCTTCTTGCGCGGTTCGACCAGGGTGAAGAAGACGAGCACGCCCAGCAGCAGGCCGGGCGCGCCGGCGATGAAGAAGGCCCAGCGCCAGCCGTAGGCGTCGGCGATGATGCCGCCCAGACTCATGCCCAGCAGCGCGCCGAGCGGCGTGCCGATCGAGTAGAAGGCGATGGCCGAAGCGCGCTTCTCCTTCGGCACGTAGTCGCTGATCAGGCTGTGGGCGGGCGGGGTGCAGCCGGCCTCGCCGATGCCGACGCCGATCCGCGCCAGCACCAGCTGCCAGAAGGTTTGCGCCGCGCCGCAGACAGCGGTGAACACGCTCCAGGCGACCACCGAGGTGGCGATGATCACCGGCCGGTTCTTGCGCTCGGCGATGCGGGCGATGGGGATGCCCAGCACCGTGTAGAGGAAGGCGAAGGCCAGGCCGGTCAGCATGCCCAGCTGCCAGTCCTCGAGGCCCAGGTCGTTCTTGATCGGCTCGGCCAGGATGTTGATCACCTGCCGGTCCAGGAAGTTGAACGTGTAGATGATCATCAGAAGCCACAGCGCGTAGCGCGCGTAGCCCTTGCTGACGGTCGGCATCACCGGTTCCGCGGCGGGCGCTGCAGGGGCTGTCGTGTCTGTCATGGCGATCGGATTTCCCCTGCGGAACTGGCTACGCGGAAACTGGAAACGGAAACGGAAAAGGTGAGGGGAGCCGGCCGCCGACGGGTCAGCTGACCATCTCCTCGCGGATGGTCTTGCGGGCGACCCAGAACAGGACCGCCGCGACGAGACCGAACAGGGTGGAAAGGATCAGCGCCCAGCGGATGCCGTCGGCGGCGCCGAGGCCCAGGCCTTCGCCCATCAGGTCGCTGATGATGCCGACGCCGAGAGGGCCCAGGCCGAGGCCGATCAGATTGATGATGAACAGCAGCATGGCCGCCGCCGTGGCGCGCGCCTGCGGCGGGACCAGGCTCTGGGCGCTGGCGTAGACAGGGCCGTACCAAAGGGTGCCGAGCAGGGCTGGGATGGCGAGCAGCGGAATCGCCCAGGCCGCCGACTGGACACTGACGGCCAGGATGTAGATCGGCACCGTGATGACCGAGGCGATCGCCGGTACGACGACATAGCCTCTCAGGTCCTTCGCGGCGTAGCGATCGGCGATCACGCCGCCCAGCCAGGCGCCGATGATGCCGGCGACGCCGCCCATGGCGCTGAGCGCGATGGCGAGGAAGCCGAGCGGCTTCATGCCGAAACCGGCGGCGAGCTGGCTGATCTCCGCGCCATGCTCCCGCAGGAAGAACGATGCGGTGAAAGGCGCGTGGCCATAGCCGATGAAGGCCTTGATCGAGGCCGCGAAGGCGATCAGCCAGAAGGTTTTCTTGGTCGCGAGGATCGCCAGCGCGGCCTTGAAGGTCGGGCTGGCGGCGGCGGCGGCCGAGGCGGCCGCGCTGGCGGCGATGGCGGCCTTGAATTTGCGGCGAGGGTCGACCAGCGTGAGCGCGGCGAGGATCGCCACGAGGACGCCCGGCAGGCCGGCGACCAGGAACGCGGCGCGCCAGCCGTATTCGCCGCCGACGACGCCGCCCACCACCAGGCCGACGACCGTGCCGAGCGGGGTTCCGATCGAGTAGAAGGCGATCGCCGAGGCGCGTTTCTCCTTGGGCACGTAGTCGGTGATCAGCGAGTGGGCGGGCGGCGTGCATCCGGCCTCGCCGACGCCGACGCCGATCCGGCAGAGCAGCAACTGCCAGAAGCTGCCGGCCATGCCGCAGAGGACCGTGAAGCCGCTCCAGACCAGCACGGCTCCGGAGATGATCCAGCCGCGGTGCCTGGTCTCGGCCGCGCGGGCGATCGGGATGCCCAGCGTGGTGTAGAAGACCGCGAAGGCCAGGCCCGACAGCGCGCCGAGCTGCCAGTCCCGCAGCCCGAACTCAAGCTTGATCGGCTCGATCAGGATGTTGAGCACCTGACGGTCGAGGAAGTTGAGGGTGTAGATGACCAGCAGAAGCGTCAGGGCGTAGCGGCGATAGCCCGCGGAAACGAGGGGAACGGCCGGAGCGGAGGCGGCATCCTCGCGCGGGGCCACGCTCCCGCCGGCCGGCGCTGCTGCGTCGGTCATTCCCTCACTCCCTGTCCAAACGTTTGTTCTAATTGTTGAGCGCACCTTACGTGCAGGTTAGGGGGCGCCGTCAACCATGCGGCAACGTCAAAACGGGGAGTCGTCCGGATGCAGATCGTCATCGGAACCAGGAAGTGGTCCACCTGGTCGCTGCGCCCCTGGCTGGCGCTCAAGCGGACCGGCGCGCCGTTCGAGGAAATCCTGATCCAGCTGCGCGAGGTCGAGGCGACCACGGCGTCGATCCTGCCGCACTCGCCCTCGGGGCTGGTGCCGGCGCTGAAGGACGGCGACCTGACGATCTGGGATTCGCTGGCGATCTGCGAATACCTGGCCGAGCGGTTTCCCGACGCGAACCTGTGGCCGCGGGATACGACGTCCCGCGCCATCGCCCGTTCGGTGGCGGCCGAGATGCACAGCGGATTCGGCGACCTGCGCCGCGAGTGCCCGATGGACCTGGGGCTGATCACGACCCTCGACCTCACCGAAGGCGTCCGCGCCAATGTGCGCCGCATCGTCAAGGTCTGGACCGATTGCCTTGAGGCGTCGGGCGGGCCGTTCCTGTTCGGCGGCTGGACGATCGCCGACGCCTTCTACACCCCGGTGGCGACGCGCTTCCGCACCTACTCCATCGATCTCGCGGCGCATGGCGACACCGACGGCAAGGCCGCCGCCTATCGCGACGCGCTGCTGTCGACGCCGGAGTTCCTGGAGTGGGAGCGCGACGCCGCCTCATGAGTTCACGCCGAGGCGCCGTTCGATTGACTTGTGCGTGATCGCGACGTCGTGATCCCTCTCGACGCGGGGCGAAGCGGAGTTCGACAATGCTCATCCGACACGGCGGCGACCTGACCGAGAACGACGTTACGCCCCAGGGGCTCTACCTGCGCCGTCGCGAACTGATGGCGGGGTTGGTCGGCGTGGGTCTCGCGGGGCTGGCAAGCGCGGCGCAGGCCCAGCCGATCAAGCTGGTCGGCAAGCCGAGCCGCTTCTCCACGACCGAGGCCAAGACGCCCAGGCAGGACGTCACCGGCTACAACAACTTCTATGAGTTCGGCGTCAACAAGGAGGACCCGGCGCGCAACGCCGGCAGCCTGAAGGTCCGGCCGTGGTCGGTGAAGATCGACGGCCATTGCGCCAAACCGGGGACCTATGACCTCGCCGACTTCCTGCGTGGCAATCCGCTGCAGGAGCGGATCTATCGGCTGCGCTGCGTCGAGGGGTGGTCGATGGTGATCCCCTGGCTGGGCGTGCCGCTGGCCGACCTGCTCAAGCGCTACGAGCCGACCAGCAAGGCGAAGTACGTGGCCTTCGAGACCCTCTACCGGCCCAGCGAGATGCCCGGCCAGCGCCGCGCGGTGCTCGACTGGCCCTACCGCGAGGGCTTGCGGATCGACGAGGCCATGAACCCGCTGACGATCATGGCCGTGGGCCTGTACGGCGAGACCCTGCCCAACCAGAACGGCGCGCCGATGCGGCTGGTGGTGCCGTGGAAGTACGGTTTCAAGAGCATCAAGAGCGTCACCCGGATCAGCTTTGTCGAGACCCAGCCGGCCACCGCCTGGAACCTGTCCGCGCCGGACGAGTACGGCTTCTTCTCGAACGTGAACCCCGACGTCGACCACCCGCGCTGGTCCCAGGCGACCGAGCGCCGGCTGGGCGAGTTCCGGCGCCGCAAGACGCTGCCGTTCAACGGCTATGGCGACCAGGTGGCGTCGCTGTACCGCGGCATGGACCTGCGGAAGTTCTACTGATGAAGCAGACCCCGCGGGACCGCCTCGTCTATGCGGTCGTCTGGTCGGCCTGTTTGGCGCCGCTGCTGTGGCTGGCCTGGCGCGGCTACGCGGGCGAGCTGGGCGCCAACCCGATCGAGAAGATCATTCGCGAGCTGGGCGTCTGGGGCCTGAGATTGCTGATCGTCGGGTTGGCGATCACGCCGGCGGCGCGGCTGCTCAAAATGCCCAGGCTGATCCGCTTCCGGCGCACGCTGGGGCTGTTCGCCTTCGCCTATGTGATGCTGCACCTGCT
>JBIICO010000215.1:0-5835 GCA_044238855.1 Caulobacter sp.
CGACCGCATGTCGATGTACCGCGTGTCGCCGAAGCCCAGCATGACCAGCCAGAACGCCGAATAAGCCGCCAGCCCTGCAATGCCGAGGCCGATGTTGTAGCGAAGCCGCCGCGCTTCCCACCATCGCCAGCCGTCCTTCGGACCGGGCAGCGACAGGGCCTCTATCGTGTCGTTCATGGTGCGCACCGTGCCCACGGCTTCCGTCCGCTATCGAAGGGAAGCGCGAGCGTTTCATACGACGGCGCAATCGCCGTGGGGAGCGGGCGCCGTTTCAGTGCAGGGGCCGCTCAGCGGCTTCCCGCGTATGGAAAATCCAGTCGACTGGATCGGATTGTATCCGACTGGGCATGATTGGTCGCCTCACATCAGCCCCAGCGCCTTGAAACTCGCCACGCCCTCTCGGCCGACAACCAGATGGTCGTGCACGGAGATCTGCAGCGCGCGGCCGGCGGCCACGACCTGGCGGGTCATCTCGACGTCGGCGCCGCTGGGCGTGGGGTCGCCGCTGGGGTGGTTATGGACCAGGATCACCGAGCTGGCCGAAACCTCCAGCGCCCGGCGCATCACTTCGCGGGCGTAGACCGGCGCATGGTCGACCGTGCCGCGGTTCTGCACCTCGTCGAGGATCAGCTGGTTCTTCTTGTCCAGGAAAAGCACCCGGAACTGCTCGCGCGGCTCGTTGGCGAGGGCGACCTTCACATAGGCCAGCAGGGCGCTCCAGGACCCGATCACCGTGCGCTTGGCCAGCTTCTCGCGGCTGACCCGCAGCGCCGCCTCGCCCAGCAGGCGCAGGTCCAGCGCCGCCTGCTCACCCACGCCCGAGACAGTCCGCAGGTCTTCAACCGAGGCCGCGAGCACCGCGCCGAGCGATCCGAACCGCGCCATCAGCGCCTTGGCGAGCGGCTTGACGTCGCCGCGCGGGAAGGTCCGGAACAGGAACAGCTCCAGCAGTTCGTAGTCGGGCAGGGCCTCGAGGCTCCTGGCGGCCCGCTCGCGCAACCGCTCGCGATGGCCCAGCTGGTGCGGCTGGCTACTCTCTTCGGACGCCACGCGTGATTGCCCCCTGACGCGTTCGACGCTCCAGAGTGCATTGCGCGCAAGAGTTGCGCAACGTCCCGCTTGACCCGTCCCCAGGGGCCGACCGCATAGTGGGCGGACGGAGACCCGAACGATGCTCGCAACCGGCGTTGAACAATGGCTCATGGGCCCGGCCGACCTGGCCAGGCGGCTGGGGATCACGGTCAAGGCGCTGCGCGTCTACGAGCGGCAGGGTCTGGTCAAGCCGCGCCGCTCGCGGCAGGGCTGGCGGGTCTATGCGCCGGAAGACGTCGAGCGGCTGTCGCGCGCGCTGGCGCTGAAGGCCATGGGCTTCGGCCTGTCGCAGATCGCCGGCCTGCTGGACGCAGGGCCGGATGAGATGGCCGTGGCGCTGGCGACTCAGGAGGCGCGGCTGGTCGGCGAGCGGGCGCGGCTGGAGAAGGCGCTCGGCTCGGTTCGCGACGCGCGCCGCCAGCGGGTGGCCAGCGCGCTCAAGCTGGTGGCTTAAGCCCCGGCGATCGCCGGCTGGAACAGGCCTACGGGCGAAGCGGTGAACAGCTCGACGCCGTCTTTGGTCACGCCGCAACTGTGCTCGCACTGGGCCGACAGGGACTTGTCGCGGGTGACGGCGGTCCAGCCGTCGGCCAGCACCTTCACCTGCGGCTTGCCCAGGTTCACCATCGGCTCGACGGTGAAGAACATGCCTTCCTCCAGCACCGGGCCGGTGCCCGGGCGGCCGAAGTGCAGGACGTTCGGGCTGTCGTGGAACACCTTGCCCAGGCCGTGGCCGCAGAAGTCGCGCACCACGCTGCAGCGCTGCGCCTCGACGTACTTCTGGATGGCGTAGCCGATGTCGCCGAACGTGTTGCCAGGCTTCACCTGGGCCAGGCCCTGGGCCAGACCTTCATAGGTCACGTCGACCAGCCGGCGGGCGCGCGGTCCGACCTCGCCGACGCCGTACATGCGGCTGGTGTCGCCGTGCCAGCCGTCCACGATGACGGTGACGTCGATGTTGGCGATGTCGCCCTCGCGCAGCTGCCGGTCGCTGGGAATGCCATGGCAGACCACATGGTTGGTCGAGATGCAGACCGTGTGGTGATAGCCCTTGTAGAACAGGCAGGCGGGCAGGCCGCCGTTGTCCAGCACGAACTCGCGGGCCAGCCTGTCCAGATGCTCGGTCGTCACGCCAGGAACGACGTGCGGGATCAGCATGTCCAGGCACTCGGCGGCCAGCCGGCCGGCCTTGCGCATGCCCTCGAAGCCTTCCGGTCCGTGGATCTTGATCGCGCCGGTCCGGTATTCGGCGTCCGAGACGCTGTCCATGTTGTTCATATGCTGGTCCTTCCGTCCCGCCCCGGCGGGACGCCTTCGACGCCTATGTCGCGACTATAGCACGGAAGTTCAAGCGCTTGGGGCCTGACGCTTCCGCCACTCCATCACGTGGAACCACGGGGCGCGGCGGTAGCGGTCGGCGACGGCGGGCGGGCCGCCGGTGGGGGCGGGCTCGGCGAAGTGGGTCAGGGTCAGGCCGGCGTCCAGCAGCAGGGACATGTAGGTTTCCAGCGGCCGGTGATGATTGACGATGCGGATGCCTCGCCATTCGACCCAGTCGGCCCGTTCCTCCAGATAGTTGTCCAGGCTGAAGCGGAAGCGGCCTTCGGCGTCGTACGACGCGCCCAGGCCCTCGCCGGTCCCGGCCGTGCCGAAGCTGGTCAGGTTGGCGATCAGCAGCGCGCCGCCGGGCTTCAGCACGCGCGCCATCTCCGGGATCGCGGTGCGGATGTCCGGGATGTCGATCAGGGTCAGGTAGCTGACCACCAGGTCGAAGCTCGCGTCGGCGAAGTCCAGCGCCTCGGCCCGGCCCGAGCGGTAGTCGCCTTCCGGGTCCAGCGCGCGGGCGCGGTCGAGCAGCGCCTGCGTCGGGTCGATGCCGATGGCGGTCACGCCCATCGCCTTCAAGATCCGGCAGAAGCGGCCCTCTCCGCAGCCGACGTCCAGCGCCGTCGCCGGCGCGGCGGCCGCGACGCGAGCGGTCATCGGCCCGTCGAGCACCCAGCGGCGCCCGAAATCGCCCGCGTCGCCCTGATCGGCGATCCATGCCTGGGCGGAGTCATCCCATCCGTCGGTCATGGCTTGATCCTCACCTGCGTCGACGTGTGCATCCCGCTGCAGGCTTCGCCGCGGGCTGTTGCGGCTTGCCAGCGGAACGCTATCTTGCCCCGCCCACAGGCGGTCATGGCGCTCCAGACCCGCTTCACCTCGACTTCCCGAAAGCCCAGAGACGCCAGCGCCGCCACGACCTCGCGCCGCCCGACCTTGGCCTCCTGGTGGTCGCGCCAGACGAAGAAGCTGACGCCGGCCAGCACGAACGCCAACATCAGTAGCGTGCCGCGCCGGTCCAGTTTGCCCAGGCCGCGATCCTGGCGCGTCAACCTGGCGATCTCCGGCTCGTGCATGGCGGTCACGCGCCTCCGTGGCAGGCGGCGCGGGTGAGGGCATAGGCGGCGAACGTCTCTTCCTTGCCGGCCTTGTCCCTGACGACGATCGTCCAGCTCAGTTTGTCGCCCGCGAGGCGCCAAAGGTTGACGAACGACTGGTCGCCATAGGGATAACTGACCGCGAAAGCGTCCGGCTTCGCGGCGCCCGTGCCCGTCGATGTGTAGTCGCCGCCGAAGCTGTCGGCCCAGAAGCTGGTGATCGCAGGCTCGTCGCCGACGACGTCCTTCGGCCTGGTGCGGCCGGCGAAGATCAGATGGGCGGCGTAGCGGTCGGTCGGGTCGGCCGTGGCCTGGCTCTTCGCATCCACCACGAACAGTGCGTTCTCGGCCACCGGGCGGGCGCTCAGCGTCATCGTCACCGGCTTGCCCATCACCTGACCGTCACCCTGCCAGCAGCCGGCCAGAGCGCGGACCGCGGGCGGTACGGGCGCGGCGCCGGGCTCCTGCGCGAACGCCGGACCGGCGATGGCGGCGAGCAGGCCCGAGATGACGGCGATGCGCTTCATGGTTCCCCCGAACGTTGCCGCAGAGACCTAGCGCGGAACGGCTCAGACGGGGAAGGGCTCGACGTGGAAGGCGCCGTCGCGGCCGAAGTAGACCGCCCGACGGCCGCTGAAGGAGACGATGTAGCCGGCCACGCCCGCGGCGGCGGCCTTCCGGCAGAAGCCCTCGTAGGTGTAGCCGGCGACGTTGGCCTGCGCCTCGCGGATCGCGGTCTCCAGCGCCGCCGGATCCAGCGCGGCGGCGATGGCGTCGGGCCGGAAGGACGGCAACTCCACGCCGTCGCCGTCCGGCAGGTAGTCGATCTGCACGCCCCGCCTGAAGTCGACCAGATAGCTCTCGAAGCCGCCTTCGTGCAGCGCGGCCACGATCCGCGGAAAGCTCATGCCGCCATCGTGGCTGGCCTTCAGGCAGGTCCGGGCAAGCGTCGTCAATCGCGCGTCCATGGGCGCGTTCCTTTCGTACCGTGAGAGAGGGGTTAGCTGACCGGGACGTCCTTCAGCCCGCGCCGTTCGACGATGCCCTTCATGATCCGCTCGACCGTCGCGCGCTCCTCGTCGGTCAGGTGATCGAAGAACTCAGCGTCGTTGCGGTCGGCGAGCGCGGAGAGGCTGGGCACGAGCGCGCGGCCCGCCGGGCTGAGGGTCAGGGTGTGGGCGCGGCGGTCGTCGGGGCTTTCGGCGCGGACCAGCAGGGCTTTTTCGAGCAGCCGGTCAGCCAGCTTGCTTATCGCGCCGCGCGTCAGGCCCAGGCGCTCGGCCAGGCGGCTGGGTGCGAGGGCGTCCTCGCCGTAGAGCTCACGGAGCACCACCCACTCGGCCACCGTCACGCCTTCGCCGTCCAGCTTGCGGGCGAAGGCATGGGAGACGTGGTTCGACACGTATCGCAGCCAGTAGCCGAGGTGCGACGTCAGGTGTGAAGCGGGCGGCGGCCGGGACATCGGTGTTCCTGTTGTTGACTAGGAAACTGTGTCGATAATGTTTCCTTGTCAACTATCTCGCGCGGTAAAGCGCGCGGCTTCCGCGACGGCGCCGTTGACAGGTCGTCCGACCACGGCCCCAATTCCCGCAAAACCAACCAGAACAAGCCGCCCGGCCGGTCGCGACGCGATGGGAACGGGCGGCGCAGGGAAGACGCCTATGACCACCCAACCCGATATCCGGGCGCCCGGAGACATTGACACCGCCTGGCTCACCGCCGTGCTGGCCCAAGGTGGCGTGAAGGCGAAGGTGAAGAGCTTCACCGCCAAGGGTGTCGGCACCGGCCAGATCGGCGACAGCGTGCGCTTCTCGCTGGAGTACGAGGGCGAGGCGGACGGCGCGCCGGCTTCGATCGTTGGCAAGTTCCCCTCGGCGGGGGCGGAGAGCCGCGCCACCGGCGTGGCGCTGGGCAACTACCTGCGCGAGGTGCGCTTCTACCAGCAGCTGGCGCCCAAGGCCCTGATCGCCACGCCGCGCGTGTGGTTCACCGACGTCGACGAGGCGACCAGCGACTTCGTGCTGATGATGGAGGACCTGGCCCCCGCCGAGCAGGGCGACCAGCTGCGCGGCGTGTCGCTGGAGCAGGCGAGGCTGGTCGTGGTCGAGGCGGCGAAGCTGCACGCCTCCCACTGGAACGACGAGGGGCTGGACGAACTGGCCTGGGTGTCCGGTTCGAAGGCCGCGCCGCCGAGCATGGCGACGCCCGAGATGGTCCAGGCGCTCTGGGAGGGCTTCAAGGCCCGCTACGCCGCGAGGCTTACCCCCGAGGTCCGCAAGGTCGGCGACTGGCTGACCCAGCAACCGACCTTCGCCGAGGA
>JBIICO010000066.1:0-15400 GCA_044238855.1 Caulobacter sp.
GTCATGGCCCGGCTTGCCCCGGCCCCCCCATGAACACCGCGCATAAGAAAAGGGCGCGGCCTCACGGCTGCGCCCCTCTGTTCAAGCTCACCACGCATGCGTGGCCCGAACGCGTCGGGCCATGACGGTGGTGGGATTGATGCCTACTCCAGGTCTTCCGCCAGGATCGCCATCTCGAACAGGAACGAGCCGGGCTCGTCCTCGTCTTCGTAAATGACGCCGATGAATTCGCTCTTCAGCTCGACCTCGGCCGAGTCCTTCTGCTTGCGCGCCTTCACCTGGAAGTGCGGGTTGCCGAAGGTGCGCTTCAGGTGCGCTTCGATCTGCTTGATGTGCTTTTCGTCCACGGCGTGGGCTCCAGGAACTCTGTGGGGGCGCCGCGGCGCGTTCGGCGCGAACCTACCGCCGTCGCTCGGGGAGGCAAGCCAAAAGGGTTCAGCGCGGCGGCGGCGGTGTCGCGGCGCCCTGCGCGACCAGCCAGTCGCGGAACGCCCGGGCTCCTGGCTTGGCGCCGGTCTTGGGCGTCAGGGCCACGAAAGCCGCCCGGCCTTCGACGAACCCCAGCGGAGCCTTCAGCCGGCCGTTGGCGAGGTCGCCCTGCACGAAGGCCCAGGGACCGATCGCCACGCCCAGCCCGGCCGCGGCGGCTTCCAGCATGTAGAAGTAGTGGTCGAACTCGCGGTTCACGGCCGCGGGGCCGTAGGCCGAGCCGCTCATCTCCAGCCACTCCTGCCAGGCCGGTCGGTAGGTCACGGTGTGCAGGCGCGGCAGCCCATCCAGCGCCGCGTCGGCCAGTTCGGGCGAGACCACCGGGCCGTGGTAGTGCGGCATGAAGACGGTCACGTCCGCGTCCGCCGACGCCGTGTCGCCGATCGGCCGCATGCGGATGGCCAGGTCGATTTCGTTGTCCGGCCGGCGGAAGTCGAACGCCCCGTTGGCTTCCTCGATACGGACCGGAATATCCGGATGGGCGTCGTGGAACCCCTGCAGGCGCGGGATCAGCCACTTCATCGCCAGGGTGCCCAGGCAGGAGACCGTCAACGGCGGCTCGCCCGTCGGATCGCGCGGAATGGCGGCGTCGATCTCGTCCAGCGCGCGGGTCAGGGCCTGGGCCAGCTTCAGGCCCGCCTCGGTCAGGGTCAGGCGGTTGCGGGGCCCTTCGGTCAGTGGCGCGCCGAGATCGCGCTCGAGCTCGCGAATCTGCCGGCTGATCGCGCCGTGGGTGACGCAGAGCTCGTCGGCTGCCAGCGTCATCCGCCCGTGCCGACCGAACGCCTCGAAGGCGCGCAAGGCATTGAGCGACGGCAGCGAGCGACGGGCCATTGTGACGAAACCTCACAGAGACCCGGCTGATATGTCGTTATTCAAGCCCGCGCAACGGCGGGATAAGCGTGGCGATGAAGCCACCACCTGATCCCCACCGCATCACCTTCGCGCAATGGCTGGCCGTGGCCGGTATCTGGGCGGCGGTGCTGTACGCGGCGCTCAATCCCACGCCGTCGAAGGATGATGTGAGGTTTACGCAGGCCTCGCTCGCCTGCGCGGAACCTAGATGACGTAGTCGTACACCGCGTCGGCCAGGGTGTGATCCATCGTCCGGGCCGGCTCTTCGCAGGTCGGGCAGTTGACCAGGCGGGCGGGCACGCCGGCGGCGGTGCAGTGGGGCGGGACGGGCTTGAGCACGACCGACCCCGAGGCGACCTTCGCGTATTCGCCGATGGTGATGTTGCCCAGCACCTTGGCGCCCGCGCCCAGCAGGACGCCCTTGCCGATCTTCGGGTGACGGTCGCCGCGTTCCGCGCCGGTGCCGCCCAGGGTCACGCCGTGGAGCATGGAGACGTCGTCGCCGACCACCGCCGTCTCGCCGATCACGATGCCGGTGCCGTGGTCGAGAAACACGCCGGAGCCGATCTTCGCCGCCGGATGGATATCCAGCTGGAAGACTTCGCTCGACTTGCTCTGCAGGTAGTGGGCGAGGGTCTCGCGGCTGTGGGTCCACAGCCAGTGGGCGACGCGGTGGGTCTGCAGCGCCTGGAAGCCCTTGAAGAACAGGAACGGCTGGACGTAGCCCTTGCAGGCCGGGTCGCGCTCGAAAACGGCCTTCAGGTCGGCCTCCGCGGCGGCGAGCAGCGAAGGATCGGCCTCGTAGGCCTCTTGCGCGATCTCGCGGGCGCTCATGGCGCGCAGCTCCTGGTCGCCGATCTTGCGGGCGAACTGGTAGGACAGCGCGTCGGACAGGGAGTCGTGCGACAGGATCACGGCGTTGAGCAGGCTGCCCAGCGTCGGCTCGGTGCGCGCGGCGCGCTCGGCTTCGTTGCGGAGCGCGGCCCAGACGGGCGGCGGCGCTTCCGCCGCGACGACTTCGAACTTCCTGGGCATCCGTGCCCTCCCGTTATCCGGCGGCGGCTATAGCACAAACTCGCCCGGACCGCTCCGGTTCGCCCTTGTCGGCGATATGGGCGCCATTACGACGTTCGCCAAGCCCCTGATTGCCGAGGCGACTTATCCACCCTAGGTGTTGCGGATGCGTTTTCTCCGCCGGCTCGCCTTCGCGGCCCTTCTCGCCCTGCCCGTCGCCGCGCCCGCCTGGGCCGCCGATGTTCCGCTCAAGGGCGCCGGACTGACGTCCGTGCTCGAGAGCGACAAGGTCTGGTGCGCCGCCTGGCGCGAGGACGACCAGAGCTGCGAGGAGGTTCTGTTCCTCGACACCAAGGCAGGCAAGGTGATCCAGACACGCCGCTACCAGCTGTCGGACACCTCCTCGGTAGAACTGGTGGTGCGCGAGACGGTGAAGATCGAGGCGGACCGCCTGTGCTCGACCTACCGCTTCGCCGACCTGGACATCGTGGTGCTGGCGGACGGCTCGCCGGCTCCCGCCGAACAGGCCGCGCCGGCCATGAGCCTGGTCGCCGCGCTGATGGCCGAACTGGAAGGCAAGAAGACCTGCGAGACCCTGGTCCGCGACGACAAGACCGGCGCGATCAAGTCCAGCGTGACGATCGACGGCGAAGTCGCGCCCGAGTTCGATACCGACTACCGCCTCCTCGCACCGGACGCGCGCATCAAGCTGCGCCCGCTGTTCGAGGACACTCCCGACACCAGCGTGACCTAGAAAGTGTTCCCGTGACCCACGGCATTCCCCAACAGCCCGCCTTCGGCGACGCGCTGCCGCCGACCGCGTCCGAAGAGGTGCTGGCCTTCCTCGCCAGGCGCCGCTCGGCCCCGGCCCTGACCATCGGCGCCCCGGCGCCGAGCGAGGCTGAACTGCGGGACCTGCTGACCATCTCGGCCCGCGTGCCGGATCACGGCAAGCTGGCGCCCTGGCGCTTCATCGTCCTCGATACCGAGGGCAAGGCCGCCTATGCCGCTAGGCTCGAGGCCATCGCCCAAGGCCGTCCGGACGCGACCAAGCTGATCGCCAAGCTCGGCAAGCTGAAGGCGCCGCCGCTGGGCGTGGCCGTCGTGTCCCGCGTCGTTCCCGGCGATATTCCGGACTGGGAGCAGCTGCTTTCGGCCGGCGCCGTCTGCACCACCCTCACCTACGCCGCCACGGCGATGGGCTACGGCGCCAACTGGATCACCGACTGGTACAGCTACGACGATCAGGCCAAGGCCGCGCTCGGCCTGGCCCCCGACGAGAAGGTCGCCGGCTTCATCTTCATCGGCACGCCGACCGAAGCACCGCTGGAGCGCGCCCGGCCGGACGTCGCCGCCCTGACCAGCCGGTACGGGGGCTAGCCCCGGCCGCGATACGGCGCGACGCCCTGGTCCGGGAGCCACAGGCCCTCGGGCGCCGGGCCGCTCTGCCAGAAGACGTCGATCGGTATGCCGCCGCGCGGGTACCAGTAGCCGCCGATGCGCAGCCACTTCGGCTGGGCGACCTCGACGATCTTGCGGCCGATGGCGACGGTGCAGTCCTCGTGGAAGGCGCCGTGGTTGCGGAACGAGGTCAGGTAGAGCTTCAGCGACTTGGACTCGATCAGCCAGTCGCCCGGCGCGTAGTCGATGACCAGCTGGGCGAAGTCGGGCTGACCGGTGACCGGGCACAGCGAGGTGAACTCCGGCGCGGTGAAGCGGGCCAGGTACAGGGTGTCGGCCTGGGGATTCGGAACGCGCTCGAGAACCGCGTCCTCGGGACGCTGCGGCGCGGAAACGGTCTGGCCCAGCTGGGTGACGTGAAGATCGCTCATGGCGAGGCGATGTAGTCCTCCCCTTCCCCCGGGACAAGCGCGCGAGCCCGCGCTATCAGACCTCAAAAGCAAAGGGAGACGCGCATGGCTGGCAAGGATTTCGACGGTTTCGTGGTGCTGGTCACCGGCGGCTCGACCGGGTTGGGCCGGGCGATCGCGGTGGAGACGGCCGCGCGCGGCGCGGAGGCGGTGATCGTCAACTACGCCTCCAGCAAGGACGAAGCTGAAGAAACCGCGCGTCTGGTCGAGGCCGAGGGCGCCAAGGCCGTCGTGGTTCAGGGCGACGTCGGCGAGGACGAAGACTGCAGGAAAATCGCCGCCGCGGCCGAACCGTTCGGCCGCATCGACGCTCTGTTCAACAACGCCGGCGTCACCAAGTTCGCGCCCAACCACGGCGATCTGGACGCGGTGAACGCCGATGACTTCCTGCGCCTCTACAAGGTCAACGTGGTCGGTGCCTTCCAGATGGTCCGCGCCGCGCGGCATCTGCTCGAGGCCGGCGCGCGGCCGGGCGCGGTGGTCAACACCGCCTCGATCGCCGGGGTGACCGGCATCGGCTCCTCGGTGCCCTACGCCGCCTCGAAGGGCGCGATGACAACCATGACCCTGTCGCTGGCGCGCGCCCTGGCGCCGAAGATCCGCGTCAACGCCATCTGCCCGGGCTTCATCGACACGCCCTGGTTCGGCAAGTCCATGCCCGACGATCGCATCGAGCGGATGCGCGAGGGCGTGATCCGCTCGACGCCTTTGCAGGCCGCCTCGACGGCGGAGGACATCGCGGGGGCGGCCGTCTTCCTCGCCTCCCCGGCCTCCCGGCACGTCACCGGCGAGACCCTGCTGGCGGACGCGGGGACCCATCTGGGCTTCGCTTCCCTGTCGATGCGCTGAGGCGAATCCTTAGGCCGCGCTTACGTTGGGGAGCCCGGTTCCGCATTGTAGCCGGCGTTAACCAGATTATTGCTCCTGGCGCCTACAAAACGGGCGATCGTTGATTGCGGCGCACAATTTGCCGACAGCGATAACGGTCTAAGTCCGTGAAGGTCCTGCGTCAGTAGGGCGTTCGCGAGGCTTCGACCACTGTTCTACCGACCGGGGTCCAAATGGCTTCGGCGACGTCGCGACGGGGCAAGACGGCGCGACGCCAACAACAAGGGGATAGCGATGAAAGCTCTTAAACTGGCCATCTGCGCCGCCACGGCGTCTCTCGCCATGGGCGGCGCGGCCTTCGCCCAAGAAGTCGAATTCTCGGGCAACATCGGCATCACGTCCGATTACATCTTCCGCGGCGTGAGCCAGACCGATGAAGGTCCGGCGATCCAGGGCGGCGCCGACCTGTCGTCCGGCATCTTCTACGCCGGCGTCTGGGCCTCCAACGTCGACTTCTACGACGAGACGGACGCCGAGATCGACCTGTACATGGGCGTGAAGCCGGAACTGGGCCCGGTGGCCCTGGACCTGGGCGCCATCTACTACGGCTACCTGAACGAGCCATCGGGCGCCGACTACGCCTACTGGGAATTCAAGGCGGCCGCCTCGATCCCGGCCGGCCCGGCGACCCTGGGCGCCGCCGTCTACTACTCGCCGGAATTCTTCGGCGGCATCGGCAGCGCGACCTACGTCGAAGTGAACGGCGCCATCTCGCCGGCCGACAAGTGGACGATCAACGGCGCGCTGGGCAACCAAGGCTTCGACGCCGGCGGTGACTACACCACCTGGAACGTCGGCGTCAGCTACGCCTTCACCGACAACTTCTCGGCCGACCTGCGCTACCACGACAGCGACCTGGACTGCACGGACCTGTGCGGCAGCCGCGTCTCGGTCGGCATCAAGGCGACCCTGCCGTAAACACGGCGACAGTATGCTTCAGCAGGGGCCGTCGCGGAAACGCGGCGGCCTTTCGCTTTTTTGGCTAGCCGCCCAGGCGCGCGACGACGGCGTCGTGGACGGCCTTCCGGAAGCCCGCCATGCCCTCGTAGACCGGCGCGTAGATCTCGTAGGGAACCGAGCAGGGATCACCGCCCGGGAACGGCGGATCGGGGCTGTACTGGATCGACAGCTGGATGCCGTGGGCGGTGTTCTGGGCCGTATCGAGGTCGCCGGTGAAGTCGGCCACGATGGTCTCGACCATGTAGATGGACTCGTCGACGGTCGATGAGATGCCGCCGCCGGTGATCCGGTTGCCGTCATGCACCCAGCGCGGACAGCCGTTCACGACCTTCACATCCGGGAACAGCTTCAGCGAGTCCACGACCGCCCAATGGGTCGTCGCCTGATAGCCGTCGAGCAGGCCGGCCGACGCCAGCAGGATACCTCCGGTGCAGACACTGGTGACGTACCGGGCCGTCGCCGCGATGTCCCTCAGCGCCCGCAGGAAGACGTCGTCGCCGATGACGTCCGCGATCAACGGCCCGCCGCCCGGCACGAACAGCAGGTCGATGGCCGGTCGGTTCGGGTCGTCGAACGTATAGCGCGGCGTCACCGTGACCCCGCCGATCGGCAGTGGGGTCAGGTCCTTGGCGACGCTGATCACCTGGCTCGTGCGGCCGATCACGCCCGCGTCGAAGAAGGTGAAGACCTCGTTCGGCCCGGCCACGTCCAGCAGGTCGAAGCCGGGGTACAGCACGATGCCGACGGTGAAGGGCGGCAGCGTTTCGCCCATGTCAGTGGGCCTCCACCGTCACCGCCACAACCGAGGCGCCGAGCGGCGTGGTCGCCGCATGGTCACCGTGCGGCGCCGCGCCCAGCATGCCGCCGCCGGAGCCGCCGATCGGCAGCACCTTGATGTCCACCGGCGCGTCGGCCGAGAGCAGCTTCTTCGACGCCAGGGCCGCCAGCGGCTGGCTCAGCGGCACGGTGAAGGTCACCGGTCCGTGCAGGATGTGATGCCCGAACATCGACAGGCTGGCCGCGAACTGCGGCGAGTTCGGATCGACCGAGGTCGCTCCATCGGGCGCGTTGATCGCCACCCCGACGGTCTCGTTGTGGTGCGGCGGCAGGACCACCGTGACCTTGGCGAAGAACTTCGGGCCGTCGCCCTTGCCGGCCGACAGCAGGTTCGACCGGGGCAGCACGACCTTGTGTCCGACACCCGGGCGGCTGGGCGGGGTCGCGGCGATGGCGACCGCGCGGGACGGCGCCGTGGCGTTGAGGATGGGCGCCCGGGGCACGATCTCCTCGCCCGAGCCCGGCTGGTAGTCGTAGTCGAACTGGCCGATCGTCTGGTAGGCGCCGGCCGTCTGGCCCGCCACGGGCTTGCCGTCGACGCCGGTGAAGAACAGGAACGGCTCGCTGATCCACTGATTGTAGTCCGCGCCCTCCGGATAGATCGGATAGCCCTTCGCCTGCTGCTTGCGGGTCCACAGGTCCCAGATGCGGTCGATATTGGCGTGGTGCAGGAAGAACAGCGGATCGACCGGCGACAGGTTCGACTGCATGAAGCCGCCCAGGTCCACCGTGGTCGGCTTGCCGTCCTGATAGGTCGTGATGATCCCACCGGTGTTGTTGTGCACCTTGTTGTCGGGCTGGCCTTCCATCACTCCGAAGCCGGTCAGGCCGCTGTGGAAGAAGGTCTTGGGGCTGCCGAAGGTGAGGTAGTCGCGGGGGCCCAGCGCGTCGAGCAGGGTCGACAGCGACACCGCCTTGCTGGTCGGCACGTCCAGGTGCGGCTTGTCGGCCTTGATCCCTCGCGCCTGGGCCTGCGGGAAGAACATCGGCCCGCCGGGGTAGGCGATGTCGAAGTTCAGGTCGGCCGGGAAACGCAGGCCACGGTTCAGCAACTGACCGATCTGGGCCTGCGAGAACTTCGCCCACATCTTGTCGATCTCGGGGTTCAGTTGCTTCCGGAACTCGTCCAGCGTGGCGATGTAGGCAGGATCGGACGGGTTGAGCACGTCCTCGAACATCACCGCCGGGATTTCCGGCAGGGCCGTCCAGTCCCAGTAGACCAGCGCGAAGTCGGGATCGCCGCTGAGGTCGCGGCAGACCTGCTCGAACCAGCCGATGTAGCCCCGGTGCCAGATCGGGAACCACCAGTTGCCGTGCGGACAGTCGATGGTGTGGACCAGGGCGTGGCGATACCAGTTGCGCGGATCGCTGGGCGGCAGCTTGAGCATGGCCCGGACCGCCTTCTTGTAACTCTCCACCATCTTGGCCGCCGCGGGATCGGTGACGTTCATCCGCCGCCAGCGCGCCTTCTTCGGCGGCGTCTGGGCCGTGGCCGTTCCGGTGGCGGCCAATGCCGCCACGGCGGCGCCCGCGTAGAGAACCTCGCGCCGGGTGGTCGCTGAAGTCTGGTCGCTCATCACAGCCCCCTGTGTTGCTCCGCGACGATACGCCGCTGGGTTGCATGATGAGCACGTTCGCCCGGTGAGGGAAAGGCGCTTCGACACGCGCCGCACGAAACCGTGCTCGACCGCTCGCGCGGGGCGAGGTATGCGCGCTGGGGGCTGGCGCGGAACGTTGATCGCTCACACCCTGTGCCAAGGTGGAGTCGCTCATCCGTGGGGGAACGATGAACATGCGGGGCTTCAAGGCTGTTTTCATGGGCGCGACCGCGCTCGCCGGGCTGTTGGGCGGCGGCGCGCTGGCGCAGGAGGCCGAGTCCAACGAGGTCGAGGCGCTGGTCGTCACCGGCAGCCGCATCGCGCGGCAGGACTACGTCGCCGAAAGCCCGATCGTCACGGTCGGCCGCGAGCAGATCACCGCCGTCGGCGCGACCACGGTCGAGAACGTGCTCAACCAGCTGCCGCAGTTCACGCCGTCGAACGGCGCGGGCACCAACACCACCAACTTCGTCTCGACCCCCGGGCAGGCCTATTCCAACCTGCGGGGCCTGGGCCCGACGCGGACGCTGGTGCTGATCGACGGTCGCCGCGTGGTGGCGGGCAACCCCAACAACGTGGTCGACCTGAACACGGTGCCCACACGGCTGGTGGACAACATCGAGACCATCACCGGCGGCGCCTCGGCGGTCTACGGCTCGGACGCCGTGGCGGGGGTGGTGAACTTCAAGCTGCGCCGCGATTACGAAGGTTTCGAGGTCGACGCGCAGTACGGCCAGACCAGCCAGGGCGACGCCGGACAGACGATGCTGTCCTTCACCGCCGGCGACACCTTCCGGGACGGCCGCGCCAGCGTCATGGGCGCGCTGACCTACGACAAGCGCGACGGCCTGGTGGCTTCCGACCGAGACTGGGCGGCGATCGGCTACAGCATCCTCAACACCGGCCTGACGCCTTCCGGCGCGGCGACCATCCCCGACGGCCGCTACGACCCGGCGTCCAACGCGGCCGGCGCGGCCAACCTGCCCAGCCAGGCGGCGATGAACCTGGTGTTCGGCGGCTACGGCTTCGCGCCCGGGACGGTCGGGCCCAATTCGGCGATCAGCTTCAACGCCGACGGCACGCTGTTCACCACCGCGCCGGTGCGCAACTACCGCGGCGAGGAGATGCCGGGCTTCTCGGCGACCAGCTACACCTACAACAGCGCCCCGTACCGCTACCTCAACCTGCCGCTGGAGCGGTACTCCGCGTTCGTGGCGGCCGACTACGACATCAACGACGCCGTCGAGCTCTACGGCACGGTCAGCTACACGACCTACGACGTCTCGCGGCAGCTTGGCCCCGCCTCGGCTTCGGACGGGGCCTTCCCGGGACCGGATATCGTGGTGCCGGTGACCAACCCCTACATCCCGGCGGACCTGGCGACCCTTCTGGCCTCGCGACCGACGCCGGGCGCGGCCTTCTATCCCCGCCGCGCCTTCACCGAGGTCGGCGGGCGGCTGTCGGAGAACACCTACGAGACGGTCCAGGTGGTCGGCGGCCTGCGCGGCGACCTGTGGAGCGACTGGACGTTCGACGCCTACCTCTCCTACGGCGAGATGAACCACACCGAGGACCAGTTCGGAAACGTCAGCCGGGCCGCGATGCGCGAGCTGACCTTCGCCCCGGACGGCGGCGTGGCCATCTGCGGCGGGTTCAACATCTTCGGCGCCGGCAAGGTCAGCCCGGGCTGCGCCGAGTACATCTCGCGCGATGTCCACAACAACACGACCATCGAGCAGGTGGTGGCCGAGGCCTACGCGACCGGCAGCATCCTGGAACTCCCGGCCGGGGCGGTGAAGGCCTCGATCGGGGTCCAGGCGCGCAACGACCGTTTCGACTACGACCCCGACGCCCTGCTGCGGGGCCCTGACATCGTCGGCTTCAACCCGGCGGTGCCGGTGGTCGGCGAGATCACGTCGCGCGATGTCTACGGCGAGCTGCTGATCCCGATCCTCTCGGACGAGAGCCCAGTGGGCGCGCTGGACATCAATCTCGGCGGCCGCTTCGCCGACTACAACACCACCGGCCTGACCAAGGCCTGGAAGGCCGACGCCAGCTGGCGGCCCATGGACGGCCTGTTGCTGCGAGCCGGTTACCAGCGCGCGGTCCGCGCGCCCAACATCGCCGAGCTGTTCTCGCCCCAAAGCCTGGGCTTCCTGGGCATCGGCACGCCGGGCCTGGGAACCACGGCGGGCGATCCGTGCGACATCGCCTCCTCCTATCGCAACGGGGCCAACGCGGCCGCCGTGCGCGCGCTCTGCCTGGCCCAGGGCGTGCCATCGGCGGTCGTCGACACCTACCACCAGGCCTCGACGCAGGTTGAAGTTCTGACCGGCGGCAACCCGGATCTCTCGGAAGAGACGGCGGACAGCGTGACGGCCGGCGTCGTCTGGACCTCGCGCTTCGACGAGCCGCTTCTGCGCCGGCTCAGCGTCTCGCTCGACTGGTACAGCATCGAGGTCGCGGACATGGTCGGCACGCTCGGCGTCGGCACCATCGTCGGGGCCTGCTTCAACAGCGACGGCTCCAACCCGACCTACGACCCGAACAACTTCTACTGCCAGCAATTCACGCGGCTGGGCTCGGGCACGATCACCGGCGTGGTGCTGACCCAGGTGAACCTGGCCGGGATGAAGACCAGCGGCTTCGACTTCCAGGTCGACTGGGGCTTCGATCTGGCCGACCTCGGCCTGTCGGAGCGCGCCGGCAGCCTGGCGTTCAACTTCGTCTACAGCCACCTCGACAGCTTCGAGCGGCAGGTGCGGCCCGGCGCCGACTTCGTCGACTACGCCGGCAGCATCGGCGGCGACCTGAGCGGCAGCGCGCTGCCCGACCAGAAGTGGGTGCTGTCGACGACCTGGACCGTCGGCCCGCTGAAGGGAACGCTTCGCTGGCGGCATATCGACGGCATGACCGATGCTCGCAGCGTACCGGTCTTCAGCCCGACGGCGCTGAACACGCCCGACTACGACGTCTTCGACCTGATCGGGTCCTGGAGCATCGACGAGCGGCTGACCCTGCGCGTCGGGGTCAACAACGTCGCCGACGAGGATCCGCCCTACTATACGAGCTATTCCAACTCCAACACCGATCCCTCGACCTACGACGTGCTGGGCCGGCGGTGGTTCGTGGGTCTGAACGCGAAGTTCTAGAACATGGGCGCGTCGCGGACTTGATCCGGCGGCGCGCCTGTTCTATCGCCCCCCTCAAGCGCCGATTTGATCCGAATTGCGGGCGCGTAAACAAATGCCGCTAAAGAGGAAGAGCCATGCCGGCGAGCCCATTGGGCCGCGTGCGTGGACGCTTCGTCAGCGGCGAGTCATGGAGCCTCGCCCTTGTCCGCCTCCCCTGCCCTCTCCACCCGCGAAGACTATGCCGCGCTCGACAGCCTGGCCGGCGCCAAGCCGTTGCGTCATCGCTACCGCCTGCTCTGCGATCAGGCCGCCGCCGCGGTGCGCGACCTGGTGATGACGGTCGCCGAGTCCGGAGCGAAACTCGACGACCTGACGCTAACCAACTGGGGCGACGGCGGCGAAATCCGGCTGCGGCTGACCGGTCTTTCCAGCGCCCAGGCGCGCGATTTGTCCGACCGTCTCTACGCCGTTCCGGGCGTCACGTTCTGCCAGGTCGAGCACCAATGGGTTTAAGACCCTTCCCCTGGCGCGCCGCAGGCCGCATGTAGCGCCCATGAACCTCGGAATCCTCGAAACCGGCGCGCCTCCCGGTCCCCTGGCGGATCGCTTCGCCAGCTACGCCGACATGATGCGCCGCATGCTCGGCCCGGCCTTCCGGGCCCGCATCTACGACGTCCGGGGCGGAGAGCTGCCGTCGGCCGGCGACGAATGCGACGGCTGGCTTATCACCGGCTCGGCCTCGGGCGTCTACGACGGCGATCCCTGGATCGAGGCGCTGAAGGACTTCCTGCGCTCGGCGTCCGGCGCGGCGCCGATGGTCGGCATCTGCTTCGGCCACCAGGTGATGGCCGACGCCTTCGGCGGCGAGGTGGTCAAGTCGACCAAGGGCTGGGGCGTCGGCCTGCACGCCTACGAGGTCGTTGAAGCCCGGTCGTGGATGGATTCGGCCGCGCCGATCCGCCTGTCGGCGTCGCACCAGGACCAGGTCGTCAGCCTGCCGCCCGGCGCGCAGGTCGTCGCCGCCAGCGACTTCACACCCTACGGCATGCTCGCCTATCCGCAGCGCCGCGCCCTGTCGATGCAGGCCCATCCCGAGTTCGAGGCCGACTACACCCGCGCGCTGATCGAGAGCCGTCGCGGCAACCGCCTGGACGAGATGGCCGCCGATCTGGCCATCGCCTCGCTGGCCGGTCCGGACGATCGCGAACGCGTGGCGGTCTGGCTGCGGCGGTTCCTGACTTCGGCCTGATCACCCCCGGGCGCGGCCCAGCGCACGTGCGTCATGAATGAAGGTGGTGCGGGCGGCCGGGGTCGAACCGGCACGAGCCTTCCGGCCCTACGGATTTTAAGTCCGTTGCGTCTACCAGTTTCGCCACGCCCGCATGCCGCGCCGCGAGACCACAGCGCGGCGATACGCTCGGGCGGTCTCAAGCCGACCGCCGAGTCCTACATCAATACCGCGCCGGAGCGCATAGTCGCGGACCGCCTTTTGGATCGGCGTCCGCCCGCGGGCGGTCTCAGGGACGCTCCGGCGGGCGGATGCCGTCCGGCCGACTACATTCCGGAGGGGGTGCCGCCGGAGTTGTCCGTCGAGCCCTTGCCGCTGCGCAGACGCTCGGTGGCGAGGTCGCGCATGCGCTCCCGCTCGGCGACGGTCATGCAGACCTTCGTCGGACGGTTGCTGCCGACGACGTGCTCGCGGGTGCAGACCATCCGGTTCGGATCGTCCTTCTTGTCGGATTTCGGCTTGGAAACCGCCGACGGAGCGGCGACTTCGTTGGCGAAGGCGACCGAACCGCCCGCCAGGCTCGCGACGACGGCCGCGGCGACGATGAACTTACGCATATCTAATCCTTATCGGCCCCGCGGGGCTCATGCTGGGCGCAGGTGACCGACCCGATCACACCGTGTCAAGCATGGTCACCTGTGTCACCCCGGCCTCGCGAAGCGCCGCCTCAAGCTCCGTCACGGTTGCATCGACTTCCGCCGCGTCGCGCCCGCGGACGACCAGGTTCGAGCCATAGCCTTCGTTCGAGAAGAACGGGTAGCTGCCCAGCGAAAGATTCGTGTGCGCCTTGGCCACGGCCTCCAGCGGCGCGGCGATGACGCCTTCGCCCGAACCGTCGACGCGGACGGTGCGTGAGATCACCACGGCGCCGCCCTTCAGCCGATGGCCGACGTCCTCAAGCATGCCGCGCATGATCACCGGCACGCCGGCCAGCACGAACACGTTGCCGATCTGGAAGCCCGGCGGCCCCTGCACGGGGTTCTTCACCAGTACGCCGCCCTCGGGCACGCGCGCCATCCGCCTGCGCGCGGCGTTCAGCTCGCCCTTCCAGCGCGCCTCCATCATGGCGATGATCTCGGGATGCTCGTACAGCGCCACGCCGAACGCCTTGGCGACGCAATCGGCGGTGATGTCGTCGTGGGTCGGGCCGATGCCGCCGGTGGTGAAGAGGTAGTCGTACCGCTCGCGCAGGTGATTCACCGTGGCGACGATCTCGTCCTCGACGTCCCCGACCACCCGCGCCTCGGCGACGTCCACCCCGTGAACGCCGAGGTAGCGGGCGATGGCGTTGAGGTTGGTGTCCTGGGTACGACCGGACAGAATCTCGTCGCCGATGATCAGGACGGCGGCCGTCACACGTTCCTGGCTCGCCATCGGTTCCTCGCTTCCCTACATCTGCCGTCCCTTCCGGCTTAGAGGCGACATGGACTTCCCGCAACCGCTCCTGCACGGCCGGCTGGTCAGCCGCTACAAGCGCTTCTTCGCCGACGTGATGCTGGACGACGGGACGGCGGTGACGGCCCACTGCCCCAACCCCGGCGCCATGCTGGGCGTGAACATGCCGGGCCTGGGTGTCTGGCTCTCCAAGTCGGACGATCCCAAGCGCAAGCTGGCCCACACGCTGGAGATGGTCGAGACGGAGGATGGCTCGGGTCTGGTCGGCGTCAACACCATGCTGCCGAACAAGCTGGTCGCCGAGGCCCTGGCGGCGGACGCCATCCCCGAACTGGCCGGCTACGACGTCATCCGCCGGGAGGTGAAGTACGGCGAGGCCAGCCGCGTCGACTTCCTGCTGGAAAAGGGGACCGGCGAGCGCTGCTGGCTGGAGATCAAGAACTGCCACCTGTCGCGCACGCCGCCGCTGGCCGAGTTCCCCGACTGCGTGGCGGCCCGCTCTACGAAGCATCTGGGTGAGCTGGAAGCCATGGTCCGCGCCGGCGACCGCGCCGTGGCCCTGATCGTCGTCCAGCGCACCGACTGCGACGCCTTCAGCGCCTGCCGCGACATCGACCCCGCCTTCGCGGCGGCGCTGGACCGGGCGGCGGACGCGGGTGTCGAGGTGCTGGTCTACGCCTGCGAGATGGGCGTGGACGCGATCCGCGTCGCGCGCAGGATCGACTGGCGGCGCTGACGGCTACAGCCAGCCGGCGGCCTTGAGCTCGGCGACCTTGGCGCGGGCCACCGGCGCCTCCAGCCCGGAGGTCAGCGCCAGGCGCAGGTTCCGGCCGTCGTGAACGACACGCTCGACGGCATGGCGCGCAACCCACCACGAGCGATGGACGCGCATGCCCTCGACGCCGCCGACCTGCTCGATGGCCCGACCCAGCGGCGACAAGACCAGCACCGATCCCTCGGGCGTGTGAAGGCGGACGTAGTGATCCTCCATCTGCAGGCAGAGCAGGTCCCGCCCCAGATGCGGCGGCAGACGGTCGAGGATACGCGCTTCCCCCTCGGACGCGCTCGCCG
>JBIICO010000260.1:0-4539 GCA_044238855.1 Caulobacter sp.
AGCAGTACGCCGACGGCCTGATCACCAAGGGTGAGAAGTACAACAAGGTCGTCGACGCCTGGGCGAAGGCGACCGACCGGGTCGCCGACGAGATGATGGCCGAGCTTCAGACGAAGCATAAGGACGCCAACGGCCGCGAGCGCGAGATCAACGCCATCTACATGATGGCCCACTCGGGCGCCCGTGGTTCGCAGGCCCAGATGAAGCAGCTCGGCGGGATGCGCGGCCTGATGGCCAAGCCGTCCGGCGAGATCATCGAGACCCCGATCGTCTCGAACTTCAAGGAAGGCCTGACCGTTCAGGAGTACTTCAACTCGACCCACGGCGCCCGTAAGGGCCTCGCGGATACCGCGCTGAAGACCGCCAACTCCGGTTACCTGACCCGCCGTCTCGTCGACGTCGCGCAGGACTCGATCATCACCGAGGAAGACTGCGGCACGACCCGCGGCATCACCCTCGCGGCGGTGGTCGAAGGCGGCGACGTTCTCGTCTCGCTGGGCCTGCGCATCCTGGGCCGCTTCTCGGCCGAGGACATCAAGGACCCGAACACCGGTGAAGTCATCGTCCCGGCCGACACCTATCTGGTGGAAGACCAGGTCGACCTGATCGAGAAGGCCGGCGTCCAGACGGTGAAGATCCGTTCGGTGCTGACCTGCGAAGCCAAGACCGGCGTCTGCGGCGCCTGCTACGGCCGTGACCTGGCGCGCGGCACCGCCGTGAACATCGGTGAAGCCGTGGGCGTCATCGCCGCCCAGTCGATCGGCGAGCCGGGCACCCAGCTGACGATGCGGACCTTCCACATCGGCGGCACGGCGCAGGTCGCCGAGCAGTCGTTCTTCGAGACCAGCAACGATGGCGTGGCCCGCGTGGGCGGCGCCACCGTTATGGGCGCGGACGGCGATCTGATCGTCATGAGCCGGAACACCACGGTGACGGTGCAGGTCGACGGCAAGGACCGCGAGTCCTACAAGCCGCCGTACGGCGCCCGCCTGAAGATCAAGGATGGCGACAAGGTGAAGCGCGGCCAGCGTCTGGCCGAGTGGGACCCCTACACCACCCCGATCATCACCGAAGTGCCCGGCAAGATCCGCGGCGAAGACCTGGTCGAGGGCTTCTCGGTCCGCGAGGAAACCGACGAAGCCACCGGCATCGCCAACCGGGTCATCACGGACTGGCGCGCCTCGGCCCGCGGTTCGGACCTGCGTCCGGCCATGGCGGTCATCGACTCGGAAGGCGCCTACAAGCGCCTGGCGAGCGGCGGTGAAGCCCGCTACCTCCTGCCCGTCGGCGCCATTCTCTCGGTCTCGACCGGGGATGAGGTGAAGGCCGGTGAGATCATCGCCCGTATCCCGACCGAAGGCGCCAAGACGCGCGACATCACCGGCGGTCTGCCGCGTGTCGCCGAGCTGTTCGAAGCCCGTCGTCCGAAGGATTGCGCGGTCATCGCCGAGATGGACGGTCGCGTCGAGTTCGGCCGCGACTACAAGAACAAGCGCCGCATCAAGATCACCCCGGAAGACGGTGGCGAGGCGGTCGAGTTCCTGATCCCGAAGGGCAAGCACATCGCGGTCCACGACGGCGACGTGATCCACAAGGGCGAGTACATCATCGACGGCAACCCGGATCCGCACGACATCCTGCGCATCCTGGGCATCGAGGCCCTGGCCGACTTCCTGGTCAACGAGATCCAGGAGGTCTACCGACTGCAGGGCGTGCCGATCAACGACAAGCACATCGAGGTGATCGTTCGCCAGATGCTGCAGAAGGTCGAGATCCTCGAGCCGGGCGATACGGGCCTCATCAAGGGCGATCACCTCGACAAGACCGAGGTCGACTACGAGAACGCCAAGGCGGAAGGCCGCAAGGGCCGCCCGGCGATCACGCAGCCGGTCCTGCTCGGCATCACCAAGGCGTCGCTGCAGACCCGCAGCTTCATCTCGGCGGCGTCGTTCCAGGAGACCACCCGCGTCCTCACCGACGCGTCGGTCCACGGCAAGATCGACACCCTGGAAGGCCTCAAGGAGAACGTCATCGTCGGCCGCCTCATCCCGGCCGGCACGGGCTCCTACCTGCGCGGCCTGCAGCGCATCGCCACCAAGCGGGACGAGGCCCTCTCGGCCGCCCGCGAGGAAGCGATGGAGCCGCTGCCCGCGGAGATCGCTCTCGAAACCGCCGAGGCCCAGCCGGAAGGCTGAACCTCGAAGGTTCGCGACTAGACGAGACGGCCCGGGAGCGATCCCGGGCCGTTTTCGCGTTCCAGGACTACTTCGGCTTGTCGAGGCCGGTGATCTGGCCGGGGCTGGCGCCGGGGTCGATGCCGGCCGGCATGGGGGCGGCCTTCCACTTGCGGTCGGCCTCCTTCCGCGCGGCCGCGGCGTCGAAGGCGTCCTGCTTGGCGCGGCCGATGGCGGGCGGGATGTAGGGCGCGTCCTTGGCGCCCGCCCCCAGTCGCTCGGTGCAGGCCTCGCGCTCGCGCTTGTTCAGCCCCACGGCGGAGGCGTTGGCGCAGCCCACGGACGAGCGGCGCATGGCGTCGCGCAGGTCGCCGCCCGGCTTGACGCCCCAGTCGGGCAGGGGCGAGCCGCCGCCGCTCCCCGCCGGCTGTCCGGGCGCGCCGGGCCCGGGCCTGGCTGGCGCGGCCTTGGGGACGGCGACCATGGGCAGTGGCGCCATCGGGGCCGGCGGGGCCTCCTTGGCCACCTCGCGGGGCTTCAGCTGTGGCGGAGGGACCGGACGCGGCGCTTCCTGCGGCTTGGGCGGGGCTGGGACGGGCGGGGCCTGCCGCACGGGATCGCGGTCTGGTTCGGGCCGGGAGACGACGGGGGGCGCGGGGTCGGGCCGGGGCGTGGCCTCGCGCGGGCGCGCGGGCAGGGGCTCCGCCTCGGGCGGCGTGTCCGTGCGCCTTTCCTGCCGCACCGGCTCCGGCCGCGGCGGGAGTTCGTAGATGACGACGTCGAGGGGCGGCGGTGGCGGCGGCCTTTCGGCCATGCGCCGCACGGCGGGGGAGTCCATGCCGATCAGGACGAAGACGAGCAGATGCGCCGCCAGAGTCCCGGCCCAGATGCCGGCCTTGGTGAGCCGATCACGGCTGACGGCGGACAAATCCCCTGCTTCCCCCCTTGAGACGCGGCGAAGGTTCCGCGCCGGGACGGCGAAAACGTGACCAAGGTTCGTTCATCCGGGGGCTGGCGCCCATCGGGCGAGTCCCTAAATGCGGGTGAGGGACCATATCACAGGACGCGTCATGCCGCTGCTGCTCTGCCCGAACTGCAATACCTCCATGCAGGCCGTCGCCCGTTCGGGCGTCGAACTGGACATCTGCCCGCAGTGCCGGGGCGTCTGGCTGGATCGCGGGGAGCTGGAGAAGATCATCGGTTCCGGCCGCGAGGAAGTCGCCCACCAGGGCCAGGATCGCCAGCGCTTCGAGCGCGAGGTCGAGAGCTTCCGCAAGGACCCGGACGGTTGGAAGCGCGCCCATCCGTACGATGACCGCGAAAAGCGCCATCGCTACGACGACGACTACCACTACCGGAAAAAGAAGAAGGGTTTCGACCTCTTCGATATCTTCGACTGAGGTCTCGCGGGCGCCGTCGAGTCCTCGCGGCGCCATGCGGAGTCGATGGCGAGTCGACGATGAGTCGATGAAGTCGCGACGACGGCGCGGGGCAAGCCGATGCGCCGTCGTCGGGCTTTCCGGCCAAGGCTTTCCAAAGCCTTGACCTTCCATGGCTTCGCGAGTATCTACCGCGCCTCTTTCGGGGGTCGGGTTTCCGCCCGTCGCCCGATGAAGCTGAAGTCCCTGTCGAGGGCGATCAGGCCCGCCGGAACGCACCTATGCGCGCGCCGGCGAGTTTTCGCGTTCCAGACCGGGCGTTCAGAGCCGGAAAACGTACGTCAACCAGGACCCCCGAGGCGCTTCGGCCGAAAGGCACACGCCTCCATGAGCACAAAGAGATAGATGCCTACAGTCAACCAGCTCATCCGCAAGCCGCGCCAAGACAAGCCGGTGCGGAACAAGGTGCCCGCCCTGAAGGGCTGCCCGCAACGTCGCGGTGTTTGCACCCGCGTCTACACGACGACCCCGAAGAAGCCGAACTCGGCGCTTCGTAAGGTCGCCAAGGTCCGTCTGACCACCGGCATCGAAGCCGTGTGCTACATCCCGGGCGAGGGCCACAACCTGCAGGAGCACTCGGTGGTGCTCATCCGCGGCGGCCGCGTGAAGGACCTTCCCGGCGTTCGCTACCACATCCTTCGCGGCGTCCTTGACACGCAAGGCGTCAAAGATCGCAAGCAGCGCCGTTCGAAGTACGGCGCCAAGCGTCCGAAGTAAGGAAGAGCCGATATGTCCCGTCGCCGTCGCGCCGAGAAACGCCAGGTCCTGCCGGATCCCAAGTTCGGGGACCTGATCGTCACGAAGTTCATGAACTACGTGATGTACGAAGGTAAGAAGGCTGTCGCCGAGAACATCATCTACGGCGCCTTCGATATCCTTGAAGCCAAGCGCAAGGACCAGGGTCCCCTGGAAACCTTCCACTCGGC
>JBIICO010000067.1:0-15291 GCA_044238855.1 Caulobacter sp.
CCTTTGGGACGCCCATCTCGCCAACCGACAACCAAAGGGCAGTTAAAGCCCGACGACAGAAAGGACTACGACGATGGCCAAGAACATCATCGCCGAGCTCGAAAAGGAAGAGACCGAGCGTCTCGCCGCTTTCCGCGCCACCCCCGACTTCCAGCCGGGCGACACCGTCCGCGTCAACGTCAAGATCAAGGAAGGCGAGCGCGAGCGCGTTCAGGCCTACGAGGGCGTCTGCATCGCCCGCTCGGGCTCGGGCCTCCACGAGAATTTCACGGTCCGCAAGATCAGCTTCGGCGAAGGCGTCGAGCGGGTCTTCCCGATCATGTCGCCGA
Source organism: Caulobacter sp. (assembly GCA_044238855.1). Classification (GTDB taxonomy): domain Bacteria; phylum Pseudomonadota; class Alphaproteobacteria; order Caulobacterales; family Caulobacteraceae; genus Caulobacter. The sequence goes on from JBIICO010000067.1 coordinate 330, forward strand.
TGATCGAGTCGATCGAAGTGAAGCGTCGCGGCGTCGTCCGTCGCGCCAAGCTCTACTACCTGCGCGACCGTCGCGGTAAGTCGGCCCGGATCGCCGAGCGCCAGATGATCCGCAAGGACGAGACCCCGGCCAACGCCGGCGAGTAGGTCCTTCGGCATCGCCGAACATGAAGAGCCCCGGACCTCAAGGTCCGGGGCTTTTTCGTGCTCCGTTCCGAAGCATACTCCGCGCGCTGGAGCGGAGAAGCTGAATGAAGACCTTCGTCGACGTGTACCAAGAGGTTCTGGACGCGGTGGATCGTGTCGGGGTCGGAGCATTCTATGATCAGGGCCAGCCGCGCCTGAAAGCGGCTGCCGCGGCGTGGGACGCGCTCGGTGGTGACGAGAAAGGACGCGGGCTGATCCAGAAGGCCCAAGGCGTCGTGGGTGCGGTTAATGTGAACCAGCAGGATGGTCAGGGGCGAGACGAGGCGTTCCGACAGCTGCTCGCACTGAAGCGCGAGCTGTACGCCGCACGAGAAGACGCTAGAGACGGATAGGCCCGCGAGATCCTATACTTTCAGCCAGCTGAACGCCCGCGCGATGAAGGCGGCGGCGTCGCGCTCGACCGGCGTCCCGTGGGCCATCACCACCTTCTCGGCCGGCCAGGCGAGGATGCGCCGCACCGCCTCGCGGGCCGATCGGCGGTCGTGGAAGGCGACGCGGAATTTCCGCGGCACGGCCGGCTCCGGCTCCGTCATCAAGTCCAGCTTGGCGACCAGCGCGCGCCAGCCGCGGAACCAGCCCGGCGGAAATTGCTGGATCAGGTCCGTGAACAGAACCGTGCCGCTCGAACGATGGAAGAAGACGGCCTCGGTCGTGATGCGGTTTCCGTGCACGAGGGCGAGGTCGAGATCGGCCGCCCAGGCCGCCGGCGGTGTCTCGCCCAGCGTCGCGTCAATGGTCAGATCTGGCCGCCGCGCGGCCAGCCCGGGCGCGGCGTGAAGCGCGGCTTGCGGATAGGCCGCCAGCCAATCCGGGATGAACAGATGATGCAGCGAGTTCGGCGCGACCAGATGCCGGACCTCGCCCAGAGCCGCCATGTCCCGGCGCAGCGCCTCCGACAGCGTGATCGGAGACCACACGAGCAGCTGCCCCTCGGTCAGGCGGATCACCGCCATCCGCGTCGGATAGCGAAAACCCGCCACCTCGGCGTCGGTCCCGTTCGCCAGCCAGATGTCTGGTCCGAACATATGTAGCGTCGAGCCGCTCATGGGCTTCTCCGGTCGATGTCGCGCCGGGAACCCTACTCGCGATCACGCAACGAGAAAGCCCCGGACGGCGGGGGCGTCCGGGGCTTCCACTCGCCTCGTCCCGCCGGGTCAGGCCTGACGCAGCCAGGGCTTGTCGAAAGCTTGGCGGACGTAGGCGCGCGAGGCGGTGTTCAGGTTGGCGGCGATGGCGGCGAAGAGGCGTTTGATCGAGGCGGGCATGGGGGACTCCGTGTCTGAGGCGAGGCTGAACCTGCGCTTCCGCGCCGTTCGCGGCCAACGAAAGTCTCGACGGAAATCATAAGTTAGCCTTATGATCTCCGCATGCGCCAGCTGCTACCTCTCAGCGCCGTACGGGTCTTCGAGGCCGCCGCCCGGCACGAGAACTTCACCGCCGCCGCCGAGGAGCTGGGCATGACCCAGGCGGCGGTCAGCTACCAGATCCGGCTGATCGAGGACCGTCTCGGCCAGAAGCTGTTCCGCCGCGAGAAGCAGCGGGTGATCCTCAGCGACGCCGGCCGTCGAGCCGCCGCCGGCGTGGGGCGCGGGCTGGACGAGATCGAGGCCGCCTTCGCCGACCTGCGCGCCGACGACGAGGGCACGCTGGGCATCACCACCACGGTGACCTTCGCCAATACCTGGCTGGCCTGGCGGCTGGGCGGCTTCCAGCTGGCCCATCCGGATATCGCCGTACGGCTGACGGCGGATAACGGGGTGGCGGACCTAAGTGCGGCGGGCTTCGACATCGCCGTTCGCGGCGGGCGTGGGCCGTGGCCGGGGCTGGAGGCGCACCGCCTGCTGCTGCAGGACTTCACCCCGATGTGCAGCCCCGCCTTCCTCGACGCCCAGGGCGGAACGATCACCCCGCGCGACCTGCTGCGCCTGCCGCTGATCAGCCCGCACGACCCGACATGGCTGCGCTGGCTGGACGAGGCCGGCCTCACCGACGTGGCGGCGGCCGACCTGCAGGGCGTGCGCCTCGATACCCAGGCCAACGATGGCCACGCCGCCATGGCCGGGCAGGGCGTGGCTATGCTGACGCCGTTCTTCTGGAAGAACGACATGGCCGACGGGCGGCTGGTGCAGCTGTTCCCGCAGGTCTCGACGCTGGGCGAGGCCTACTGGCTGGTCTATCCCGAGCACCGCGGCCGTGTGGCCAAGATCCGCCGCTTCCGCGAGTGGCTGGTGGAGGAACTGGCCAACGGCGGCCGGCCGAAAGTGCTGTAGGAGCGTCCTTACGCCTCCGCGATCCAGGCCGAGACCTGCTCGTCCAGCACATCCAGCGGCAGGGCGCCGTCGCGCAGGATCACGTCGTGGAAGACGCGGATGTCGAACTTGCCGCCCTGCGCCTTCTCGGCCCGCGCGCGCAGCTCGCGGATCTTCAGCTCTCCGACCTTGTAGCTGGTCGCCTGGCCCGGCCAGCAGATGTAGCGCTCGACTTCCTTCTGGATGTCGCGCTCGCTGAGCAGGCAGTTCTCGCGGAAGTACTGCATCGCCTGTTCGCGGGTCCATTTCTTGGCGTGCAGGCCGGTGTCGGTGACCAGGCGCACGGCGCGCCAGGCCTCGGTCGTCAGCCGGCCGAAGTCGGAATAGGGGTCCTTGTAGAAGCCCATCTCCTTTCCCAGCCGCTCGGCGTAGAGGCCCCAGCCCTCGATATAGGCGCCGTAGCCGCCCAGCTTGCGGAACTTCGGCAGGCCCTGCGTCTCCTGGGCCAGCGCGATCTGGAAGTGATGGCCCGGCGCGCCCTCGTGGTAGCTGATGCCCTCGATCTGCGGCTTCAGCACCTGCGTCATGTCCGACAGGTTCACGTAGTAGATCGCCGGCCGCGAGCCGTCCGGCGCCGGGCGATTGTAGAAGGCGATGCCCGCCGTCGCCTGACGCCACTCCTCGACCGCACGGACCTCCAGCTTTGCCTTCGGGAGGCGCAGGAAATATTCCGGCGCCTTGGCCATGGCCTGGTCGATGAAGCCGGTCGAATCCTTCAGGTAGGCGGCCTTGCCCTCCGGCGTGTTCGGATACTGGAACCGCGCGTCGGTCTTCAGCAGGGTGAAGAAGTCCTGCAGCGAGCCCTTGAACGCGACCTTGTCCATGATCGCGTGCATCTCGGTCTGGATGCGCTTGAGCTCGCTGAGACCGGTCTCGTGGATCTGGTCGGCGGTCAGGTCCGTCGTGGTCGAGGCCCTCAGCCGGTAGGCGTAATAGGCCGCGCCGTCGGGCAGCGACCAGACGCCGTTGGCGCCCTTCGACAGAGCGCGCATCTCACCCTGGGTCGCCAGGAACTGCTCGTAGCCGGCCTTGAAGTCGCCGTTCAGGGCGATCCTGCCGTCGTCCAGCAGCTTGGCCTTGGCCGAGTCGGCGATGGTCAGCGCGCCGACCTTCTTCTGGAAGTCGGCCCAGATGGCGCTGTCGGCGCCGCCGTCGAACGGCGCGCCGCTGATCACCTTGCGCGCATCCTTCTCGATCGGCTCGAAGGTGAAGGTCGGAGCGACCACGCCCTTGGAGGCGGAGGTCTTCAGGTTGGCGGAGATCTCGCCCATCACGCGCTTCACTTCGCGCAGGCGGGCGATGTAGGCGCGGGCGTCGGACTCGTCGTCGACGCGGTGCTGGTTGATCAGGAACACCGGGAACTGGCCGGCCGGGCTGCCCTGGGTGGTGGCGATGTAGTTGTGATAGCGCCAGCGCTTGCCTTCCAGTTCGCGCTCGATCTGCTGGTCGAACAGCTTCCAGGAGATGCGCGAGGCCGGGCTCAGCTTCGCCGGGTCGAACTGGGTCTTCATGCGGTCGCGCTGGGCGGCGAGCAGGGCCAGAACCCGGTCCTCGCCGGCGTCGGTGTAGTCGTCCAGCCTGTCGTATTGCTGCTTGATGCCCAGGCTGGTCAGGCCTTCGGGGCTCAGCGCCAGCCGCTCGTCGAACGCGGCGTCGAGGAAAGCGGCGAAGCGCGCGTCCTCGCTGTCGGCGGCGAAGGCGTTCGTGCCGAGCGAGGCCATCGGGCCGGTGAGAAGCAGGCCAGCCAGGGCGAGGCGGCGGGTGATGACGGGCATGGACGCAAGGCTCCCGGATTGAAATGTGTCCGTAAGAGGTCACGGATCGCCGGGCCTGTCACGATACGGATAATTCAGGTTGGCGGCGGCCCTTCGGGATAGCAGGGCAGGCCGTCGTCGAGCTTCAGCCACGGCTGTTTGCGGCTGGTCCAGATGTGCTCGGTCGGGGCCGTCAACGACGGATCGTCCAGGGTGCCGAAGCTGACCGAGATTGCGTTGGCCGAGGGCCGCTCGCTGAACACCGGCGAGGCGCAGGTCGGGCAGCTGTGGCGCAGCACCCCTTCCGACGAGGGGAAGGTGCGGGTCTCGCCCTCGATGGTCAGCTGCTCCCGCGCGAACATCACCCGGGCGTAGAAGGGCGAGCCCGTGAACTTCTGGCAGTTGATGCAGTGGCAGCAGCGCGCGTTCATCGGCGCGCCCTCGGCTCGGTAGCGGACGGCGCCGCACAGGCAGCCGCCGGTCAGGGGAATCGTGCTCATGCGCATGATCATGCCCACTGACGCAGCGTCGCACTAGACGAAGGGGCATGTCCGGCCCTACATGCGCCGCATGTCCGGCAAAACCCTGTACGACAAGATCTGGGACGCGCACGTCGTCGCTGAAGAGAACGGCGAGGCGATCCTCTACATCGACCTTCACCTCATCCACGAGGTGACGACGCCGCAGGCCTTCGCGGGCCTTCGCGCCGCCGGCCGCAAGGTGCGCCGGCCCGACCGCACCCTCGCCGTGGCGGACCACAACACCCCGACCGAGAAGCAGGCGCTGGGCGTCGACAAGGTCGAGGATGCCGAGGCGCGTCTGCAGCTGCAGACGCTCGGCCGCAACGTCGCGGACGCCGGCATCGAGTATTTCCCGATGGGCGACATCCGCAACGGCATCGTCCACGTGGTCGGACCGGAGCAGGGGCGCACCCAGCCGGGCATGACCGTCGTCTGCGGCGACAGCCACACCTCGACCCACGGCGCCTTCGGGGCCCTGGCGCACGGCATCGGCACGTCGGAAGTCGAGCACGTGCTGGCCAGCCAGACCCTGCGCCAGCGCAAGTCGAAGAACATGCGCGTGGTCATCGAGGGCAAGCCCGGTCCGGGTGTCGGCGCCAAGGACTACGCCCTGGCCGTGATCGGCGAGATCGGCACCGCCGGCGGGACCGGCTACGTGATCGAGTACGCCGGCGAGGCGGTGCGCGACCTGACGATGGAGGGCCGCATGACCCTCTGCAACCTGACCATCGAGGGCGGAGCCCGCGCGGGCCTGATCGCGCCGGACGAGACCACGTTCGAGTACCTCATGGGCCGTCCCGCGACGCCCAAGGGCGCGGCCTGGGACATGGCGAAGAGCTACTGGCGCAGCTTCTTCACGGATGACGACGCCGTCTTCGACCGCGAGATTCGTCTCGACGCGTCGACGATCGCCCCGTCGGTCACCTGGGGCACCAGCCCCGAGGACGTCATTCCCGTGACCGGCGTCGTGCCCGATCCGGCGACCTTCTCCACGCCGGACAAGCGGGCCGCCGTCGAGCGGGCGCTGGACTACATGGGTCTGACCGCCGGCCAGCCGATCACCGACGCCCGCATCGATCGCGTGTTCATCGGCAGCTGCACCAACAGCCGCATCGAGGACCTGCGCGCCGCCGCCGCCGTGGTCCAGACCGCCTTCCTGCACGGCAAACTTGTGGCGCCGCACGTCAGCGCCATGGTCGTCCCAGGCTCGGGGCTGGTGAAGGAACAGGCCGAGGCCGAAGGGCTGGACGCCATCTTCAAGGCCGCCGGCTTCGACTGGCGTGAGCCGGGCTGCTCGATGTGCCTGGGCATGAACCCGGACAAGCTCGAGCCGGGCCAGCGCTGCGCCTCGACCAGCAACCGCAACTTCGAGGGCCGCCAGGGCCGCGGCGGGCGTACCCACCTGATGAGCCCGGCGATGGCCGCCGCCGCCGCTATCGCCGGCCATATCGCGGACGTCCGGGACTTCCTGTGATCGACGCCCTGGACCACATCGCGGTCGTCGTTCACGACCTCGAGGCGGCCATCGACGGCTATACCCGCCTGCTCGGCCGCGCGCCGAACTGGCGCGGCGCCGACGGCGGGGCCCATCACGCCTGGTTCCAGCTCGGCAACACGGCGCTCGATGTCATCGCCCCGACCGGCGAGGGCCACACGGGCACGCAGATCAGCGCCCGTCTGGCCAGCCACGGGGAGGGCATCTGGGCCTTGGCCTTCGCGACGCCGGACATGTCGAAGGCGCGGCATCGGCTGTCGCGCGTGGGCGTGCCGTCGTCCGAGCCGCTGCCGATCCGCTCGACCCATCCCGACACCGGCGAGAAGCGCCGCTGGCTGACGTCGGTCGCCGACGCCAAGGCGACCCACGGCGCGAACATCTTCCTGATCGAGCAGAAGGCGGACGCCGAGCGCTGGCCGGTCTCGCCGGTCACGGTCGACGAGGGCTCGTCGGTCTCCAGCCTCGACCATGTCGTGGTGCGCACGCCCAACCCGGAGCGGGCCGCCGCCCTCTACGGCGCCCGGCTTGGCCTGGACATGCGGCTGGACCGCACCGCGCCGGAGTGGGGCACGCGGCTGATGTTCTTCCGCGTCGACGATCTGGTGGTCGAGATCGCCCACGACCTGAAGACCGGCGTGTCTGACGCGCCGGATTCGCCCTGGGGTCTCAGCTGGCGGGTCGCCAACATCGAGGCCGCGCACCACCGCATGGCCGGCCAGCGGCTGGAAGTCTCCGAGATCCGCGCCGGCCGCAAGCCGGGCACCCGAGTGTTCACCGTGCGCGGCGCCCCGGGCGCCGTGCCGACCATCGTGATAGGTCCCGCCGCATGAAAGCCTTCACCCGCCTCGATGGCCGCGCCGCGCCTCTGAGCCTGGCCAACATCGACACCGACCAGATCATCCCGGCCCAGTTCCTGAAGCGGATCGATCGCGAGGGCCTGGGCGAAGGCCTGTTCTTCGGCTTTCGCTACAACGCCGACGGCAGCGAGAAGAGCGACTTCGTGCTGAACCGCCCGGAGTACAAGGGCGCGTCGGTGCTGATCGCCGGCGACAACTTCGGCTGCGGGTCCTCGCGAGAGCACGCGCCCTGGGCGTTGCAGGACTTCGGCATCCAGTGCGTGATCTCCTCGTCGTTCGCCGACATCTTCTTCAACAACTGCTTCAACAACGGCCTGCTGCCGGTGGTGCTGAAGCCCGAGGAGGTCGAGGCCCTGATGGCCGAGGCCCTGGGCGGCAACCACGTGTTTACCGTGGACCTGGAGAGCCAGACCGTCACCGCCCCGTCGGGCGCGACGTTCCGGTTCGAGATCGACCCCGGCCGCCGGGAGAAGATGCTGAAGGGCCTCGACGCCATCGGCGAGACCCTGCAGCACGCCGGCGAGATCGACGTCTACGAGATGAAGCGCGCCATCGGCCAGCCGTGGCTGGAGGCCTGATCCCGTGACCATCCTGGTCATCGGCACGGTCCGCCTGCCGCCCGAGAACATCGCCCGCGCGGCGCCGGCGATGACCGCGATGTTGGCCGGCAGTCGCGCCGAGGACGGCTGCTTCGAGTATGCCTATTCCTACGACGTGCTGGAGCCGGGTCTCGTCCGCGTGACCGAAGTCTGGCGCGACCGCGAGGCGCTGGCGGCGCACTTCGAGACACCTCACATGGCCGCCTGGCGCGCCGCCTTTCCCGAACTCCAGATCACCGATCGCCAGCTGGCCCTCTATGAGGCCGGCGAGCCCGAACCCGTTTGAACGAGACCATGACCCAGACCCTGCTCCTGCTACCCGGTGATGGCATCGGCCCGGAAGTGATCGCCCAGGTCCGCCGCGTCGCGGCCGTGCTGACGCCCGATCTGGCGCTGGACGAGCGCGACTTCGGCGGCGTCTCCTACGACCGCCACGGCGTGCCGATCACCGACGAGGCGATCGAAAAGGCGCAGGGCTCGGACGCGGTGCTGATGGGCGCCGTGGGTGGGCCGCAATGGGCGACGAACCCGCGCGACAAGCGGCCGGAAATGGGTCTGCTGCGTCTGCGCAAGGAAATGGACGTCTTCGCCAACCTGCGCCCGGCGCTCTGCTTCGGCCCGCTGGCCGAGGCCTCCAGTCTGAAGTCGGAGCTGGTCGCGGGCCTGGACATCATGTTCGTCCGTGAGCTGACCGGCGGCGTCTACTTCGGCCAGCCGCGCTTCATCGAGACCCTTCCGGACGGCCAGCGTCGCGGCGTCGACACGCAGGTCTACACGACCAGCGAGATCGAGCGCGTCAGCCGTGTGGCCTTCGAACTGGCCCGCAAGCGCCGCAACAAGGTCCATTCGCTGGAGAAGTCCAACGTCATGGAAACCGGCCTGCTCTGGCGCGAGGTCGTCACCGACCTGCACAGGCGCGACTACGCCGACGTCCAGCTGGAGCACATGCTGGCCGACAACGCCGCCATGCAGCTGGTCCGCCAGCCCAAGCAGTTCGACGTCATCCTGACCGACAACCTGTTCGGCGACGTGCTGTCGGACGAGGCGGCGCAGCTGACCGGCTCGCTGGGCATGCTGCCGTCTGCGGCGCTGGGCGCGGCGGGCAAGCCGGGCCTCTACGAGCCGATCCACGGCTCGGCGCCGGACATCGCCGGCCAGAACCTCGCCAACCCGCTTGCCGCCATCCTGTCGTTCGAGATGGCCCTGCGCTGGTCGCTGGATCGCGCCGGCGAGGCGGACCGCCTGTGGGCCGCCGTCGAGAAGGCCCTGGCCTCGGGCGCCCGCACCCGCGACCTCGGCGGTTCGCTGTCGACGGTGGAGATGGGCGACGCGGTTCTCGCGGCGCTCTGATGACATCCGGGGGAAGGCTCCCTAGCTTTCCCCCATGACCACCGCCGCCGACGACGTCGCCTACGAAACCCAGGCCCGGGCCGAACTCGCCGCCTGGCGTGAGAAGGTCCTCGCCGAACCGGGCCCCTTCGCCAGGGCGGCCAAGACCCTGCAGGTGCGGGTCAACGCCCTGATCCCCGAGACAATCCACGCGGCGGTGACCAAGGTCATCGAGCAGATGACACGCGGCATCCTGATCGGCTCGGATTTCGCGACGGTCGCCCGCCCCACCTCGGGCCTGTCCCTGCGCGAGCGTGAGGAGCGGGTGCGCAAGGCGATCGACGGCTACCGCAACGTGGCCTCGGCCGAGGGCGGCATCACCGGCGCGGGCGGCTTCCTGATGGCGGCCGCCGACTTTCCCGCGCTGATCGCCATCAAGATCAAGCTGCTGTTCGAGATCGCCGCACTCTACGGTCACGACGCGTCGCAGTGGCGCGAGCGGCTCTACATTCTGTCGATCTTCCAGCTGGCCTTCTCGAGCGCCGACCATCGCCGCGACGTGTTCGCGCAGATGACCGGCGGGGTTCAGGCGGCCACGCCGGAGGACTTCGACTGGCGCCGTTTCCAGCAGGAATACCGCGACTACATCGACCTGGCGAAGCTGGCGCAACTGCTGCCGGTGGTCGGCGCCCCCATCGGGGCGATCGTCAACTGGCGGCTTCTGGAGCAGCTCGGAACCACGGCGATCAACGCCTATCGGTTGCGCTACTTTGAATTGAATAATTCCCGATAGTGAGAAAATGGCGAACAGCGCTCTTCTGTCGCAGGGTCCAATTCTCAAAACCGACGTGTGCGGTTAGGATTGTTTAACCTCGTTGCCCGAATACCTTGACTGTCGAGTGGGCATTCCCCTGTTCGACGAAGGGCGCGGGCATGAACAACCTCAAGATCTCGACCAAGCTGGCGGTGGCCTTCACGGCCCTGATCCTGGCCTTCGTGGCGTCTTCTCTGGTGCTGTTCTTCAGTCTCCAGAAGATCGACAAGGCCGCTGACGACGCGCAGCGCAGCCTGACCCTGGCGACCAAGATCGAAACAGTCATGGCCGACATGGTCGATGGTCAGAACTCGCTCCGCGCCTTCGCCGCGAACCCCACGGCCACCCAGCAGGTCCAGGACTACGCCGACGCCAAGGTGGCGGTCGACAAGGGCCTCGACGAGTTCCAGGCGATGACCCAGGACGCCGATCAGGTTCAACGGGTCGAAGCCATGCGCACCGCGATCAAGACCTGGCGCGCCGAGGTCGGCGACCCGATCCTCGCCATGATCCAGGATCCCGCCCAGCTGGAAATGGCCCGCGAGAAGGTCGGCAAGCCCTCGTTCAAGGCGGTCAAGGAAGCCAAGGCCGCCATCGCCAAGGGCGCGGCCGACAACGTCGCCAGGAACCTGGCCCATCGCGACAGCGCCCAGACGACCGCGCTCGCCGCCCTCATCATTGGCGGTCTGGCCGCCATCGGCATCGCCATCGGCATGGCCTTCGTGCTGGTCGGCGCCATCGCCCGCCCGGTCGACGCCATGACCCGCGCCATGCGCAAGCTGGCCGCCGGCGACAACAGCGTCGTCATTCCCGGCGCCGGTCGCCGCGACGAGATCGGCGACATGGCCGGCGCCGTGCAGGTGTTCAAGGACGCCGCCATCGAGAAGATCCGCCTCGAGGACGAGGCCGCCGCCAACCGCCGCGCGGCCGAGGAAGAGCGCGCCCAGCGCGAGCGCGAGAAGGCCGCCGAGGCCGAGCAGGACCGCATCGCCATCGAGGCGCTCGGCACGGCCCTGTCGAGCATGGCCAGCGGCGACCTGACCTACCGCATCAACGTCGCCTTCGCGCCGAAGGCCGCCAAGCTGAAGGAAGACTTCAACGCCGCGGCCAACAAGCTGCAGGATACGCTGCGCGCCATCAGCGGTTCGACCAGCGGCGTCCGCAACGGTTCGGACGAGATCGCCCTGGCCTCGGACGACCTGTCGCGCCGCACCGAGCAGCAGGCCGCCTCGCTCGAAGAGACCGCCGCCGCCCTGGACGAGATCACCGCCACGGTCCGCAAGACCGCGGCCGGCGCCAAGGACGCCTCGAGCCTGGTCGTCGAGGCCCGCAAGGGCGCCCAGGTGTCGGGCGAGGTCGTGAACCGCGCCGTCATCGCCATGGGCGAGATCGAAAGCTCCTCGGGCCAGATCGGCCAGATCATCGGCGTGATCGACGAGATCGCCTTCCAGACCAACCTTCTGGCCCTGAACGCCGGGGTCGAAGCCGCCCGTGCGGGCGACGCGGGCAAGGGCTTCGCGGTCGTGGCGTCGGAAGTCCGGGCCCTGGCCCAGCGCTCCGCCGACGCCGCCAAGGAGATCAAGAGCCTGATCTCGACCTCCAGCGAGCAGGTGAAGGCCGGCGTCGACCTAGTCGGCCAGACCGGGACCGCCCTCCAGCAGATCGTCAAGCAGGTGGCCGACATCGACCGCCTGGTCAGCGAGATCGCCGCCTCGGCCCAGGAACAGGCCACCGGCCTGCACCAGGTCAACGCCGCGGTGAACCAGATGGACCAGGTGGTCCAGCAGAACGCCGCCATGGTCGAGGAATCCACGGCCGCCACGCACTCGCTCAAGGGCGAAGCCGGCGAGCTGTCGGATCTGGTCGGCCGCTTCAATGTCGGGGAAGGCGAAGGCGAGTACGCCGCCGAGTCGTCCCGCAACCCGGTCCACGCAGCCCGTGCCAGGCTCGTGGCGTACGCGCGGGGCTAAGCGCAAGGGGCGGTCCAAGCATCCCTCCGCAGCAGCGGACCGCCCTGCCCTCTATTTCGCCCCGGCTTGACGCCGGGGCGGTCGCCTACGTCTCGCTGTCCAGGTGCGCCATCATCGCCTCGGCGTAGCGCGTGCCGGCCGCCGCGTCCTTCGGAACGGCGGCGTCGAGCGCGGCGAGGTCTTCGGCCGTCAGCGACACATCCAGCGCGCCCAGCGCCTCGCTCAGCCGGTCACGGCGACGCGCGCCGATCAGCGGCACGATGTCGTTGCCGCGCGAGGCGACCCAGGCGATCGCCAGCTGGGCCGTGGTGACGCCCTTTTTCGCCGCCAGGGCGCCGATGGTTTCGGCGATGCCGAGGTTGTGGTCGAGGTTCTCGCCCTGGAAGCGCGGGCTGCGGGTGCGGAAGTCGCTCGCGACGTTCGCCTTCTCGCGGCTGTAGTGACCGCTGATCAGCCCCCGCGACAGCACGCCGTAGGCGGTGACGCCGATGCCCAGTTCGCGGGTGGTCGGCAGGATCCTGTCCTCGATGCCGCGCGAGATCAGCGAATACTCGATCTGCAGGTCGGCGATCGGATGCACCGCCGCCGCCCGGCGGATGGTGTCGGCGCCCACTTCCGACAGGCCGATGTGACGCACCCAGCCGGCCTTCACCATCTCGGCGATGGCGCCGATGGTGTCCTCGATCGGCACGGTCGGATCGAGCCGCGAGGGGCGATAGATGTCGATGTGATCGACGCCCAGTCGCTTCAGCGAGTAGGCCAGGAAATTCTTGATCGCCGCCGGCCGCGAGTCGTAGCCGAGGAAGTTCCCGGCCGGATCACGCAGGGCGCCGGTCTTGACGCTGAGCACGACCTTGTCGCGGTCGACGCTCTTCAGCGCCTCGCCGACCAGCATCTCGTTGTGGCCCATGCCGTAGAAGTCGCCCGTGTCGATCAGGGTCACCCCCGCGTCGACGGCGGCCTGGAAGGTGGCCAGGCTCTCGGCCCGGTCGCTGGGGCCGTACATGTCGGACATGCCCATGCAGCCGAGGCCGAAGGCCGAGACGACGGGGCCGGTCTGTCCGAGTTGAAGCGTTTTCATGGGGAAGTCTCCGCTTGGTGTGAGCGGACTATGCGTCGCGGCCGGCTGTGCGATAATCTGCATTCATTGATACAAGCTGTTTCGAAATTCGCACAATGACCGACCCGGATCTCGCCGACCTCGACGCCTTCGCCGCCGTGGCGCGGGACCGCAGCTTCCGCGGCGCGGCCGCCCGGCGCGGCGTGTCGCCCTCCAGCCTCAGCCTCGCCGTCCGGCGGCTGGAGGAACGGCTGGGTGTCCGCCTCCTGAACCGCACCACCCGCAGCGTCACCGCCACCGAAGCCGGCGAGCGGCTGCTGGCCCGCCTGACGCCCACCCTCGCCGAACTCGCCCAGGCGCTGGACGAGGTGAACAGCTTCCGCGACAGCCCGACCGGCACGCTGCGCATCAACATGCCCTCGGCCGCCGCCAAGTTGACCATGCCCGCGCTGATCGGTCCGTTCTTGCGGGCGCACCCGGGCATCACGCTGGAGATCGTCGCCGAGGACCGCTTCGTCGACGTGCTGGCCGCTGGCTTCGACGCCGGCGTGCGCTACGAGGAGCGGCTGGAGAAGGACATGATCGCCGTGCCGATGGGCCCGGATCAGCGCTACGTCACCGCTGGCTCGCCCGCCTATTTCGAGGCGCGCGGCCGGCCGGCGCATCCGCGCGATGTCCTCGACCACGCCTGCCTGCGGCATCGCTTCCTCAGCGGCGTCGCCCTGCCGTGGGAGTTCGAGAAGGACGGCGAGATCATCAACATCCAGCCGACCGGCCCGCTCGTCGGCAATGTGCCGGACCTCGGCATCCGGCTCGCGGAGGAGGGGATGGGCCTGCTGCACACCTTCGACGGCTTCGTCGCCGACGCGGTCGCCGCCGGCCGGCTGGAGCTGGTGCTGGAGGACTGGTCGACGCCCTTCACCGGCCCGCGCCTCTACTACCCCAGCCGCCGCCACATGCCCGCGCCCCTGCGGGCGTTCGTGGACTTTCTACGTGCGAGGCGGGCGGCCGGGTGGCGGTGACCCGGTCCGCGGGACAGGCGGTTCAGTGCGTGTCCCCGTCAACTTGGGGCCGCTACTTCACCTCGCTCACCACGATGAACTCCGGCGCGTCGGCGAAGCCCGCGAACTGGCCGATGACCGACTGGATCACCGGGCCGCCCATGTCCTGGGCCACGAAGCCGTCGAGGTCGGGGATGTCGAACACCTCGACATAGTCCACCGACGGCTCGCCTTCGCCCATCAGCAGCCGCTCGGCGCGATGGTTCACGTAGGACGCCACCCGCCTGATGCCGCGCATCGCCGGATAGTCGACCTCCCGCACCCAGGCCTCGAACTGCTCGCGCGTCACGCCGGGCTTGAGCTTGTAGAGCAGCAGCAGATTGGCCATCGGGCCCTCCATCGTCGTTCGGACAGAGGCTAGGTCGATGTTCGGTGCAGGCCACGTCCAGAAAAGGGGGGCTTACGGCCCTGCGAGCTTTCCTCGCCTTGCATGCGGCAGGCGGGAGGCCTAACTGTCCCCCGCTTCAAGCAAAGTGGAGAATATCCGATGGGTTACCGGGTGGCCGTCGTCGGCGCCACGGGCAACGTGGGCCGTGAGATGCTGAACGTGCTCGCCGACCGCAAATTCCCGGTCGACGAGGTCATTCCGCTCGCCTCTCGCCGCTCGATCGGCACGGAGGTTTCGTTCGGCGACAAAGTGCTCAGGTGCAAAGACCTTGAGAACTTCGACTTCACCGGCGTCGATTTCTGCCTGATGAGCGCGGGGTCCGGCCCCTCCAAGGAGTGGAGCCCCAAGATCGGCGCCAAGGGTTGCATCGTTATCGACAACTCGTCGTGCTGGCGCTACGACCAGGACGTGCCCCTCGTCGTTCCCGAGGTGAACGGCCACGTGCTCGACGCCTACATGGCGAAGCCGAACCGCAAGAACATCATTGCCAACCCGAACTGCTCGACCGCGCAGATGGTGGTGGCGCTGAAGCCTCTGCACGATGCGGCAACGATCAAGCGCATCGTAGTCTCCACCTATCAGTCCGTCTCCGGCGCCGG
>JBIICO010000261.1:0-4526 GCA_044238855.1 Caulobacter sp.
AGGGAGGGGCGGTTGGCTGGTTTTCTGGAAGGTCTGCTTGGCGGGACAGCGCGCCTGCTCAGCCGGTTTCAGCCTTGGCACAGGTATCCGACCCTGATCGCCGTGCCGACGCTGGCGGGCCTGCGGGTCAACATGCGGCACGAGAACCTGTTCGACACCGAGACCGCGCCCCGGCCCAACGCCGCCGAGCCGCCGCCGGGCACGATGGACGTTCGCGAGGCCCGCACCGCCGACGGCAGCTACAACGATCTGGCGCATCCCTGGATGGGCGCCGTCGGCAGCCGGTTCGGCCGCAACATGCCGATCGAGCGCACCTTCGGCGAGAAAGAGCCCTCGCTGATGACGCCCAATCCCCGGGTGGTCAGCACGCGGCTGCTGGCGCGGAAGGAATTCGCGCCGGTGCCGCACCTGAATACGCTGGCCGCCGCCTGGCTGCAGTTCATGGTCCATGACTGGCTGAGCCACGGCGAGAACGACCCGCACGACAAGTATGAGGTGCCCATCCCCGAGGGCGACGACTGGCCCGGCGGCAAGATGGAGATCCTCAAGACGCTGAGGGATCAGGTCCGTCCCGGCGACGCCGGCCGGCCGCAAGCCTATACCAACGTCGAGACCCACTGGTGGGACGCCTCGCAGATCTACGGCTCATCGCTGGAGCGGCAGATCCGGGTGCGCACCGACCCGGTGACCGGCCAGTTCCTGACCGACGGCAAGCTGGGGCTGCAGCCCAACGGCCACCTGCCGATCGACGAGCGGGCCAAGATGGCCGGGCTCGAACTGGCTGGGGTCAACGGCAACTGGTGGATCGGCCTGTCGGTCATGCACACCATCTTCGTGCGCGAGCACAACGCCATCGTCGACCGGCTCAAGATCGACTACCCGACCCAGAGCGGCGAGTGGCTGTTCCAGAAGGCGCGGCTGGTGCTGTCGGCGCTGCTGGCCAAGATCCACACCGTCGAATGGACTCCGGCCCTTATGAACAGCCCCGAGGGCCGGGTGGCGATGCGCGCCAACTGGTGGGGCCTGACGGGCGAGACCTTCTATCGCGCCTTCGGGCGAGGCGGGGACAGCGAGATCCTGTTCGGGGTGGCCGGTTCGCCCGTCGACCACCACGCCGCGCCCTATGCGATGACCGAGGAGTTCGCGGCCTGCTACCGCATGCATCCGCTGATGCCTGACGACTACAGCTTCCGCCGGCACCAGAACGACGCCGAGATCTGCACCCGCGACCTGATCCAGGTGGCCCGGAACAACACCGCCGACCTCTACAAGGACGTGTCGTTCACCGACACGCTCTACTCGCTGGCCACCAGCCATCCCGGCGCGCTGTCTCTCCACAACTACCCCAACACGCTGCGCAACCTGCCGCCCAAGCGTTCCAACGATGTGCTGACCGACCTGGCGGCGACCGACATCCTGCGTGACCGCGAGCGGGGCGTGCCGCGCTACTGCGAGTTCCGCCGGCTGATGAGCATGCGGGCGCCGAAGACCTTCGAGGAGCTGACGGACGACAAGGACTGGCAGAAGGAGCTCAAGGAGGTCTACGGCGACGTCGAAAAAGTCGACCTGCTGGTCGGCACCCTGGCCGAGAGCAAGTGCAGCCGCAACGGCACGCCGCCGGGCTTCGGCTTCTCCGACACCGCCTTCCGCATCTTCATTCTGATGGCCACGCGCCGGCTGAAGAGCGACCGCTTCTACGGCGAGGATTTCAACGCCGACGTCTACACCCCCTGCGGCTTCGCCTGGGTTCGCGACAACGGCATGCGACAGGTGATGTTGCGCCACGCGCCCGAGCTGGCCGCCCACTTCGCCGACGCCCGCAGCATGTTCTTCCCCTGGGCCAAGGGTCGGGCGGGATGAGCGGCCGGGTCCGCATACCGGGACTGATCGACGTCATCCGGCTCGACCAGCCGGCCGACATTCGCGCCATTTCCGAGGACCCGCGGCTGGACCGGCGCTTCGTCAAGGAAGGGCCGCTGGTCAACCGCATGCTGGCGGGGCGGATCCGCAAGATCCTGCGGGTCGGCGACCATCCATTGCCGGCCGTCGCGCCACGCGACCAGCCCGATCGGACGAGGCTGCAGACGCAGCTGGAGCAGCGGCTGCTGAACGCCCAACTCGGCACGCCGGCCCAGCGGGCGACGCTGGCCGCCTATGTGCGCGGCGAGCGGGGCGAGGGTGTGCTGGGGCCGACGGCCCAGGCCGCTGTCGGCGAGCTGTTCTCGCCGGGCTACGAGGCGCGTCCCGCGCGCTGGAGCGCGGCCAAGACCCTCGACGCGGCGCCGCGCTCGTTCAATCCGTTCCAGCTGCTCTGGTGGGCCCTGACCGGCGCGGTCGGCCGGGCGCGCAAGACCTTGGCCCAACCGGTCGACGGAGATCCGGCCGCGGTCCACGCCACCGGTGTCGCGGTTCATAACCTGGTCCGGGGCCTGAAGATCATGCGCGGCATCTGGCGCGAGCCGATGGCCCGCGAGAGCCTGACGCTGGACGCCGTCATCTGCCGATGCGCCGTGGCGCCGGCCAATGTGGTGCGCCAGTGGAAGAGCCCAGCCAGCACCGTCTGGGGCGAAGTCACGCCTGGCGTGCTGACGATCTTCCAGCTCGATGACGCCCGCTACCGCTGTCCGTCGCACCAGACGGTGTTCATGACCGAAAGCTGGAGCCGCTGCCCTGCGCACCACTGGACCGCCGCGTTGCTCGGCGCGGTCTGGCAGGAAGCGCTGGCGGGAAGCGCCGGGGGGAACAGGCCTTGACCGATACGACGCTCGTTCCGCCGGCGGCGACGCCGACCGTTCGCACCCCCGCCGACGCGGCGGCGGCCGGAGACCCGATCTTCCAGCCGCTCCACTTCCGCAACCTGACCGTCAAGAACCGGATCTTCCGCTCGAACCTGTCCGGCATCTTCGACAATCAGGACGGCTCGCTGACCCAGACGCGGATCAACTGGGAGAGCAAGTTCGCCGCCGGCGGGGTTGGGACGATCATCTCGTCCTACGTCCCCGTGCTGATGGAGGGCCGGATCATCGCCGGCTACGCCACCGTACACCGCGACGAGTTCATCCCGCTGTGGCGCAAGCTGGGCGAGGCCGTCCACAGCTTCGACGCCAAGTACATCATGCAGCTGAGTCACTCCGGCCGGCAGATGGACCTGCCCGGCGTTCACAACCAGATGCGGCCGAGCCTGACCTCGACCAGCAACAAGGAAACCCTGCACGGCTTCCTGTGCCGGGCGATGACCAAGGGCGATATCGATCACACGGTGAACGCCTTCGCCGAGGGCGCGCGCCGGGCCCGTGAAGCCGGGCTCGACGGGGTCGAGCTGCACGCGGCGAACGGCTACCTGTTCACGCAGTTTCTCAGCTCGGGGATCAACGACCGGAAGGACGAGTACGGCGGCTGCTTGCAGAACCGGGCGCGTTTCCTGCTCGACGTGATCAGCGCCATCCGGGCCAAGGTCGGGCGCGACTTCCACCTGCAGGTGAAGCTGAGCGCCATCGACCGTAACAACGTCATCCCGTGGGAGGGCAAGGGCAACACCCTGGCCGACACGGTGCAGGTGGCCAAGTGGGTCGAGGCGGCGGGCGCCGATGCGCTGCACGTCTCGTCCGGCTCGCTGTTCCCGCACCCGTTGAACCCGCCGGGCGACCTGCCGCTCGACATCCTCGCGGTGACCTACGACGCGATGATCAGTTCCGGCGTCTACGGCTTCCGCAACTTCCTGCTGTTCCGTTACCCGATGCTGCGGCCGATCTTCCGCTGGATCTGGTTCCGGATGAAGAAGGGCATGCCGATCGAGGGCGTCAGCCTGGAGGAGGCCCGGGCGATCCGCCAGGCCGTCAACATCCCGGTGCTGAGCACCGGCGGCTTCCAGACGGCGTCGTTCATCCGCGAGGCGATCACCAGCGGCGCCGTCGACGGCGTCTCCATCGCCCGCTCGCTGATGGCCAACAAGGACCTGCTGCACCAGTGGGCGGCCGGCGCCGACAGCCCGGCGATCCCGTGCACCTACTGCAACAAGTGCCTGGCCAACGCGCCGAAAAACCCGATGGGCTGCTACGAGGAAGCCCGCTTCCCGTCCCGGGAGGCCATGATCGACGAGATCATGAGCGTCTACAAACCGCGCGCCGACATGCGCATTCCTCTGGCGTCGGAGCTGTAGGATGGCGGCGGCGAAGCAACCTGTGACGGTGGTCGAGGGCTGGCTGGCGGAGCGGCGCTGGAAGCTGCGGCTGGGCGTGATCGTGTTGGCCCTGCTGATCGGGCTGGCCGTGGTGGTGGTGGGCGTCGGCATCTGCGCCGCGCTTCGGCTCGGCGGCTCGGCGACGCCTCGCTATGCATCCGATGTAGACCACTTCAAGTACGGCTCCATCGGGGCCGAACCCGAGAGCGGCGTACCCTACGACGTGTGGCGCACTCTGCCGTCTCTGTACCCGGCAGAGTTCGAGGGTCGTAACGACTACAGCGCCTTCGGCTTCGTCTACGAGACCGACGCCAAGGGGCGGAAGAACGACCTGCCGATCGGCGTT
>JBIICO010000232.1:0-5309 GCA_044238855.1 Caulobacter sp.
CCGGATTCGAGGAACATGTCCTCCATCTCGCCGTCGCTCAAGAGCCAGTAGGGCAGCACGATATCGTCGGCGGACAACACTTTCGCCTTCGGGAAGGCGGTTTTGTATTCGCCGTGAATGTCGAATATCACGACGTGTGAGTTGTTGAGGCCGGTGTACTCGCCGGCCTTCGCACGCGTGGCGACCTGGAGGATCGTCGAAACGCTGGACGACTTCCCCGAGCCGGTCGCGCCGACGATGGCGATGTGCTTGTTGAAGAAGCGGTCGCCATGGACCGGAACCTTGACGTCGGGTTGCCGCATCAGGGTGGAGAAGCAGCATTGCTCCTCTGGCTTGACCGCGTTGGCGTAGATGGCGGCGATCTCGGCTCGCGTCGCTGGAACGACCTTCTTTGGGGGGATCGCCAGCTCGTCTCCGCCGCGCTTGAAGGTCGTTCCCGACAACGTGCCCAGAGGGTAGGCCTCGATCATGTAGATGCGTTTGACCGTCTCCCCCTTCTCTCTCATCTCGACCGAGAAGTTCTCGATGATGCAGATCAGCGAGACGCTGTCGTTGTCGGAGATTTTCAGGAATGAGCCGACCCGGAGCGACTGCTCGGCGATCTGGAACGAGTTGAGGTCGTCGACGGCGATCCTCACCTTGTTGGGGAATACCGAGACGACTTCTGCGTTGATGGAGTCTGTCATGATCGTCCTCAAAGGATCTTACGGGCCATGCTCGCGCTCGTGATCGGAATCGCGATCTGCGAGATGGACGGGTCGACGCCATGGGCGTCGCCGGTGTGGAGTTGCACGACAAGCTTGCGAAGGTTGGCCGCCGCCAACGCTTCCAAGAGCTGATCAGCCGTCGCCACGAGCCGCGCGGACACGGGGCGATCCTTGGTCTGCGGCAGCATCAGGTGCTGGATCGAAAACGGCGCGTGGTTGTAGGCGTGGCCATCCGTGACCGTGTGGCCGGCGCCATATAGGCGGCCCTTGAGCTGGGCGAGGTCCTGCGCACCCAGCCGGGGAAAAAAGAAGAACGGCGCGTAGCGCTCTTTGAGCGGCTTGCGCGACATCTTGTGGCTGCTCCATCGGTCGATGACGTGCTGGGCAAGTTTCCAAGCGTCATCGACACCGTCTTCGTCGGCGAGGGTCAAGATGAAGAACCTGTCCTTGCTCTCGACGTTGAGCGCGCTGAAGTGCTGATCCCGCATCCGTCGGCAGAACACCGTTTCGCTTTCCTCTCGGAGCGCCCAGGCCGAGTAGATCGCCACGTCCGGCTTGATGGCTTTCAGGAACACCTTCCTGGTGATGGTGCGCGTTTCTCGAGAGCGCTCCATGGAAAGCGCGGCCATCGCCGTGAAGGCCGACGGGTAGGTGTAGCCTTCCGCCTCGACCTTGGTGACGCGTTGAGCCTCCGCAAGCTTGGCGA
Source organism: Caulobacter sp. (assembly GCA_044238855.1). Classification (GTDB taxonomy): domain Bacteria; phylum Pseudomonadota; class Alphaproteobacteria; order Caulobacterales; family Caulobacteraceae; genus Caulobacter. The sequence continues at coordinate 1,414 of JBIICO010000232.1, forward strand.
CCACGCGTGCGCGATGCTCTTCGATGGGCTCGGTGATCTTGATCTCGAAACGCGCCGCGAAATCCGCCAAGTCGGCGTCGCTGGCCTTGAGTTCGAGCTGCAGGTTGGTCTCGACCTTCTTCTTTTTGGTGTCGTCGCCCGCTTCCTTCAGGAAGGATCCTTGCACCAGGATCCGCTTGAGGACGGCGAGATCGACCGGCGGATAGTTCGGCGTTTCCTTGAAATGGCCGTAGAGGATGTACCGTTTCCGCTCACGCTTTTCGGGTGGGTAGCTCAGAAACCCCTTGAGCATCGGGAGAACCGCGTCGCGAAGCCTCGCGTCCGTCAGCTTCTGGGCTTCGTAGTATTTGACCTGCCCATGGGTGTCCGTGGTCGCCGTGGAGATGTCGAAGTCCTCGACGCCTTAGACCGTGACGGCCTCATCGGCATTCGCCGCGAGGACGGCCAGAATGCTCGCGTCGAACTGATAGCTGTAGCCCCGGATCGTCGCGGTGGCTTCTCGTTGCGCCTCCGCAGCGTCTGTCGAATCCATCTTGGCCCCCGCCCCGTTTCGCGCCGCGCCTAAGCGCGAGCCATGGTCAAGTTACACGAATTCGTTGAATCGCAAGCGCCGGTCTCATCAGATGGGGGGAGTTTAGTGCGATCCAGCGCGGCCCGAGCGCGACATGGCTGAACCCCGCCACCGGCGCCACCCAAAGCAGGCTTCTGAAGGTCGGAGAAGAGTCACTCCCGGGCCATCGTCGCGCCGTTATGGCTGCTGCCAGAAAGCGGACCTTCTCAAGGTCAGAGAAGAGTCAGAAGCAGCCCCCAGCCTAGCCAGTTCGAACCCGCGACGTCTGCAATGCGCCAAGACCGGACGTCGCCGCTTGTGCGGAATCCCGACCAACGCTGGCGCCAGCGGACTCGAACCTGCGACAGGCAGGGGAATGCGAGAGGTCTATCGGGGCGCGCGCCGAGGGGCCTCTAGTTCGCGGTCAAGCCGGGGCAGCGGCATGGCATGATGATCCGGCCGCCGATCGGCAACGCGAAAGATCGATCTCGCCATAGGGCAGCGATCAAACGGCGCCCCAGGGGCAATTGCTTGTGGGAAACTGTTCGCCGCTGCGAAGTTCCCTTGATAGGCGAGTTGGAAACGGCGGATTCACGGCTTAAGCTCAGTGTCTGGGGGCTCGGACACTACTAGCTGCGAGAGCAACGTCGATGCCCGGTTCCAGAATTCTGATCGCAGACGACGATCCGTTGCTGCGCGGCCTGGTGGAACACAAGCTGTCAGCGGCGGGCCATGAGATTTTCACGGCGGGCGACGGCGCCGCGGCCATGGTCGAGATCTCGGCGCAAAAGCCTCATCTAATCGTCTTGGACGCGATGATGCCGGTGCTAGATGGCTTCGAGGTGCTGCGGCGCCTGAAAGCCGATCCCGAAACAGCCGCCCTCCCCGTGATCATGCTGACGGCGCTGAAGCGCGAGCAGGATGTCGTCGGGGCCCTGCAACTCGGCGCCGCCGACTATCTCGTCAAACCCTTCATTCCGGACGAACTGGTGGCGCGCATTCGCCGGTTCCTGCCCACAGGACCCCATCATGAAAACAGCGATCGCGGCGGCGGCTCTCCTGTTCGCGGCCACGGCTGAACGCAGCGTCGCGCTTGCCCAGACCGTCGATGCGGATGCGCTATACGCCGAGGCGGTTCGCGACCGGCAGTCCGGACGCAGCGCCGCGGCGATCGCCAAGCTGCAGACGGTGCTGGCCGCACGGCCGGACGATGTCGACGCACGCCTGAACCTCGGCCTGGCCCTGCTGGCCGAAGGCCGGCTCGACGAGGCGGACGCCGCCTTCGTCGCCGTGCTCAAGCGGGCGCCGACCTATGCCGACGCCCAAGTCGGACGCGCCCGCGCGGCGCGGCGGCGGGGCGACTTCGCCGCCGCCCGCGTGGCGGCCGCCCAGGCCCGGGCCCTGCGCCCTGACGATCCGGAGATTGCCGCCCTCGACGGCTCGCTGGCCGCCGACGTAGGAGACACGCTCGACTTGCGGCTCGACGCCGGCTACTCCTTCAGCAGCCTGACCGAGGGGCTCCCCTCCTGGCGGGAGACAAGTGTCGCCCTGAGCCGGCGTCTCGACAATCGGGCCAGCCTGGGTCTGGCCATCGAGCAGAGCGACCGCTTCGGGACAATCAACACCTTTTTAGAGGCCCGCTATGACCAGCGCTTCGATTGGGGCGGCGCCTATGCCGCTCTGGGCGGAACGCCCGACGCCGACTACCGGCCAGAGGTCTCCCTGCGCGGCGGCGGCGATCTGGTGCTTGGCGGCGGCGGCACGACTCTTACCCTTGACAGCGGCGTCGCCCGTTATCCGACCGGCACGGTCTCGACGCTTCAGCCCGGCCTCGAGCAAGCTCTATTCGGCGGACGGTTGGTGCTCGGCGCGCGCTGGATCAACGTCCTGGACGAGACGGACGAGTACCGGGCGGGCTACAGCGTAAGGGCCTCATGGGCGGTCATTCCGAGCCTGCGAATCAAGGCGGGCTACGCAGACGCGCCGGAAACCTCTGACGGGGCTACCGTCGACGTAAGGGCGCTCAGCCTCGGCTTCGACGCCGACCTGTCTGACCGCTGGACACTGCGGATCAACGGGCTGCACGAGGAACGAGACGCCTACGATCGCGACGAGGTCGCCGTCGGCTTCGGCTGGCGATTTTGAGCGTGAACTTGCTCGTCTTGCTTTGGTGGGGTTCTCTTCTTTTCGCTGCGGCCGCGTTGCTGTGGATGGCGTCGCTGATCGTGGCGCGCCTGGTCCGGGAACGGTCCGACCGGACGCGGGCCGCCGACCGCGAGGCCGTCATCGCCGCCTATATGGCGATCATGTCCGGAGCAGGCGACGCGACGGCCCGCCTGAAGCCGTACCAACGGCGAGCGAGGCTTCTGGCCGAAACGCTGCTTGAACTGCTTGCCCTGGTGCGTGGCGCGGAGCGGGACAGGCTCGTCTCGGGCCTGCAGGGCCTCCATATCGACGATCGCTTCCGCTCGCGGTTGTCGCAGGGCAGCCAGATCGGCCGGCTCGCCGCGGCTGAAGCCCTCGAAGTCTTCCCCGGCGCGGACACCCGCAGGGCGCTGAGCCGCCTCTACCGTTCGGTGCGGGATCCGGAATTGCGGATCGCCGCGATCCGCGGACTGATCGAGATCGGCGCGGCGCCGTCGATCGACACCGTGCTCCGAAATCTGGAACATCGCGACCAGGCCGACTCGCCGCTCTACGGGCCGGTGCTCCGGCGCCTGGTTGCGGACGCGCCGGACGATGCACTGACTGCGTTCGGGCGGACCGACTTCACCCCGCCGGCCTGCGCCGCGCTGGCGGACGCGCTGGGCGCCAGCGGCGACTACCGCGCCGTGGGCCTGCTCATGCTGCATGTGAGCGCGCCCAATCCCCTGGTCCGCGCGGCCTCCGTTCGCGCCTTGGGGATGCTCGGGCATCCGGCCGCGGAGGTCGCCATCACCTCCGCCTTCCTGGACCGCCAATGGGAAGTACGATCCGAGGCCTGCGAAGCGGCCGGCCGGATCGGCGTCGCAAAATTGGTGCCGCTTCTGGTCGACCGCCTGGCCGATGAGGAATGGTGGGTGCGCTTCAGGGCTGCCGAAGCCTTGGCGGCGCTTGGCCTGGACGGCATCGAGCGGCTGCGGACGGCGAGCCGTTCCGGGATCGACATCGTCCAACGCTCGGCCTCGATGGCGCTGGCCGAACGGGGACTTCAATGATCGACGGCGCGGTGCACGCTATCGTTCGTTTCGCCGAGTTCATCGCGATCTTCGTGATCGCCGCCGGGCTACTGCAGAACCTCGTCTATCTGGTCCAGCTTGCGCTCGCCGCGGCGACGCTGATCGAGACGCCATCGGTCCCGCGTACC
>JBIICO010000163.1:0-7861 GCA_044238855.1 Caulobacter sp.
GTATGCCGACGCTTCGCCGCCCATTTCGTTGCTCGCTCCCGCCTACAACGAGGCGCTGACGATCGTCGAAAGCGTCCGGTCCCTGCTGTCGTTGCAGTACCCCAACTTCGAGATCGTGGTGATTAACGACGGGTCCGCGGACAACACGCTGGAGGTGCTAACCGAAGCCTTCGGCCTGGCTCCCGTGCAACGCAGCCACCACCTGGCGATCAGCCACAAGCCGATCCGAGGCCTTTACGGAACGCCCAGCCAGCCGCGGCTGATCGTGGTGGACAAGGAGAACGGCGGAAAGGCGGACGCGCTCAATGCCGGCATCAACATCGCCCGCGCGCCGATCGTCTGCGCCATGGACGCCGATTCCCTGCTGGAGCCGGACGCCCTGTTGCGCGCCGTGCGGCCTTTCGTCGAGGATCCGGAGCGCATGATCGCGGTGGGCGGCACGATCCGGATCGCCAACGGCTGCCGGATAGACCATGGGCGCGTCGTGGAGGTTGGGGCGCCACGCAATCTGCTGGCGCTCTTTCAGACCGTGGAATACCTGCGCGCCTTCCTTATGGCTCGGCTGGCCTTCAGTCGGATCAACGCCCTGACCATAATTTCCGGTGCCTTTGGTCTGTTCCGCCGCGCGCACGTGGTCGAGGTCGGCGGCTACACCCACGGGACCGTCGGCGAGGACATGGAGCTGGTGGTCAAGCTCCACAGGCTGATGCGCGACCGCAAACAGCCGTACCGGATCGCCTTCATTCCCGAGCCGGTCTGCTGGACAGAGGCGCCGGAGGACTTCCGCGTGCTGGGCCGGCAGCGGGCGCGGTGGCATCGCGGCGCGCTGGAGACCTTCGAGCGCCACCGGGACATGCTGCTGAACCCGCGCTACGGCCGCGTCGGCGGGGTGGGCTTCGGCTACATCCTGCTGGTCGACGTCCTGGGACCGTTCATCGAGCTGCTCGGCTATCTGCTGATCCCGGCCTTTTGGCTCGCCGGCCTGCTGTCGACCGAGTACCTGCTGGCCTTCCTGGCGGTCAGCTCCACCTTCGGCGTGGTGATCTCGGTCGGCGCGCTGGCGCTGGAGGAATCGGAGCTGCGGCGCTTTCCTCGGGCCCGCGACCTGGCGCTGCTGACGCTCATCGCCGTGCTCGAGAACTTCGGCTATCGCCAGCTCAACAACTTCTGGCGGTTGCGCGGCGTGTGGCAGTACCTGCGCAAGAGCCAGTCCTGGGGAACTATGACCCGCAAGGGCTTCGCGCGCCGCTAGGACGCCGCCAGCCGCTCCAGCCGGTCGGCGAGATCGGCGAGGGCCTCCGGCGCCGGCGTCCTGCCCTCCACGAAGATGTCGTCCAGCGCGATCGCGGCATCGCCGACCTCGGGATAGCCGAACGTGCCGGCCGCGCCGGCCAGCCCATGCACCATGGCCGCGAGGCCCGGATCGGGGGTCCCTGCCAGGTGCGCCCGCAGCCGCGCGCCTTCCTGACCGCAGAACGCACGGAAGCGGGTCTTCAAAGCCTCGAAGCGCTCATCTAGCATCCGCGGCTCCCGCCATGAGATCGCGGACCTGTTCGGCCAGCAGCATCGGATCGAAGGGTTTGGTGATAACGCCCACGGCGCCCAGCGCGACGTACCGGTTCTGCTCCTGGGTCTGGGCGCGGGCGGTCATGAAGATGACCGGCGTCGTCTCATACCCCGGCAACCTGCGCAGCTGCGCCAGCGTCCCTGGCCCGTCGAGCGAGGGCATCATCACGTCGAGCAGGATGACGTCAGGCGCGAAGCCTTCCGCCAGCACCGCAAGCGCCGCTTCGCCCGAAGCCGCCGACCGCAACTCGAAGGCGGGATCGAGCTCTAGCGCCAAGGCCGCGACCTCGCGGATATCGGGCTCGTCGTCGACGTGCAGAATCCGGATCGAACTCATGATGGGGCCTCCTGCTTGCGGTTCGCCAGCCGTCGCACCGTGCGCGCAAGACTGGCGAGCGAGGTGCGGGACTTGGTGAGGACGGCGTCCACGCGGCTGCCCAGCGCCGCATCCATGTCCTGCGCCGAATACACGACTACTGGCGTGGCGCGCCCACCCTCGTCGCCGAGATCGGCGAGCAGATCGAGGCCGGAGCCGTCGGGCAGGCCAAGGTCGAGAATGACCAGATCGGGGGTGCGGCGGGCGAGGAACGCCCGCGCCGTGCTCAGGCTGGTGGCCTGCTCGACGTCCGCGACACCGGAAAGCGCTGAGGCCGTGACCTGCAGGATGTCGCGGTCGTCGTCGACTTGCAGCACCACCGGCTTGCGGTCGACGCTGCTGGCTAGCATGGCCGCCACGGCGCTGCGAAGCCGATCCTGGTCAAAAGGCTTTTCCATCCAGTCGACCACTTCGAGGGTCCGCCCCCTCGCCTTGCCGCGGGCGACGTCGGCGGAAACGACCACCACCGGAAGATCGCGCGTTTCGCGGCTGGCGCGGAGGGCTCGGATCAGGCCGATGCCATCGGCGTCAGGCAGCTGCAGATCGACCAGGACGGCGGCGTAGACACCGCCGCGGGCGGCGGCCAGCGCATCCCGGGCGGTAGGGGTCACGTCGGCGGAAAGGCCGTCGCGCTCCAGCATCTCACGCAGGACCTCGGCCGCATCCGCGTCGTCCTCGACGATCAGCAGCCGGGGTCCGTCCAGAAGCGCCTCGGAAACGGCCCCAGCGGCCAGCGGCAGGTCGAGGTGGAAGGTGGCGCCCTCCCCCGGCGTCGATTCGAACCACAGGCGACCGCCGTGCCGCTCGGCGATCTCGCGGGCGATCGCCAGCCCAAGCCCCGTGCCGCCCTTGCTGCGGCTGTCGGAGCCGTCGGCTTGGGCGAACTTGGAGAAGATGCGGGCCCGGAAGCCGTCGGGAATCCCGGGACCGTGATCGACGACGCTGAGCCGCGCCAGCCGGGTCTCGGGATTGACGCTGACCGCCACCTCCCCGCCTGTTGGCGAGAACTTGCAAGCGTTCGACAGCATGTTGGTGACGACCTGGATCAGGCGATCGGAGTCGCCACGCACCGGCGCCGCCAGGCCCGGCTCGAAGTTGATGGCGACGCCGTGCTGGTCGGCGAAGCCCTTCACCCCCTCGATCGAGCGCTCGGCGATCTCCCGGAGGTCGAGCGGCTTCAGCTCAAGTTGCAGCTTGCCGGACTCGATCTTTTCGATGTCCAGGATATCGTTGATCAGCCGCACCAGCCGCTGGCTGTTGGCCTGGGCGATCCCGATGAGGCGGACCGCCTTGTCCGGCAGCTCGCCCGCCGCGCCGGCGGCGAGCAGCCCCAGCGAGCCGGCGATAGAGGTCATCGGCGTGCGCAGCTCGTGGCTGACGGTCGAGACGAACTCGTCCTTCATCTGCTCCATGCGCCGCCTTTCGGAAATGTCGCGGACCACGGCCACCACATGCACGCCGGTGGGCAACTCCATGGCGCCCAGGGCCACGTCCGCCGGGAAGGTCTCTCCGTCGCGGCGGCGGGCGGTGAGCTCCCGCAGCAGTCCGTGCTGAAGCGCCCCCTGCGAGGCGCCCAGCCGCGACAGGAACGAGCCCTCCCCGTTTTCCGCGAGGTCGATCAGCATGGAGACGTCGCGGCGGTCGAGCTCGGACGCGGAATAGCCGAACATGGCTTCCCCGGCGGCGTTGATGGATTCGATGCTGCCGCTAGGATTGAGGGTTATGATGGCGTCGATGGCGCTGTCGAAGACCGCCTGCTGGCGCGCGAGTGTGGCCTCGATCCTACCGAGAAGTTGCTGGCGGGTGCGAGCATAGCGCCAGGTCACGAAGACGGTCGTGCCGACGACGACCAGCAGGATCGCGAACAGGCCGACGACCAGCCGCTCGGCCTGGGCGGTTCGGGCAGCGGACTCTTGCGACCGCCGGGCCAGCCCCGCCGCTTCGCGGGTGATCATGCGGTCCACGACGACGCGGATCCTGTCCATGATCACCTTGCCGTCACGCGAGGCGGCCAGAAGCGCCGGCGATCGCACTCCGGTCGTCTCGCCGGCCTTCATCCCGACGACGAAAGCTTGCTGGCGAACCTTGACCAGCTGGCCCAGTTTCTGGAAGTCGGCCTCCTGCGCCGCGTCCTCGGTCAGCATGCCGTCGAGCGTGGCCATCTGGCCGTCAAGGTCCCGGACTGCGCGCTCGTAGGGCTGCAGGAACTGGCGGTCGCCGGTGATGATGTAGCCGCGTTGGCCGGTCTCGGCGTCCTGGAGCAGTGAAAACACCTTCTGGATCTGCGTTCGGGTCTCATAGGAATGATCGACCGCGGCGCGCAGCTCGCGACCTCGCCGGAACTCCGTGACCAGCTCCGCGCCGATGACCAGCAGCAACAGCGAGACCACCGCCAGCGCCTGAATAAAGCGCTTTCGGATTGTCGGCTTGGGGTCGGGCGCAGTTCGGGAAATGACGCGCTCTCCTGGGTCGAGCCCGGCGTGCAGCTTGCCTGAGCCTTATTGCCAACTGATGAGCGGATGGCCCGTGACAATCGCGTGTTGACAGAACTCGTCCTTAACGCGCGCTGCGGCGTTATCGAGAGGATGAGTTCACCGACAGGCCATGGCAGACGTGGATCAAGGGGAAGATGACCGCATCGCCGCGCTGATGGCGCTGAACGTGCTCGACACTCCGGCCGAGCCGCGGTTCGACCGCATTACCAGCCTGGCTGCCTCGATCTTCGACGTTCCGATCGCGTTGGTGTCGTTGGTCGACTCCCAGCGCCAGTGGTTCAAGTCCCGGTTGGGCCTGGACGCCTGCGAGACGGACCGCGACATCGCCTTCTGTAGCCACGCGATCGCACTGCCCCAAGGTGCGGTGATGGTCGTGCCGGACGCGGCGGCCGATCCCCGGTTCGCCGACAATCCGCTGGTCCTCGGGCCGCCCCACGTCCGGTTCTATGCCGGGGCCGTTCTGACGGGTAAGGGCGGGCATAATCTGGGCACCCTCTGCGTCATCGACAGCAAGCCGAGGCCCGACTTCGACGCGGCGCGCGAAAGCCAGTTGCGCGGCCTCGCCGCTGTGGTGGTCGATGAACTGGAACTGGCCGGCGAGCGGCGCGCGGCCGACGAGAAGCGGCGCCTGCTCGAGCTGGCCGAGGCCATGTCCGGCGTCGGGCACTGGCGCTACGACCTGACGACCGACGCCATAACCTGGTCGGCCGAGGTCTATCGGATCCATGGGGCCGACAGCGCCGTGACGCCGACGCTCGACTGGGTGATGGGTTTTTACGAAGGCCCGGATCAGCTTGACCTGGAGCGGTTTCTGCGCGGATGCGCGGAGAACCGCACCGGCGGCGAACTCAAGGTGCGGATTCGGCGAGCCGACGACGGCGAGGTCAGAACTGTGGTCGCCAAGGCGGTTTGCGAGCTGAGCGACATCGGCGAGGTGACGGCCATCGTCGGCCTCATCCAGGACATCACCGAGCGCGAGGCGGCGCTTGAACGGGTTCGCCGCAGCGAGACCCGCTACCGGCTTCTGGCCGACCATATGGGCGACGTGGTGACCCGCCTGCGCCTCGATGGCGCGAGCAACTACATCTCGCCTGCGGTCACCACCCTGCTCGGCTACGATCCGCGGGAGATGGCCGGCCGACCGGCCCAGGACTTCGTGCATCCGGACGACCGGCCCGAACTGCTGGAAGCCTTCGGCCGCATGGGTCGCGGCCTCGACCGGGTCCGCCTGCAACACCGGGCCCTTCGCAAGGATGGATCGGCGATCTGGGTCGAGACCGACTTCCAGACCGTGTGCGACGAGAGCGGCAAGCCGTTGGAGATGGTAGCCGTCATCCGTGACATCACCGAGCGCCGCCGCCTGGAGGACGCCCTCCGAGAGGCCAGAGACCGCGCGGAGGCGGCGTCCGAGGCCAAGTCCGAGTTCCTGGCCAACATGAGCCACGAACTGCGCACGCCGCTGACCAGCGTCATCGGCTTCTCAGGCCTCCTACTCGCAAGCACGGGGCTTGACGCAAAGGAAAGACGGTTCGCCGACCGCATCAACGTTGCCGGCAAAGCGTTGCTGTCGGTGATCAACGACGTGCTCGATTATTCGCGGCTGGAAGTCGACGCGATGGTCATAGAGGCCCGACCATTCGACGTGCGTGAGTTGGTCGCCACGGCCTCGGACATCATCCAGGTCCAGCTCGATGACAAGGGCCTCACCTACGACGTCGTGGTCGACGACGAGGTGCCCGAGACGCTTGTGGGCGACGCGCCGCGCCTCAAGCAGGTGTTGCTGAACTTTCTCGGCAACGCCGCGAAGTTTACTCACGAAGGCGGCGTGCGCCTGACGGTGGAGGCCACACCCGCGAAGGACGGGCAGACGCGCCTGCGGGTCTCGGTGATCGACACGGGAATAGGCGTCGCACCCGAGATACTGGCCAATCTCTTCCAGCGGTTCGTTCAGGGCGACGGCTCCACGACACGTCAATACGGGGGTGCCGGCCTGGGCCTGGCCATTTCCAAGCGTCTGATCGAGCTGATGGGCGGCGAGGTCGGCGCCGAAAGCCGGGTGGGCCAAGGGACCACATTCTGGTTCGCCGTCGACCTGCGGACCATCGAGACGGCCAGGGACTTCGAATACTGAGAGGTCCCTAGTTCGCGTTGGGCCGAGGCGCCACGCATCAACGCCCAGCCGGCGTTAACGAGGTTGGGATGATAGACCGCATCGTCCGGGCGGCCCATGTCCATTGTGCGCCATGAGCATACATTGGCGCAGGGCCGAAATCAGACCCTCGGCGCGTAGTGGGCAAGTCGAACAGCGACTTCCGGCATGCGCCAAAGCGGACCTTGGCGGGCACCGACCAAGTCGAACCTCTGATCCTGCATTTCGCGGGACGCTATTAAGCTGGCTTGAGCCGGAGATACCTTCAACAATCGAGTTTTTCAGCCAGCCCCACAAGGCTATCGGCCGACCAGTCCCAGGCTTGGGCCGCTTTGGCGTCCGGCGCGGGACGGCCGCCGTACTCGTCCGGCCGCGAGATGAAGGCTGTCTTCAGGCCGCAAGCGCGGGCCGGCGCCAAGTCCCCGTGGTGAGCGGCCACCAGGCATACCTCGCCGGGCGCCACGCCCAGAATCTCCGCCGTGCCGAGATATGCGCGCGGATCGGGCTTGTAGGCTTGGGTCACCTCGGCCCCCAAGATCGCGTCCCAGGGCAGTCCGCCGCGACGCGCCATCTCCACCATCAGGGCGATGTTGCCGTTCGACAGGGTGACGATCGGAAAGTGGCGCTTCAGCCGCGTCAGCCCCTCGACCGAGTCCGGCCACGGCTTGAGCCGACGCCAGGCGAAGGTCCAGTCCTGCAGCAGCGCCTCGTCCAGGCGGGCGGGGTCGACGTCCTCGGCGCGCAGCGTTTCATCGAGCATCTCACGGTGGAGCAAGTCCAGCGTGACGAACCCGCGTCCCGAGGCGGCGTAGGCCATCATCCCGATGAAGTAGCGACGGCGCCAAGCGTCGGCGAAGGCGGCCGGATCCAGATCCTCGCGCCCGATGCGCTTCAAAAACGGGGCGGACTCGGCGGTGATGCTGGAGCGCCAGTCGACCACCGTGCCGAACACATCGAAGGCCAGCACCTTGGGCATGTCCACGTCAGCCATGGGCGAGCACCTCATAGGCGGGTGAGGTGAGGAACTCTTCCAGCCGGTCGGCCAGCACCAGCGCGCGGAACAGCCGGGCGGCTTCCTCGAGGCGCGGGGACGGGTAGTCGCGGCGCAGGCCGGCCAGTTCGTCCTCGTAGAGTTCGCCGAACAGGGCCTCGCTCATGGCCCGGCCATCTTCGAGGCTCGCGCCCAGTCGGGTCCATTGCCATAGCTGGGTGCGGCTGATCTCGGCCGTCGCGGCGTCTTCCATCAGGTTGTAGAGCGGCACGGCGCCGCGGCCC
>JBIICO010000263.1:0-4511 GCA_044238855.1 Caulobacter sp.
AAGCGCATCTGATAGAGGTAGGCCACGATCACCACGTGAGCACCGAGCACGATCACCGCTGCGATGATCAGCGCGACCGGGTTCAGCTTCGCCTTGGGCGGGTCGAACGGGTTGTGAACGATATGCACGTCTTGCTCAGCCATGCGTCACCCCCCTGCCGCGTTGGAGTCGTCCTGGCCGATGAGCGCCACGCTGTAGAAGCCATTGTCCTGCAACGTGTTCATCACCTGCATGAACTCACCGTAGCGGACTTCCTTGTCGGCGCGGATGAACAGCCGCTCCTTCGAAGGGTCCCGCTTGCCGACCTGCTTGCGCAGGTCTTCGCCCATGGTGGCCAGATCGGTGGGGAAGTCCCCGATGTAGAGGGCCCCGCCTTTCTGGATCGAAATGTACACCGGCTTCGGCGGGTTCGGCCGGGGCTTGGCTACCGCGGTGGGCAGCTTCAGCTCGACCGAGACACTGGCTAGCGGCGCCGCCACCATGAAGATGATCAGGAGGACCAGCATGACGTCCACGAAGGGCGTCACATTGATTTCACTGTTCTGTTCGACCTGGTACCTGCTGCCGCCGCCGGAGCCTGAAAGTTTGGCTCCCATTGTGCTTAGGCCCCCTTGTCGAGCTGCCGCGAGATGGCGTTCATCAGTTCAGCGTTGAAGCCGTCCGAGCGGGTGCCATACGCGGAAACGCGCGTCTGGAAGTAGTTGTAGAAGATAACCGCGGGGATGGCGGCGAACAGGCCGATACCGGTGGCGAGCAGCGCCTCGGCGATGCCGGGGGCGACGACGGCCAGGTTGGTCGTGTTGGTGTTCGCGATGCCGATGAACGACTGCATGATCCCGTAGACGGTGCCGAACAGACCGATGAACGGACCCGACGAACCGACCGAGGCCAGGAACTGCATGCCGCTCGACAGACGCTTGGACAGCGACGACTGAACGGCGGCCGTGGCCGTCTGGGCGCGGGCGATGGTGGATTCGCGGTGAGCACCGCTAACCGCCAGGCCGGCCTGGATGGACAGCTGGACTTCGGCGGCGGCCGCGGCGGCCATATCGGCCAGCGGGTTGCCTTCGAATTCGTCCGACATGGCCACGCGGCCCATGTCCTGGATGGTCTTCGCCGAGCGGAAGGCTTCGACGAAACGGTCCGACTTGCGGTTCAGCGAGCCGAACTCGACCAGCTTCGTGATCAGCAGCACCCACGAGAAGATCGAGGCGAGCACGAGGCCGATCATGACGATCTTAACGACGAGGCCGGCATCCATGAACATCGAGATGACGGTGATCTTGCCGCCGTGGTTGTCGATGGTCGGCGGAGCCTTGCTGTCGGCTTCCTCGGGAGCGGCCGGGGCGTCAGCAGCCGGAGGCACGGCCGCGGCATCAGCGGCCGGGGCGGAGGCGGCGGCCGGATCGGCGGCCGGAGCGGCCGCGTCCTGCGCGAACGCCGGAACGCTGATCATCAGCGCGGCAGCGCCCATGATCGCGATGAGGGGGGTCAGTCGTTTGTTGTCGAGCATCTTTCGCCAGTTCCTGGTTGGTCTAGCTAGTTTGGACCGAGGGTCGTCGCGCGAGAGCGTTTCCTACCCTACTTTGAAATCTGTCCGGTCATCCGGCGCGAAGCCTTAGACCGGTAAACCGCTGTCGCTGCACCGACCCGCAACACACTCCTCGATCTTTTCGCGTCGAAGATGGCGTTCCGAAGGCGCAAGACGGCCCGGCGGTCGGATGACCGTCGGGTCGTTTGGCCAAGTTAGACTTGGCGCACCCGCCCTTTGGCAACCCCTTTCTCTAACGTCAAGGGTCTTGCCCGGGGGTTTTTCTGCGTCGGTTTCGTGACCCCGCGCAGTTTTATTGCACTGCACAATCTGATTATCGGGAAAGATCGGGAGTTTTTCCCTTTCCAAGAGAAATGGCATGCTGCGGCGCAGCACGGCTCATGAAACGTGGGTCTCTTTTGGGAATGTGGCTCGCGGCTCAATCTGCGGGCGAACCATGATCGTGGACGGTGGTGCCTGGGGCCGGAATCGAACCAGCGACACGCGGATTTTCAATCCGCTGCTCTACCAACTGAGCTACCCAGGCCAAAGCCGCGACGGGCCCCGCTGATCGCGGGAGGCCGCGTCTATAGAAGAGGGTTTCCGGCAAGTCCAGCGGTCACAGTCATCCGTCGTCGTTTTCCAGTGAAGCCACGCTCGGCTCCTCCTCGTCCTCGACGACAGGGATGGCGTAGGAGCCCGTGAACCACTTCTGCAGGTCCCTGTCCGCGCAGCGTTTGCCGCAGAACGGACGGTAGTCCTGCACGGTCGGCTTGCCGCAGATCGGACAGGTCCTGCTCATCGCGCGATCACCTCGAAGCGGTCGCTGGACCAGCCTTCGCGGGCCTCGACGGAGAATCGCGCGCCCAGCCGGTCGGTCAGGGCGGCGCGGTAGGATTCGAACGCCGCCAGCACCGCCGGGGCGCAGAGCGCCGTCAGCCGTCCGCCGGGCGAGGCCCGCCCTTCCCGCTCCATCGCCCGGACCAGCGCCAGGGCGGCGGAGACGGGCGTCAGCGCGCCGGAGTCGTCGAGCAGCAGGTCGAGCACCGGCCGGCGGCGACGCGGCACCGTCAGGGTCAGGGTGCCGAAACGGCTGATCTTGTCGATCGCCACGCCGGGATTGTCGGGGCCGAAGGCGGCGCGGGCGGCGCCGTCGATCGCCTTGCCGTCATGGCCGCGTCCGACCAGGTCGAAGATCACCAGGCCGCCCAGGCCCTTCAGCCGCAGCAGCCGCGCGGACATGCCCAGCGCGGTCAGATTCGCCTTCCGCGCAGCGCTCTTGGTGTCGCTGCCCGGACGACCGCCCAGATCGACGTCGATGGAGATCAGGGCGCGGGTCGGCTCGATGGCGATGTTGCCGCCGCCAGGCAGGGCGTGGACGGTCTCCAGCGCCTCGGCCTGGGCCGCCTCGGCCGCCTCGCGGGCGCCGAATCCCTCGACCAGCTTGCCGTCCTTGGCCAGGGCGGAGAGTTCGGCCTCGATGGTCGGGGCCGGCTCCAGCAGGCGCGGCTCGCCGGTCGCCTCGCCGATCAGGCGCACGGTGGCCAGCTTGCCGTGGCGCGGCTCGGTGCGAATCTCGACCTCGACCGAGGCGCCGCGCACCGGCGGCGTCTCGTCCTGGCGCAGCGACAGCATCGCCTCGCCGCCGCCCGGCAGGTCCAGGAAGGCGGCCCCGATGGCCTTCTCGACGCTGCGCACCCGGGCGACGCTGCGCGCGCCCAGCAGGAGCGGCTGGGGCTCGCCGTCGCGGGCGATCAGCAGGCGCTCGGGTCGGCCGTCCAGCGTGACCACGCCGCGCGTCTCGCCGATGCCCCGGTCTATGAAGTAGGCGCGGACGCCGCTCATGCCGCGCCCCTGCGCCAGCCGAGCCCCTCGAGGAGACCGACGGTTTCGTAGAGCGGCAGGCCCACCACGGTGGTGAACGAGCCCTGCAGGTTGGTCACGAAGGCCCCCGCCAGCTTGTGAATCTTGTAGGCGCCGGACGCGTCGGTCCAGTCGCCGCCGGCGATGAACCGGTCCAGCTCCTGGTCGGTGATCCGCTTGAAGGAGATTCGCGCCTCGACCAGCCGCGAGGCGACCTTGCCGTTCGGCGCGATCACGGCCACGCCGGTCAGCGCCTTGTGGGCGCGGCCGGACAGCATGCGGATCATGCGGCGCGCCTCCGCCTCGTCCACGGGTTTGCCGAGGATCCGCCGGCCGACCGCGACGATCGTGTCGGCGGCCAGCACATAGGCCTGCGGATGGCGCACAGAGACGGCCTGGGCCTTCTCGATGGCCAGTCGCTCGACCAGCCGGCGCGGGGTTTCGTCGCGGCCGGGGGTCTCGTCGATGTCGGCGGGATCTACGTGGTCGGGCTCGATGCCGACCTGCCGGAGCAGCTCCAGGCGTCTGGGGCTCGAGCTGGCGAGGACCAGCACGGCGGGACTGCTCACTTGAAGCGGTAGGTGATGCGGCCCTTCGTCAGGTCGTAGGGCGTCATTTCGACCAGCACCTTGTCCCCGGCCAGCACGCGGATGCGGTTCTTGCGCATCTTGCCGGCGGTGTGGGCGATGATCTCGTGGTCGTTTTCCAGCTTCACGCGGAAGGTGGCGTTCGGGAGCAGTTCGCTGACCGTCCCCGGAAACTCGAGCAGTTCTTCTTTAGCCATACGGCCTCTCGTTGGGCCCCACCGGCACAGTCCGGATGCGAGCGAATTCAATAAGCAAACGGCCCGCGCCGAAGATTCGGGTCGCGAGCCGCGGCTCCAAGACCCCCATTATAGCGCGTCTACCCCCCGAACGTCGATGCTTTGCCGAAACGCTCGCGAATCCGCCTCGCCAGTTCGTCCCGGACGGCGCGATAGGCCTCCAGCCGCTGCTCGCGCGAGCCCTCGACCAGGGTCGGATCGAGGGTCGGCCAGTACGCGATGTCGACCGCCCTGCCCCGCGCCAGCTCGACCGCTCGGTGCTGGTCCTCAGGCGACAGCGAGATGACGAGGTCG